>DKEU01000003.1:0-1927 GCA_002452635.1 Desulfovibrionaceae bacterium UBA6814 | reverse complement strand
ACCATGACCGCCACCAAGGAGGTGGGCGACGCGGTGACCGGCATCCAGAACAGCACCCGCACCAACATCGAGGCCATGGACAAGGCGGCCGAGGCGGTGGGCAAGAGCACCGGCCTGGCCGGCGAGGCCGGCGAGTCCCTGGAGAGCATCGTCACGCGGGTGGAGTCCACCGCGGACCAGGTGCGGGCCATCGCCACCGCCTCCGAGGAGCAGTCCGCGGCCGGCGAGGAGATCTCCCGCGGCACCGACGAGGTCAACCGCATCGCCGCCGAGACCGCCGAGGGCATGACCCAATCGGCCCAGGCCGTGACCGATCTGGCGCGCATGGCCCAGGAGCTCCAGTCCCTGGTGGACGAACTCAAGCGCGGCTAGCCCACGTCCCAACACCGGAGCGGGACGCCCCTTGCCGGGGCGTCCCGCTCTTTCCGTAAAATACAGCGGCGGCCCCAGGGCCGCCGCGTTCTTTCATCTCCTGGCAGGAGAGCTTACGGCTTGCACGCCATGTGGCAGACCCCGGTCGGGGTCTGCACCGCGTGGGGGAAGTACTTGCGCTTGAAGTACAGGGCCACGTTCACCAGGCTGATGAGCACCGGCACCTCCACCAGGGGGCCGATGACCGCGGCGAAGGCCTGGCCGGACTCGATGCCGAACACCGCGATGGCCACCGCGATGGCCAGCTCGAAGTTGTTGGACGCCGCGGTGAACGACAGGGTGGCGGACTGCTCGTAGCTGGCCCCGGCCTTGCGCGACAGCCAGAACGACACCAGGAACATCACCAGGAAGTACACGCACAGGGGCGCGGCGATGCGCAGCACGTCCAGGGGCAGGGCCACGATGACCTCGCCCTTGAGCGAGAACATGACCAGGATGGTGAAGAGCAGAAACACCAGGGTGAAGGGGCTCACCGCGGGCACGAACTTGGTCTCGTACCACTCCTTGCCCTTGAGCTTGAGCCCGACGAGGCGCGAGAACATGCCGCCCAGGAAGGGGATGCCCAGGTAGATGAACACGCTCTGGGCGATCTGGCCCATGGACACGTCCACCACCGCCCCGGCCAGGCCGAACCAGCCGGGCAGCACGGTGATGAACACCCAGGCGTAGAGCGAGAAGAAGAGCACCTGGAAGATGGAGTTGAAGGCCACCAGCCCGGCACAGTATTCCCGGTCGGCTCCGGCGAGGTCGTTCCAGACGATGACCATGGCGATGCAGCGGGCCAGTCCGATGAGGATGAGACCAACCATGTATTCGGGGTAGCCCTGCAAAAAGATGATGGCGAGGATGAACATGAGAATGGGGCCGATCACCCAGTTCTGGATAAGGGAAAGGCCGAGAATCTTCTTGTTGCGGAAGACATCGGGCATCTCTTCGTAGCGCACCTTGGCAAAGGGCGGATACATCATCAGAATCAGCCCGGCGGCAATAGGGATATTGGTGGTGCCGACGGTGAAGATATTGACGAAATCCTTGACGCCGGGGATCAGCCAGCCGGCGCCGACCCCCACCGCCATGGCCACGAAAATCCACAGGGTGAGGTAACGATCGAGAAAAGAGAGTCTTTTGGAGAGATGCGAAGACATAAGAATAATCCTTGTAGGGGCGCCATTCATGGCGCCCTTTTTTTTGGTAGCGTGATGGCGCCCTGAATGTTTGATTGCGCCCTATGCCCACTGATGCTGCCGATGCGTAGGGGGCGCAACAATCGGGCGTGATGAATCAGGGCGTGATGAATCACGCCCCTACGGCAATTCCCTGGTGAAAAATTTCTGCATGGCCTGGCGGATCTCATCCCGGACCCGTCGGTATGCGGGGAGAACTTCCTCTTCGCTGCCGGGGAGACGGGAGGGATCCTCAAAGCCCATGTGCAGCCGCTCAACGCCGCCGAAAAAGAGGGGGCACTTTTCGTTGGCGTCGCCGCACAGGGTGATGA
>DKEU01000078.1:550-7676 GCA_002452635.1 Desulfovibrionaceae bacterium UBA6814 | reverse complement strand
TCCAGAGCTTCAACCTGTTCCCCCACCTCACGGTGACCGGGAACATGAACCTGGCCCAGCGCCTGGTGCGCGGCAGGAGCGAGGCCGCGGCCACCGCGGCCACGCAGCGGCTGCTGGCCAAGGTGGGGCTCACGGACAAGGCCGAGGCCTATCCGGCCCAGCTCTCCGGCGGCCAGCAGCAACGGGTGGCCATCGCCCGGGCCCTGGCCGTGGAGCCCTCCGTCATGCTCTTCGACGAGGCCACCAGCGCCCTGGACCCGGAGATGATCGGCGAGGTGCTGGAGGTCATGAAGACCCTGGCCTACGAGGGCATGACCATGGTGGTGGTGACCCACGAGATGGGATTCGCCCGCGAGGTGGGCGATAGGGTGCTGTTCATGGAGAACGGCCGGGTGGTGGAGGAGGCCGCGGCGGACGAGTTCTTCCGCAGCCCCCGCCAGGAGCGCACCCGGCAGTTCCTCAGCCAGATTCTCTGACGCAAAGGAGTAGCGAGATGAAGCGACTGATCACGACCCTGGCGGCCCTGTTCCTGCTCTCGGTCTGGCTGGCCGCGCCCGCGGCCGCTGCCGAATCCAAGGCCCAGGCCGAGCTGGTGGACAACTCGGCCATGGCCCAGGTGCTGAGGCGCGGGGTGCTGCGCGTGGGCATGGACACCTTCGTGCCCTGGGCCATGCCGGACAAGAACGGGGAGTGGACCGGGTTCGAGATCGAGGTGGCCCGCCGCCTGGCCGACGACCTCAAGGTCAAGGTGGAGTTCGTGCCCACGGCCTGGTCGGGCATCATCCCGGCCCTGCTCACGGGCAAGTTCGACATCCTCATCGGCGGCATGAGCATCCGGCCCGACCGCAGCCAGAAGGTGAACTTCACCCTCCCGTACTACACCACGGGCACGGCCCTGGTGGCCAGCTTCAAGGTGGCCCCGGGCAAGACCGCCCTGGCCGACTTCGACAAGCCGGGCATGGTCATCGTGTCGCGCACCGGCACCACGGCCATGGCCGCGGCGCGCAAGTACCTGCCCCATGCCGAGCACAAGCACTTCGACTCCGAGGCCCTGTGCACCCAGGAGCTCCTGGCCGGCCGGGCCGCGGCCTTCGTGGGCAACGCGCCCCTGCCCGCCCAACTGGCCGTGGAGAACCCGGGCAAGCTGTATTCCCCCTTCCCGGGCGAGTTCACCAAGGAGCCCATCGCCATGGCCGTGCGCAAGGGCGACGTGGACACCCTGAACGTGCTCAACTCCTGGATCACCGTGGTGGACGCCGAGGGGTGGTTCGCGGAGCGCAAGCACTACTGGTTCGAGACCAAGGACTGGGAAAAGCTCATCAAGTAAGGCGGGAAGCGGCGGCCGGGGCTTTCCCCGGCCGCCCTGCCTGAACCCCCGTGCTGCGCGCCCGCGTCCGATTCACCCTGCTGGACGCCGCCATCCTGGCGGCCGTGGCCGCCGGCGTGGCGGCCCTGGCCGTGTCCGCGTCCACGAACCTGGATTACGCCTGGCGCTGGGACATCCTGCCCCAGTATTTCCTGCGCCGCGACGCGGCCGGTGGGCTGGTCCCCAACCTGCTGCTCGCCGGGGTGGTGAGCACCGTGCGCCTGGCCCTGTGGACCACGCTCCTGGCCACCCTGGCCGGCGCGGCCATGGGCCTGGCCCGCACCTCGCGCCGCCTGCTGCCGCGCCTGGTGGCCGGGGCCTACGTGGAGAGCGTGCGCAACCTGCCGCCCCTGGTGCTGGTGTTTCTGGTGTACTTCTTCCTGAGCGACCAGGTGCTTACCGCCCTGGCCGTGGAGGAGCGGGTGCGGGAGATGCCCGCCCTGGCCCAGTCCGCCATCGGGCTGCTCCTGGCCCCGCCCGGCCGGCTGTCGGGATTCCTGGCCGCGCTGCTCACGCTGGCGCTGTACGAGGGGGCGTACATCACGGAGATAATCCGGGCGGGCATCCAGTCCGTGGAGCGGGGGCAGCGCGACGCGGCCAAGGCCCTGGGCCTGACCCGCTGGCAGGCCACCCGCCACGTCATCTTGCCCCAGGCCGTGCGGCGCATCCTGCCCGCCCTGGCCGGCCAGGTCATCTCCACGGTGAAGGACTCGGCCATCGTGGCCGTGATCTCGGTGCCGGAGCTGACCTTCCAGGCCCTGCAGATCATGGCCTCCACCGGCCTGACCTTCGAGATCTGGATCACGGTGATGGCCCTGTACTTCGGCCTGTGCTTCTCCGCCTCCCTGGGCGCGCGCCGGCTGGAGGCCAGGCTCGCCAAGGCGGGAAGTTAGATTTTCCCGGAGATGCCGTGGCATGAAACCTGCCTGCGCAGGNNGCAAAGGCGAGCCTTTGCATTCCCGAACCAAGGCCGGTTTTTCTCCCAACCGTGCCGGGATGCCGGAAGCCGTGCGCCCGGGTATTCCCGGTTTCGCCACGAGCCGGAATCTAGTCCAGCTTCTTCTGCACCGACTCCAGCTTGCCCGTGAGGCCGTCCTGGCGGCTCTGGCGGATGTCCAGCTTGAGGTTCACGATGATGCGGTTGCAGTCGATCGCCAGGGCCAGGTAGCAGTCCCGGACCACGGCCATGACCTGGTCGTACTCCCCCTCGATGCAGGTGCCCATGGGGGTGAGCACGTGGGGCAGGCCGCTCTTCCTGATGGCCCCCAGGGCGCGGGCCACGTAGGCGGACACGCTCTCGCCCTTGTCCAGGGGATAGATGGACAGTTCGGCGATGGCGCTCATTTCTTGTCCTCCGGGGCCTTGGGCTTGTTCTTCTTCCGCTTGGCCGCGATGTGGGACATGACCAGCTTCTGCCGGTCCATGGCCTCCTTGGTGCGCAGCTTGGGCAACTCCGCCACGTCCACCCAGTAGATGGCCTCCACCGGGCAGATCTCCACGCAGGCCGGGCCCAGGCCCACCTGGCGGCGTTCGGCGCACAGGTCGCACTTGGTGATGGGCACCACCCCGCCGGCGTGGTAGATGGCCCCGAAGGGGCAGGCCTCCATGCAGGCCATGGCGCGGCAGCCGCGGCACACCTCGGGGTCGTGCACCACCGCCCCGATCTCCTCCTTCTGGATGGCGCCCACCGGACAGGCCTTGATGCACTGCGGGGATTCGCAGTGGTGGCAGTACAGGGGGAACATGACCCCGTCCTCGGTCTGGGTCATCTGGATGCGGGAGGTGCCCCACATGTGCTTGCAGATGGCCTCGCAGGACTCGCAGCCGATGCACTTGGAATAGTCGACCCACTTGGTCTTCATGCACTGCTCGGACATGTCGGCTCCTAAGGATGTCTAACCACGTGGCGCAGCCAGCGGCGGATGGACCGGGCCGCCTCCAGGCCGCCGGTCAGGGCCCAGCCGATCTTGCTGGGGCCGGTGAGGCAGTCGCCGGCCGCGAACACGCCGTCCAGCATGGTCATGCGCGGCCAGCGGCTGCCGCCCTTGCGGGTGCGCTTCATGTCCAGGGCCGCGGCGTCGGGCAGGGTGGGCAGCTCGCCCACGGCGCAGATCACCACGTCCGCGTCCACGGCCTGCTTGTGCTCCTTGTCCGGGATGGGGCAGCGCCGGCCGCTCTCGTCGGGCTCGCCTAACGAGCACTGCACGAACTCCACGCCCTCCACCCGGTCCGCGCCGCGGATGGCGGTGGGCATGGCCAACTCGTACCAGGCGCAGCCCTTGGCGGTGAGGTGCTTGATCTCGTGCATGCCGGCCGGGGCCTCGGCGATGGTGCGGCGGTAGAACAGGCTGACCTGGTCCGCGCCCGCGAGCAGGGCGGTCTGGGCCGCGTCCACGGCGCTCAGGCCCGCGCCGATGACCACCACCTTGCGCCGGGCCAGGTCCGGGGGGCAGACCTCGTCGGGCTGGCAGTGGGCCGCGCGCAGGGGGAAGAGGTACTCCAGGCCGGAGTAGACCCCGTCCAGGTTCTCGCCCGGCACGTTCATGCGCCGGGAGCGCCAGGAGCCGGTGGAGAGGAGCACCGCGTGGAAGTCCCGGCGCAGGTCGGCCAGGGAGCGGGTGGCGGTCACGAACACGTCGCCCTCGTCGTGGGCCGGTCCGGCCGGGTCCTCCAGGGACCCCACCACCTTGGTGCGCAGGTTGAAGACCACCCCGTAGTCCTCGGCCAGGCGGTCCACGGCCTCCTCGATGCGCGGGGTGGGAATGCGGTATTCGGGGATGCCGAACTGCAGGAGGCCGCCGGGCCGGGGCATCTTGTCGAAGACTTCCACGTGGTAGCCGCGGCAGGCCAGGTTGCCCGCCGCGATCAGGCCCGCGGGCCCGGCCCCTGCTATGGCCACCCGGTAGCCGTTGGGCTCCAGGGGCATGCCGCAGAACAGGCCGAAGTTCATGGTGGAAAACATGGCTGCCCGCCTTGCAAGGGGTTGGGGGTTGCGAAAAAACGAGCCGGATAGGCGAAATCCTTACACCCCGGTGGGTTTCCTGGCAACCCGCGTTCGGAATTGTACAATGTCCGGGAACGGTCTATCACGGGGAGCACGCCATGCAGGCGTGCTCCCGCGGCTTCGCCGCAGCGCCCCGCCAAGGGCTGGGCCGTTCTTATAATCCGGAGCACGAAAATGAAGACATTTTCTGCTCCGGCTAATATGGTTTTCCCATGCGCGTGGCCGTGACCTACATCCACCACGACTGCTTTGTCGTGCGCCTGGGCGGGCGGACCCTGCTCTTCGACTGGCCGGATGCGGCGCACCGCACCCCGGCGGCCGAGGCCGCGGCTCGCCAGGCCCTGGCCGGGGCCGACCTGTGGGTGTTCTTCTCGCACAGCCACCCGGACCACTGCGGGGCCGACGTGCGCGATCTGGCCCGGGCTGCGGCCCGGGTTCGCTTCGTGCTGTCCTTCGACGTGCCGGACATGGCGCCGGACCTGGACCTGGACGGCGCGTTCATCGCCGAGCCCGAGGAGCCGCAGAGCGCATTCATGGACGCGGAAGGCCTGGCCGTATCCTGTATCGAGGCCAACGACCTGGGCGTGGCCTTCCTGGTGGAGTGCGAGGGCGTGCGCCTGTACTTCTCCGGGGACCTGGCCCTGTGGGACTGGCCCGAACAGGACGCCGCGGCCCGCCGCCATACCGAGGACTATTTCGCGGCCAGCCTGGCGCAGGTGGCGGCCTTCGGCCCGCACCTGGCCCTGGTGAACGCCGACCCCCGCCTGGCGTCCTGGAGCGGGGCCCACCGCGCGGCGCAGGCGCTCGCGCCCCGGCTCCTGGTGCCCATGCACGCCTTCGGGGACACCGCCCGGGTGGCCGAGTTCGCGGCCGCCTGTCCGGTCCCCGGGGTGGACGTCTTTGCCTACTCCCGCCCCGGCGAGACCCGGGAGCTCATCTTCTGACCGGAGCCGCGATGCCCCTGAATCCTCCGCCCGGGGCCGCGCCTCGGCGCTCCCTGCTTGCGGACCGCAACCTCTGGCTGGCCTTCGGGGTCACCCTCACGGTGGTCATGGGGGTGTCCAGCGTGGCCCCGGTCCTGCCCGACCTGCTCCGGGTGTTCGGCCTGGGCGCAGCCGGGCCGGCCCTGGTCATCACCAGCTTCACCCTGCCCGGGGCGTTCCTGACCCCGGTGCTGGGCGTGCTGGCCGACCGCTACGGCCGCAAGACCGTGCTGGTGCCCTCGCTGGTGGTGTTCGCCCTGTTCGGCGCAGGCTGCGGCCTGGCCCGGGACTTCCATCTGCTCCTGGCCCTGCGCCTCTTGCAGGGCGTGGGCGCCGCGGCCCTGGGCGCGCTCAACGTGACCATCATCTCGGACCTGTACGAGGGCCGGGAGCGCATCACCGCCCTGGGCTACAACGCCGGGGTGCTGGCCCTGGGCACCACGGTCTACCCGGCCCTGGGCGGTCTGCTGGGCCATTTCCACTGGAGCCTGCCCTTCTTCCTGCCGGCCGTGGGCCTGCCCCTGGCCCTGGCCGTGGGCCTGTGGCTCTCCTGCCCGGCCCCGGCGGCGCGGCCGGAGCTGGGCCACTACATGCGCACCGCGCTCCGGCTGGCGGCCACGGGCCGGGCCGCAGGCCTGTTCGCGGTGACCGGGGCCACCTTCGTGCTGCTCTACGGGGTGGTCATCGCCTTCCTGCCCCTGCTCCTGGACCAGCGCTTCGCCGCCCCGGCCTGGGCCATCGGCGCGGTCATCGCCTCGGCCTCCCTGGGCACCGGGCTGTTCTCCTCGCAACTGGGGAGGCTGTCGGCGCGCGTTCCGCAGGCCGTGCTCATGGTCGCGGGCTTCTGCCTGTTCTGCGCCTTCGGGGTTCTGGCCCCGCTCATGCCGAACCTGTTCTGGAGCGTGCTGCCGGTGCTGTGCTTCGGCGGGGGCATGGGGCTCATCGTGCCCGGGGTGCAGGCGCTGCTGGCCGAGCACGCGCCCATGGAGCACCGCGGGGCCTTCATGGCCCTGAACGGCTGGGTGCTGCGCCTCTCCCAGACCCTGGGGCCGGTGCTGGGCGCGGCGGCCCACGCGGCCTGGGGCATGGACGGGGTATTCTACGCCGGCGCGGTGCTGGCCGCGGCCATGGCCGGGCTCACCGCGCTCCTGGCGGCGCGTCGCGGCCGCCGGCCGGGACGCTGAGGCGGCGGGCCGCCTACTCTGCGCTCTCGCACAGTTTCGCCCTGAAACAAGGCGCGAAGCTGAACGACTCTTCCCTTAACTAACCTGCATCACAGCATCGTACCTGTGAAAAAGTTCAGATGCCCTAATCCTCGGTCGGGATGACCCAGACCACCTGGGTCTTGTTCACGAACAGGATGTCCCCGCGGCGGTCGATCTCGCGGTTGTTGGAGGTCACGTCGGTGAGGGTGAGGAAGTCCTCCTCGCCCTTGAGCAGGTCCGAGACCCGGGTGTTGTACTCGCCGATGCCGAGGTTCACGGTGCCCTCGACGATGGTTCCGTCGCGGAGGGCCATGATGATTTTGGCGAACTTGCGTTCCGGACGTTGGATGGCCATGGCGCTTCTCCATGGTTTGAGGTGGGTAGCCCACCCATAGCCCAAACCCCGGCCTGCGTCTATGCCGGGACGCGAAAGGGCGGGACGGAGGCTCCGTTCCGCCCGGTTGCAGGGTGGGGGGCAGGGGCAGTCGGGATTATCGGGGCTGGTTGGCCCAGGCGTTCTCCGCCGCCTGGGGGCCGTGGCCGGGGGCGGCGGGCACGGGTTGGGGGG
>DKEU01000078.1:0-543 GCA_002452635.1 Desulfovibrionaceae bacterium UBA6814 | reverse complement strand
TGGGCCATGGGCGCCGGGACGGGCTGCGGGGCCGGGGCATGGGCCATGGGCGCCGGGACGGGCTGCGGGGCCGGGGCCCAGGCCGCAGGCGCGGGAGGCGCGGGCTGCGCGGCCGGGACGTAGGCCACGGTCTCGGTGGTGGTGCTCTTCACCTTGGCGGCGTGCACCGAGAAGGAGACCGCGGGGGTGCTGATGGAGACCGAGGTGGCGACGTCGTCGGCCCGGGCCGCGCCGGCGGAGAGGGTCAGGGCCAGCAGGACCAGGGCGATATAGGCGCGAAGGGAATGTCGGGACATGGCAGGCTACCTCCTTGAGGGGTTGCGTTTGACCCCTCTGGAGGCAGGATGCGTGCCAGCGAAATCTTCATTATATTCTAGTTGGTTAACATAACTTAAGTGCAAGACGGGTGCAGGGCCCTGCACCGGAGCGGTGCAGGGGTGCACCGGCGGGGGGATGGGCTCAGTCCCGGCCGTAGAGCCGGGTCAGGTCCGCCAGGCGGCTCCAGTCCAGGGCTGCGTACTGCTGCGGGGTCATGCGCCAGCC
>DKEU01000064.1:436-2559 GCA_002452635.1 Desulfovibrionaceae bacterium UBA6814 | reverse complement strand
GGCCGGGGCCGCGGCCCGAAATCGAAGCAGAATTCGCCCTTGTCGTCCACCCCGATGTGCGCCCCGTCCACCCGGTCCTGGTAGGTGAGGAGCAGAAGCAGCTCCCGGGACAGCTCGGGCAGCAGGCGGTGGTTCACGATGGCGTCGATGGTGCGCGCGCCGGACGGGGCCTCGGCGCAGGCCCGGGCGATGGCCCGGGGCACCGCCGGGTCCATGGTCAGCTCGGCCCCGTGGTTGGTGCGCAGCCGCTCGGTGAGCCCGGCCAGCTTGAGTTCGGCGATGGCGGCCAGGTCCTCCCGGCCCAGGGGATAGAAGGGCACCACGTCCAGCCGGCCCAGGAAGGCCGGGCGGAAGTGCGCATTGAGTTCGGGCCGCAGCTTGGCGGCCAGGTCCTCGGCCGCGGGGCGCTGCGGGCCGCGGCAGGCCTCCTCGATGGTCTCGGCCCCCACATTGGTGGTGAGGATGATGACGGTGTTGCGGAAGTCCACGGACCGGCCCTCGCCGTCCTCCATGGTTCCCTTGTCGAACACCTGGTAGAACANNNNGTCCAGGAGCACCACGCTGTAGGGCGTGCGGCGCACCGCCTCGGTGAGCGCCCCGCCCTGGCCGAAGCCCACGTAGCCTGGGGGCGCGCCCTTCAGGCCCGACACGCTGTGCGCCTCCTGGTACTCGGAGAGGTTGATGGTCACCCGGTTGCGCTCCCCGCCGAAGAGCAGGTCGGCCAGGGCGTGGGCGGTCTCGGTCTTGCCCACCCCGCTGGGGCCGGCGAACAGGAACACCCCGGCGGGCTTGGCCGGGTCGGCCAGGTCCGCGCGCCAGGCCCGCATGCGCCGGGCCACGGCCTCCAGGGCCTCGTCCTGGCCCTTGATGCGGCGGGCCAGCTCCTCCTTGAGCACCAGCACGGCCTTCACGTCGTCGCGCAGCATGCGGCCCGCCGGAATGCCGGTCCAGCCCGACACCACCTGGGCCACCACCGAGCCGTCCACGGCCAGGTGCACCAGGGGGCTGCCCGCCTGCACCTCGGCCAGTTCGCGGCCGAGCCTGATGCGCTCGGCCTCGGCCGCCGGGGCCGAACGGCCGGGCGCGGGCTTGGAGAGGTCCGGCCCCCGGCCCAAATCAAGGATGCGGCGCACCAGGTCCAGCTCCTGCTTGAGCCGGCCGGACAGCCGCTCGCACTCGGCGGACAGCTCCTCGGCCGCGGCCCGCATCTCGGCCAGGCGGAAGGCCCGGTTGCCCACCGCGCCCTCCTCCCGGTCCAGGGCCTCGATCTCCGAGGTCAGGCCGGAGAGGCTCTGGACCATGCTCTCCAGGGGCAGGGACAGGCCGGTCTGCTCCATGGCCACCCGGGCGCAGGCCGTGTCCAGCAGGCTCACCGCCTTGTCCGGCAGGCGGCGGCCGGTGAGGTGGCGCACGGACAGGCGCACCGCGTCGCGCACCGCCTCGTCCGCGATCTCCACCCCGTGGTGGGCGGCCAGCTTCACCGCCACCACCCGCAGGATCTCCACGGCCATGGCCTGGTCCGGCTCCTTGAGGTGGATGGCCTGGAAGCGGCGGGCCAATGCCGCGTCCTTCTCGAAATACTTCTTGTACTCGGCCCAGGTGGTGGCCGCGATGGTGCGCACCTCGCCCCTTGCCAGGGCGGGCTTGAGCAGGTTGGCCGCGTCCGACCCGCCGGCCGGGCCGCCCGCGCCGATGAGGGTGTGGGCCTCGTCCACGAACAGGATCACCGGCTTGGGGGAATTCTTCACCGCGCGCAGCACCGCGGCCACCCGCTCCTCGAACTCACCGCGCACCCCGGCCCCGGCCTGGAGCAGGCCCAGGTCCAGGGACAGCACGGCCACGTCCTTGAGGGGCGGGGGCACGTCCCCGGCCGCCACGCGCAGGGCGAAGCCCTCCACCACCGCGGTCTTGCCCACCCCGGCCTCGCCCACCAGGATGGGATTGTTCTGGCGGCGGCGCATGAGGGTGTCCACCACCTGCCAGATCTCCTGGTCCCGGCCGTGCACCGGGTCCAGTTCGCCCTCCCTGGCCTGGGCCGTGAGGTCCACCGTGTAGCGGGCCAGGGCGTCGGAATCGCCGGCCCCGGCCGGGGGCGGGGCCGCGGCCTGGGCCTGGGCCTCGGC
>DKEU01000064.1:224-383 GCA_002452635.1 Desulfovibrionaceae bacterium UBA6814 | reverse complement strand
GGCGGGGCAGGTCTCCTTGAGCCGGGTGCGCTGGGCGTCGTCGCAGACCAGGGCCAGGGCCAGCGCGCCGGAGCGGGTCTGGGGCCAGTCCAGGTGCACCGAGGACACCACCCAGGCGTCCTCCAGGAGCCGCACCAGGCCGGCGGCCAGCACCGGGGT
>DKEU01000064.1:0-144 GCA_002452635.1 Desulfovibrionaceae bacterium UBA6814 | reverse complement strand
AAGCTTGAGCAGCACGTGCTCCGGCTCCACCTGGTAGTTGGTCTGGTACGCGCACAGCTCGGTGGCGTTCTCCAGGGCGCGGCGGCAGTAGTGGTTGAGTTTGGCCGCCAGGGCGGAGGCGTCGAGCTTCACGCTCACGCCGCG
>DKEU01000227.1 GCA_002452635.1 Desulfovibrionaceae bacterium UBA6814 | reverse complement strand
TCGGCTCGCTCTTGTCCTCGCGCAGGATCTTGCCGCTGGTGGGGCCGCTGGGCGCGGCCAGGCGCTCCATCTGCATGTTGGAAATGATGTTGGGGATGGCGCCCGCACCCAGGTTGGTCAGGTTGGTCACGTCGTAGGGCTTCCAGCCGGTGGCCCACACGATGGCGCCCACGTTCAGGGTGAGGCTCTTGGGGGCCTCGTCCAGATCGATGGCGTCGTAGGCGCAGGCCTCGGCCATGGCCGTAAGCTCGGCCTTGCCGCACTTGGCCGCGTCGATGACGTAGCGCTGCGGGAAGGCGAAGACGGTCGGGAGGTAGGCCGCCTTGCGCTTGCCCAGGCCGAAGTCGAAGGCGCACTCCACCATGGTGGTGGCCTCTTCGGCGCAGGCGCCGCAGCAGGTGCAGTTCTCGTTCACGTGGCGGGGGGCCACGTCCACCTTCACCTCAAAGGCGCCCGGCCCGCCGCTGATGGAGGACACGCTGGCCATGGTGAGCACGTGGACGTTGGGATTCTTCTTGATGCGCTGGAACTGGATTTCCAGGCCGCAGCTGGGCGGGCAGAGCTTGGGGAAGTACTGGTTCAGCTGGGCCACCCGGCCGCCGAGATAGGGCTCTTTCTCGACGATGTAGACCTCGTAACCGACTTCCGCGGCTTCGAGGGCGGCCGTGATGCCGCTGAAACCGCCACCGACGACGAGAACGGTGTTGTTCGACATTGTGTCCTCCCTGAGGTGAATTCGGGCCAGGCTGAAAATGGCCTAAGCCCAAGCGATAAGGAGTTACTGCTCAGGCTTAGACCATTTTCCAAGAAGGGCGGCCGCGTTGGCCGCGGCCGCCCTCTCAGAGGTTCTTAGTCAGGAATGATCTGGTAGTAGGGCTTCTTGAAGATCTTGGTCTCGCCCTTCGCCGGATCGTACTTGGAGTTCACGAAGCACTTCCACTTGGTGTCGTCCAGGCCCAGGAAGTCGCCGCGGTAGTAGAAGCCGGGGTAGCGGGACTCCTCGCGGAAGTGGATGTGCTGCATGTGCATGCGCACGGTGAACAGACGGTGGTAGTTCTCCCAGCAGCGCAGCAGCTCGTGCAGGTCACGGGCGGCCAGCTTCATGGAGTCCTCTTCCATCATGTCCAGCAGCCAGAAGCCGGTCTCCAAGAGAGCCTTGGAGGTGGTGTAGTAGGTGCCCACGCCACCGCCGTACTCGTCGGTGCACTTGACCAACCGCATCATGAAGTTCTTCGGGGTGATGTAGTTGGGGTTCACGACGGGGTCGGTGGAGGCGTCCTTGCCAGCCATGAAGTTGTAGTACGGCCGGTAGATGAGCTTCTTCAGCTCGTCAGCGGTCTCCTTGATGGCGGGCTTGAAGTCCTTGTGGTCCATGAACCAGCGCACCATCTGCTTGCCGCAGATACGGCCCTCAGAGTGGGAGCCGGAGGAGAACTTGTGGCCGGAAGCGCCGACGCCGTCAGCGCAGGTCCACAGGCCCTCGACCGTGGTCATGCGGTTGTACACCTTGCCGTTGCTAGCCTTGACCTTGTAGTCCTCGGGGACCCAGGCCTCGTCCGGACCGGACACCCAGATGCCGCAGCAGCCGGAGTGGGAGCCGAGCAGGTANNGAGCCGCGCTCCTCGGGGGCGCAGTTGGTGGCGGCCCACAGGTTGGCCTGACCAACGCACATGTCGAGGAAGTCTTCCCAGGCCTCGGCCTCGAGGTGTTTCTGCTGGGCCGGGGTCATGGTGGCGAAGGAGGTCAGCAGGGCGGTCTTGGTGTCCATGAAGATGGGACCGCGGCCTTCGCGCATCTCGCGCAGCATCATGTGGTTGCGCAGGCAGGTGGGGATCACGTGGCCCTTGGCGTAGCCGCGATCCTCGTAGGGCTTCAGCATGGCGCGGTTGGTGGCGCAGTAGTCCTCGCCCTTGTAGTTGGTCGCCTTGGCCTTGAAGAGCAGGAACCAGGCGCCCACCGGGCCGTAACCGTCCTTGAAGCGGGCGGGGACGAACCGGTTTTCCATCATGGTCATCTCGGCGCCGACCTGAGCGCACATGGTGTAGGTGGAACCAGCGTTCCACACCGGGTACCAGGCGCGGCCCATGCCCTCACCGGTGGACCGGGGGCGGTACACGTTCACGGCGCCGCCGCAGGCAACCAGCATGCAGTTGGCCTTGAAGATGTGGACCTTGTTCTCGCGCAGGTTGAAGCCCACGGCGCCGGCGATCCGGTTGGGGGTGTTGGCGTCCAGGAGCAGCTTCACGATGAAGATGCGCTCCATGTAGCGGTCTTCGCCCAGGGCGTTCTTCGCGGCCTCGGCCACGATGCACTTGTAGGACTCGCCGTTGATCATGATCTGCCAACGGCCGGAGCGCACGGGGTCGGAGCCGGTGCGGATGGACTTGCCGGCGGCCTTGGCCTGGGCGCCGTCCAGGTTGTGACCCTGCTCGTCTTTGCACCAGACCGGCAGGCCCCACTCCTCGAACATGTGCACGGAATCGTCGACGTGGCGGCCCAGGTCGAAGATCAGGTCTTCGCGGACCAGGCCCATCAGGTCGGTGCGGACCATGCGCACGTAGTCGTCGGCATCGTTCTTGCCCAGGTAGGTGTTGATGGCCGACAGGCCCTGCGCCACGGCGCCGGAGCGCTCCAGGGCGGCCTTGTCCACCAGCATCACTTTCGCATCGGGGCAGAACTTCTTGGTCCAAGCCATGACCTCGACGGCCGCACCGCAGGTGCCCATGCCGCCGCCGACCATGAGGATGTCAACATCGTGCTGAACAACCTCGGGCTCGGCAATGGCCACGCCCTTGGCCTTCTCTTTCACGGGAATCATCGGCATATGATTGCTCCTTGAAATTCTTGAGGGTTAAGCGTGTTTTTTAGCCAAGCCCGCACTAGGCGCCGCAGGGCACGTCCATCCAGCACTGAGACTTGTCGTTATCGGTGATGTCGAACTTCTTGCCCAGGGCTTCCTTGGGGGCTTTCAGCGCGGTCTCGGTGAACAGCAGTTCGGTCTCGAGATCACCGGGCTCAGGCTTGCCCGCGAAGGGATTGATGGAGCCTTCCGGGGTGGTGCGGATGGGGAACTTGAAGCGCTTCACACTGCCATTGCGGAACTTGATGGTCCACATGATGTCCTCGGAGGACCGCATGGGGATCGAGGTGCCGCCCATGGGGGCGAAGTCGGCGTACGGACGAGCGGTGATGGCGCCCTGGGGGCAGATTTTCACGCAGGAGTAGCACTCCCAGCATGCATCCGGCTCCTGGTTGTAGGCCTTCATCTCATCCGGATCCAGGATCATCAGGTCGTTCGGGCAGATGTACATGCAAGCGGTTTTCTCGCCGCCCTTGCATCCATCGCACTTTGAGGGATCAACGAAAGTCGGCATAGTCAATCCTCCACGTATGGTGTGTTAGATGTTAACCCCACAACTATGGCTCTCCCCCGGGCGCGACGGAGAGCAAAAAAAGCAGGGACCCGGAGGGGGGAGCCCTGCTTTCTTTCGGGCTACGCGACGCCCCTGGACGGGCTCGGCGTAGCGGAAGCGGCCATGCCGCGCCAGCGGCGTCCGGCGCAACACCCTGCGCCCGCCCCCAGTGCGGGGGCGAATGCGCCGTGAAGGCCGGAGCTGGGTCGCAGCATGGTCATGAATCTAATCCGATGAATTCCAGTTGGTTAGAATAATTCCGCCCACAGATTGTGAGATAATTAACAAGCCCCCCGGACCCTGTCAAGCGTTTCGGCCGCAAGGGCCGGAACTTCCCGGGCATCATGCCCGGGCGCAGCATTTTCTTTCAGGATATCTGAACCCTGCGGAGCGGGCGGAGCCGAAAAAAGCTGAAGGCCCTTCGGCAACCGCGCACTCCCCCGCGGGGCAGCGTCGTGATGGCCTCCCCGCAGGCCGCAAGGGCAGTAGGGAGAGCAAACATCCAAGCCATACATGCTTCTAGGCAAGGATGCAAGGACTATCCCGCCGGCCAGGTTGCGGAATGCGCCGGCCGAGGGGCGGCCCCGGGCGAAGTGGAGAGTGCGCGCGCGGGGTTGGACGCGCCGGGCCGCCTGTGCAATCAATCACAAGCGGGCGGGTAGGAATTGGGCGCGGCGGACCGCTGCGGTGGGCTCAGACGAAGATGCGGCGGGAGCGGGCCAAGAGGTGCCAGCCGGCCAGGCCGGCGAAGAGGAGGCCTGCCGCCTTGTGGGGGCCCTCGGTCCCGGCCAGGCCCAGGCCCAGGCACAGGGCGAAGCTCCCGCCCAGGCTCACCAGGTGGAAGCGGCGCAGCCGGGCCTTGCGCCGGCGGGCCGCGGCCGGGTCCGCCGGTCTGGGCAAGGCGGGGGCGGGCGGTTGGGGCAGCAGCGTGGCCGCTGCGCTCAGGAAGGGGCCGGCGGGCCGGGCCGGGTCGTAGTCCACCAGCAGGCTGCCGGCCCGGGGGTTGTGCGCCACGGCGCGCAGGCCGGCCAGTCTACGCAGCCGCGTCTCCAACCCGGCGGCGACGGCGCTGTCGCGCAGGGCGGGATGGCGGAAGCGGATGCGTCCGGGAATCTGGCTTGCGATCATGGGATTCGCCTCTCTCTGGGGTTGCGGGGGGGAGTGCGGGCAGCCGGTAGGGGCGGATGCTGCCCAGGGCCACGCCCACGGTGGCCAGGTTGTGGGAAAGGGCCGAGAGCCCCGGGGGCAGGAGGCCCAGGAGCCCGGCCAGGAGCACGGCGCTGTTGAAGCCCACGATGACGGAGAAGTTGGTGCGGATGCGGCGCATGCACTGGCGGGAGATGCGGCGCAGTTCGGGCAGGCTGCCCAGCTCGCCCGGGGCCAGGAGGATGTCCGCGGCCTGGCGGGCCAGGTCCGTGCCGTGCCGGGGGGAGATGCCCACCTGGGCCATGGACAGGGCCGCGGCGTCGTTGACCCCGTCGCCCACCATGGCCACCACCCGGCCCGATTCCCGCAGGCTGCGGACCACGGCCGCCTTGTCCTCGGGCAGGAGCTGGGAGTGGACCTCGTCCAGGCCCAGCCGGGAGGCCACCTTGGCCGCGGCCCGGGGGGCGTCGCCGGTGAGCATGGCCAAGTGCTCGATCCCGTCGGCGCGCAGTTCGCGCACCATGGCCTCGGCCTCGGGCAGCATCTCGTCCTCGATGAGCAGGAGCCCGGCCAATTCGCCGCCCACCGCCAGATACAGGGCCGAAGCGTCCAGGTCCGGCCGGCCGGCCAGCAGGGCGTCGGCCTCGGCCAGGTCCACCCCTTCGTCCTCGTGCACGAAGTGGCGGCTGCCGATGACCACCCGCTCGCCCCGCACCCGGGAGGCCAGGCCGTGGGCCAGGATGTACTCCACCTGGGCGTGGGCCTCGCGGTGGTCCAGGCCCTCCTCCTCGGCCTTGCGCACCACGGCGCGGGCCACGGGGTGGGGGAAGTGCTCCTCCAGGCAGGCGGCCAGGCGCAGCACCGAGCCGGCCCGCCGCCGGCCGAAGGGAACGACCTCCGCCACCCGGGGGCGGGCCGCGGTGAGGGTGCCGGTCTTGTCGAACACGAAGGCGTCGGCCCGGGCCAGCTCTTCCAGGAAGCGGCCGCCCTTGACCAGCATGCCCCGGCGGGCCGCGTCGCGCATGGCGCTCAGCACGGCCAGGGGGGTGGCCAGCTTGATGGCGCAGGAATAGTCCACCAGGAGCACGGCCGCGGCGCGGCGCGCATCGCGGGTGGCCAGGTACACGGCCAGGCTGGCCAGGATGGTCCAGGGCACGAGCCTGTCGGCCAGGCGTTCGGCCTGGCCCTGGAGCCGGGACTTGAAGTCCGCGGATTCCTCGATGACCTGGACCATCTTGTGGATTCGGGTCTGGTCCCCGGCAGAGGCGGCGCGCACCAGGATTTCCCCTTCCTCCACCACGGTTCCGGCGAAGACCGGGGCGCCGGGCCGCTTGTGCACGGCCAATGCCTCGCCGGTCATGGCCGCCTGGTTGACCATGGCCTCGCCGGACTCCACCACCCCGTCCACCGGGATGGCGCGGCCCAGCCCCACCTCCACCAGGTCGCCGGGGGACAGCTCCACGGCGGGGATGCGAAGGACATGGCCACGGCGGCGCACCCAGGCGGTATCGAAGGTGGCGGCCAGGCTCTGGGCCAGGCTCTCCCGGGACGTACGCCGGGTGAAGCCCTCCAGCATCTCGCCCAGGCCCAGGAGCAGGGCCACGCCGGCCGCGGTGCGGTAGTCGCGGCGCAGCAGGGACACCCCGATGGCCAGGCCGTCCAGCACCTCCACGCCGAACCTGCCCCGCAGCAGCGCGCGCCCGCCCCGGAACAGGAAGGGGAACACCCTGCGCGCCAGGAAGAAGGGGCGGAAGACCTGGGGCAGGGCCATGCGCAGGAGCAGCATGCCAGCCCAAGGGGCCAGGGTGCGGCCCAGGGTGGCCGGCGGTCCGGCCGGCTCCGCCCGGGCGGGGAGTTTCCCCCCTGCCGGGGGAAAGGGCGCGGCCGCGGGGTCCCAGGCCAGGACCAGGGCCAGCAGGCCCTGGCGCGCGGCCGGGTCCTGGTAGAGAAAGAGCAGGCTCCCGGTGCGGGGGGAATAGGCCAGGCCGAGCACCCCGGGCACCCGGGCCGCGGCGCGGGCCATGGCCTGGGCCGCGGCGGTGGCGGCCAAGCCGCGCCGCACCCGCAGCCGGATGCGGCCGGGAATCTCGTGGGCGATGGACCAGTGGGACATGGACCGGCTAGGCCTTGGGCTCGGCCGGGGCGGCGTCGGTGCGGGACTCCTGGGCGTGCCTGGCCTCGGCCACCAGGTCCTCGATGTTCTCCTTGGCGGTCTCCAGGATCGCGCCGGCCTTGTCCTTGAGGTCCATGCCCTTGGCCAGCAGGTCGGTCACCACGGGCCGCAGGGACTCCTGGTTGCGGGAAACCACGGTGGCGCCCAGAGCGCCCACGGCCGCGCCGGCCAGGAAGAAGAGGAGGTTCTTGAAGCCTTCGTTCATGGTCTGCTCCTGTGCAGGTTGGGGAGGCGGGATTGCCGACGGAGTTGGTTTGATAATGAAAACGACTATCAATGTCAATTACTGTCCGCACTGGCCGCGGGAGGCGCAGTCCGCGCCTTTGCCGCATGGTTGCCAGAGAGACCGGGGGAAGGGCCATATCCAGCCCATGACCGTGGCGACCGCGGCCCCGGTGCGAGGCTCGCAAAGGCGGGAGGGGGTGCGGCCCGCAGAAAAAGGGCAGGGGCCCTGGAGGGCCCCTGCAGGTTCCGTCTCAGGGCGCGCCCGGAATCGGGCGCCGCCCGGAAGGCGTGTTTAGATTTCCGGCGCCGGGAGGAAGTCGCTCTCCTTGGCCGCCATGTCCTTGATCTCCTTCTCGCGCTTGAGCACCGCGCCGATGACCTCGCCGCCCAGGGATTTGGCCTTGGCGATCTCCTCGAAGAGCACCCGGTTGAAGGCGATGGGGGTGTCGGTGATGTACCCCCGCGAATCCACCCGGGCGGTGTCGAAGGTGTTCATGATCTTTTTGGCCTCATCCTCGGAGATGTCCATGATGAAGGCCTTGAGCGCGCCGCCGAAGAGGAAGTCTATCTTGTCCTCCAGGCCGCTGCCTTTCACTGAGCTGAATCGCTTGTCGTCGAGCAGTACTGCGAATTTCTTTGCCATGATCGTCCCTCCTTAGACGTCCAGGTCCGGGAGGTTGATTTCCAACTCCTCTTCCACCCGCTTGACGTAGGCCTCGTTGCAGAAGGGGTAGTTGAACTTCTTCCACCACTTCACCACCACCTCGTACACCTCGGGCCGGAAGATGACGCCGGGCGGGTAGATGCCCTCGGCCACCATGCCCCGGATGAAGGAGCCGGAGAACTTCTGCTTCTCCTTGGAGTGGCCGCAGCTGCCCGAGTAGGCGATCTCGTTGCACTTGGGGCAGTACCAGAACTCGGCCATGTTCTGGGGGCGGATCTGCAGGCCGTAGGGCACCTCGCAGACGCTCTTGGGGAAGCCGAAGCTGGGAATGCCCTTGTCCCAGAGGATCTGGGTGGCGTACATGTCGTAGTACTCGCCCACGGCCGCGTGGTCCCGGCCGAACATGTGGTGGGTGCACCCCATGTTCTGGCGGACGATGCCGTGCAGCATGGACTCCAGCGGGTTGCCGTAGCGCATGTCCCACAGGGTGAAGGTCACGATGTGGCGCTCGGGCTTGATGTACCCGCCCTTGTTCACCGCCTCGTGCCCTTCCAGGATGGCCTCGTCCGGGTAGTCGCCGCGGCGCTTCACGCCGATGATGGCGTTGACCTGGATGCCGTTGCAGGGCTCGATGTCGCCGGTGTAGGCCGCGTTCTTCATGAGGAACTCGTGGCCCACGTGCGGCACGTTGCGGGTCTGGTGGTTGATGACCGTGCGCCAGCCGCGCTTGGCGTATTCCGCGCGGGACTGCCGGGGGGGCAGCCAGAAGCGGTCGAAGGGCGGCTTGAAGGTCGGGGGGTTGATGATGGTGTACTTGCCGGCCAGCATCACCGGATTGTGGCACTTGTAGATGACCCAGCCGGGATGCTTTTTGTCGAACGGCTCCTTGACCACCTCGGGGTTGTTCTCCGGGGTGCCGAATATCCGGTGGGCCATGGCCTCCCGGTCGTCCACCACGAAGACCTCGGAGATGTCCAGCACCGCGAAGGGCTTGCCCTTGAGGCGCAGGAGCAGCCGGTCGCCGGGGCCCACGCCCAGCTTCTTGTAGTCCTCCTGGGACAGGTCGAAGAGCAGGGGGAAGGGGAAGATCCAGTCGTTGAGCAGGCGGCGCTCATTGAGCACGCGCTCCAGCTCGGCCGAGCCCATGGGCCCTTCCACCGGGCTGAAGAACCCGTAGCAGATCGACATGATCTCCCGGTACACGTTGCGCACCGGAACGCCCTTTTCGTTCACGGTGGGTTTGATGTCGTAAACCGGGCAGCCTTTGGCCAGCTTCTTGGCCAGGACCGGGTCGGTGACAACCCGTTCCACGAGCCTGCCGCCGTGCGGCAGGGGGGTGGTCATCCGCATCGTCATGGGATGGCTCCTTGGGTTGTGGTTTCAAGCCAGATGAGCCGCTAGACGCCGCCGCGCCCGGGCCCGCCGTCCTTCGGGCGCGGAAGATTGTTAAAAAATGCACAAGAACATCTAATGAATATATAAATTATATGTCAAGTCCTAGCTTAAAGTAAAAGCACGCCGGGGCCGGAGCCGCACCCGCGGGCTCCGGCGGTTTCAAAGATTTTTTTTCAATGGGTGCGGGACGTTCGAAGCCCTGCCAATTCATGGTAAAAATTTCACGAACTGTGCGGCGCGGCCTTGGGGCGGGACTGGGGCTGCGCCGGGATTATTCCATATAACAATATGATATTCATGAATTAAAATGAAAAATGCGCGGGAAGGCCCGCCAGCCGCGGGCTGCTTGACAGTTGCCGGGTTTTTTCTCTAGAGCGAAGTGCCGGTTTCCGCGCAGTCCTCCCGTGGAGGACCGCCGGGAGTCCGGCGCTTACAGCAACAGAATCGCGGCTTGAGGCGATGGATACGAAGGGAAACGTCGTATCGTTGAGGCAACCAACAACGGACATTCAAGGAGACGACACATGTCGCAGCTGGTTCCCCCGCATGGTGGCAAAGGGCTGGTCATCCGCCTGCTCGAAGGCGATGCGCTCGCGGCCGAACTGAAGAAGGCCGAGACCCTGAAGAAGATCGAGGTGTCCAACCGCGTGAAGGGCGACCTCATCATGATCGGCATCGGCGGCTTCTCGCCGCTGGAAGGCTTCATGACCAAGGCCGACTGGAAGGGCGTTTGCGAGAAGTTCCTGATGGCCGACGGCACCTTCTGGCCCGTGCCCGTGGTGCTGGACACCGACGACGAGTCCGTGAAGGTGGGCGACGAGGTCACCCTGGTCAACAACGGCACCGTCTACGCCACCATGAAGGTCACCGAGAAGTTCGAGCTGACCGAGGCCGAGAAGAAGTGGGAGTGCGAGAAGGTCTACAAGGGCGCCGGCGACGACTCCGCCGACGACAAGTTCTGGAAGGTCGCGGTTGAGGACCATCCGGGCGTCCAGATGGTGCTGGCCCAGAAGAAGTTCTGCCTGGCCGGTCCGGTGAAGGTCCTCTCCGAGGGCAACTACCCGACCAAGTACGCCGGCATCTACAAGCGGCCCGCCGAAGTGCGCGCCGAGTTCGACAAGCTGGGCTGGAAGAACGTGGCCGCCCTGCAGCTGCGCAACCCCATGCACCGCTCCCACGAGTTCCTGGCCAAGATCGCCATCGAAGTGTGCGACGGCGTGCTGATCCACTCCCTGATCGGCAACCTGAAGCCCGGCGACATCCCGGCCGACGTGCGCGTCAAGTGCATCGACAAGCTGGTGGAGCTGTACTTCGTGAAGAAGAACGTGCTCCAGGCCGGCTACCCCCTGGACATGCGCTACGCCGGTCCCCGCGAGGGCCTGCTGCACGCCACCTTCCGCCAGAACTACGGCGTCAACAACATGCTGATCGGCCGTGACCACGCCGGCGTGGGCGACTTCTACGGCATGTTCGAGGCCCAGACCATCTTCGACAAGATCCCGACTCCCGCGGATCCGGGCAAGGCGCTGCTCTGCAAGCCCATGAAGATCGACTGGACCTTCTACTGCTTCAAGTGCGACGGCATGGCCTCCCTGCGCACCTGCCCGCACACCAAGGAAGACCGCGTGATCCTGTCCGGCACCAAGCTGCGCAAGGCCCTGTCCGAGGGCGCCGAAGTGCCCGACCACTTCGGTCGCGAGGAGGTCCTGACCATCCTGCGCGCCTACTACGAGGGCCTGACCGAGAAGGTCGAGGTCAAGATGCAGAAGGCCGCCTCCGGCGGTTCCATGAAGTAGCAGCCTTCGGGCACTGCTGATTCCAGGGGGGCGCCCTCGGGCGCCCCCCTTTTTTCGCCACCGCGCCCTTGCTTGCCCTGGCCTCCGTCTTGGGGTAAGAAGGGCGACTTTCCTTTCTGGACAACACCACCATGATCGATCGTCGGAAACGGCCGCCCCAGCGCGGCGGCCAGCGTGAAGGACTTGCGGACCTGGACCGCCAGTTCGTGGAGGCCCTGGCCCGCCGGGCCCAGGCCATGGCGGGCGCCGCCCGGGCGCGCAAGGCCCGGGGCGGCTCCCTGGCGAACCACGAGGCCGAGCGCGCCTCCTGGCGGGAATGGGCGGCCCTGGCCGGCAGCCACGGCCTGGACCTGCCCACCCTGCGCAAGCTCTTCGCCCTGGCCAACGGCCTGGGCTACGAACTGGCCGGGCACGAACCCGAGGCCACGGCCCGCCGCCTGAGCTTCCGGCCCGACCCCGGACCGCTCCGCCGCGACATCGCCGGACCCCGCTCCCGCCTCTTCGCCCGCGCCGCCCTGTTCCACGCCGGCGTGCTGGGCGCGCCCCTGCGCCTGGACCCCGCGGTGCTGGACGACGCCCTGGCCGGCCTGGCCCGGGCCTTCAACAGCGCGGGCGGCCGGATATCCATGGCCGCCGACGCCCTGACCGCGGACGCCGGCCCGGCCCCGGACCTGGCGGGCCGCTCCCTGTTCATGGGCGAGGACGAGCTGAACCTCTACCTCTTCCTGGCCCTGGCCCTGGGCCGGCCCGGCCGCAACACCTTCACCGGCGGCACCGCGCTCAAGGCCATGGACCTGTCCCCGGCCGCGGAGCTCTGCTCCCGCCTGGGCGCGCGCCTGGCCGCGGTGGAGCCCCTGTCCTGGGGCCTGCCCGCCCGCCTGGAGTCCACCGGCCTGGTGGACTCGGGCCTGCGCCACGGCGAGACCATCTCCCGCCTGGACCTGGCCGCCGACACCCCGCCCACCTTCGCCCTGGCCCTGGCCCTGGCCGCGCCCTTCTACCCCGAGGGCATGTCCTTCACCTGGCCCGAGTCGCCCGCGCTGGACGCGGCCCTGGCCGCCGCCGCCGGCCTGCTGGCCCGGCTGGGCGTCACGGTCGAGGCCGGGGAGCGCTCCCTGCGCGTACCGCCCGGGACCTCGGGGCCCGCGGAGACTCCGGCCCAGACCCTGGACCCGCTGCTGTCCGCCTATCTCCTGGCCGCGCCCGCGGCTGCCGGCGGCAGCGTGTCCGTGCTCGGCGCCTGGCCCGACGCCGGACCCGAAGCCAAGGACGGGGCCGCGGCCCTGGCCCTGCTCGGCGCGGCCGGCCTGGCCGTGGCCGCGGGGCCGGACCGGGTGGAGTCCCGGGCTGCGGGCGCGCCGTCGCGCGCCACCTTTTCGGCCGCGGGCCGGGAAGAGCTGGCCCCCCTGGCCTGCGCCCTGGCCCTGACCCCGCCCCAGGGCGCGGTGGTGCGCCTGCCTGCCGCTTCCCTGGCCGAGGCCGAGGCCTTCTTCGCCTATTTCGGCCGCACCGGCCGGACCGTGGAGGGCGCCCTGGAGCTGGACCCGCCCGCCGCCGAGGCCGAGCGCAAGGACCAGTCCCTGCCCTGCGCCTCGGCCTGGTGGGTGCTGGGCCTGGCCGTTGCCGCCTTCGCCCGGCCCGGGGCCGCGCCGGCCAACCCCGGCCTGCTCTCCGGCCTCTGGCCGGCCTTCCCCCGCCTGTTCGCGGACAGCTTCGGCCCGCGGCGGGAGACCCCCAAGGAGTCCGACAATGACCGCAAGCCCCGCCGCCGGGTCAAGCTCTGAGGATCCGGCCGCCGAGATGGCCGCCCTCAGCGCCGAGGCCGAGGAACTGGCCGCCCGGCAGAAAGAGGTGATGGCCGAGATACGCCGCCTGCGCGAGTCCGAGGACCTGGCCGCGGGCAAGGTGTACGCCCAGGAGATCTTCAGCCTGCAGCAGGAGAAGATGCGCCTGGAGGTGGAGATCGAGATGCGGCGGCGCAAGGTCAACCGCATCCGCATCACCCTGGACCCCGGCCTGCTGCACTGAACCTGCGAGGAGTCGTCCATGCCCCAGAACCTGACCCGCAAGATCATTTCCGCCCATCTCCGCTCCGGGGACATGGCCCCGGGCGCGGAGATCGGCCTGCGCATCGACCAGACCCTGACCCAGGACGCCACCGGCACCATGGCCTGGCTCCAGTTCGAGGCCATGGGCCTGCCCCGGGTGCGCACCGACCTGTCCGTGAGCTACGTGGACCACAACACCCTGCAGATGGGCTTCCGCAACCCGGACGACCACCGCTTCCTGCGCACCGTGGCCGCCAAGTTCGGCGCGGTGTTCTCGCCCCCAGGCACCGGCATCTGCCACCAGTTGCACCTGGAGAACTTCGCCAAGCCCGGGGCCACGTTGATCGGGTCGGATTCCCACACCCCCACCGCGGGCGGGGTGGGCTCCCTGGCCATGGGCGCGGGCGGCCTGTCAGTCGCTCTCGCCATGGCCGGCGAACCCTATTTCATCTCCATGCCCAAGGTGGTGCGGGTGCGCCTCACCGGCACGCTCACGGGCTGGGCCACGGCCAAGGACGTGATCCTGCACCTGCTGGGCAAGCTCACGGTCAAGGGCGGGGTGGGCAAGGTCTTCGAGTTCGCCGGCCCGGGCGTGGCCGGCCTGTCCGTGCCCGAGCGCGCCACCATCACCAACATGGGCGCGGAGCTGGGCGCCACCACCTCCATCTTCCCCTCGGACGCCAAGACCAAAGCCTTCCTCAAGGCCATGGGCCGCGCGGCCGACTGGCAGGAGCTCATCGCGGACCGCGGGGCGGACTACGACGACGAGATCGCCATCGACCTCTCGGCCCTGGAGCCCCTGGTGGCGGCCCCGCACATGCCCGACCGGGCAATGCCGGTGCGCGAGCTGGCCGGCAGGAAGGTGGACCAGGCGGCCATCGGCTCCTGCACCAACTCCTCCTACGCGGACCTCAAGACCGTGGCCCTGATGCTCAGGGGCAAGCAGGTGGCCTCCTCCACCGACCTCCTGGTTTCGCCCGGGTCCAAGCAGGTGCTGGCCATGCTGGCCCGGGAGGGCCTCATAGAGCCCATGCTGGAAGCCGGCGCGCGCCTGCTGGAGTGCACCTGCGGCCCGTGCATCGGGATGGGCGGCTCCCCGGTGTCCGCCGGGGTGAGCGTGCGCACCTTCAACCGCAACTTCGAGGGCCGCAGCGGCACCCAGGACGCCCAGGTCTACCTGGCCAGCCCCCAGACCGCGGCCATGTGCGCGCTCCAGGGCGCGTTCACCGACCCCGCCGGCTGGGGCCAAGCCCCGGCCAAGCCGCGCATGCCGGCCAAGGTGCCGGACATCCGCCACCTCTTCATCTTCCCGCCCAAGGACGGGAAGAAGGTGGAGGTGCTGCGCGGCCCCAACATCGTGCCCATCGAGTCCTTCCCCGGCCTTCCCTCCAGGGTGGAGGCCCCGGTGGCCCTGGTGGTGGGCGACGACGTGACCACCGACCACATCCTGCCCGCGGGCGCCCAGATCACGGCCCTGCGCTCCAACATCCCGGCCATCAGCGAATACATCTTCTCGCGGGTGGACACGAACTTCGTGTCCCGCATCAAGGGCCTGGGCGGCGGCGTGGTGGTGGGCGGCGAGAACTACGGCCAGGGCTCCAGCCGCGAACACGCGGCCCTGGGCCCGCGCCATCTCGGGGTCAAGGCGGTCATCGTCAAGTCCCTGGCCCGCATCCACCGCGCCAACCTGGTGAACTTCGGCATCCTGCCGCTGCTCCTGGTGGACCCCGCGGACTACGCCAAGTTCGCCCTGGGCCGGAAGGTCGCCATCCCGGCCGCGGACATCACCCCCGGCGGGGTGGTGGAGCTGGCCGTGGAGGGCGCGGGCAAGGTGGCGGTGCGCAACGATTTGACGGACAAGGAACTGGCGGTTATCAGGGCCGGCGGACTCCTGAACTCCGTCCGGGCCTCCCGGTCCTAGCGCATTTCGGTCTTGAGGCAAGACCAGGTGCTGAAATAATGTGCCATTATTCCAGCGAAATGCATAAGATCGCGTAAGCCTTTTCCAGGCTGACGCGATCTAAACCAAGGGAGCAGACATGCTCGAACTCATCCGGCAGCGCGCCCAGAGCTGGGGCGTGCGCATCCTCTTCGGCCTCATCATCGTCGTCTTCGTGCTCTACTTCGGCACGGGCACCATGCGCCGCGCGGGCAAGTCCAACGCCATCGCCTACGTGGGCGAGCAGGCCATCACCGGCCAGGAGTTCGAACTGGCGTCCAAGCGGGCCTACGAGAACCTGCGCCGCCAGAACCCGGACATGTCCCGGGACGACCTCAAGCGCATCCATTTCCGGGAGCAGGTGCTCAACCAGATGATCAACACCGCCCTGGTGGAGCAGGAAGCCGCCCGCCTGGGCCTGGCCGTGAGCCCGGACGAGGTGCGCGCGGCCATCGCCGGAGTCGCCGCCTTCCAGACGGACCAGCGCTTCAACCCGGACCGCTACAAGGCGGTGCTGCGCCAGGCCCAGACCAGTCCCGGCGAGTTCGAGGCGGACATCACCCGCCAGATCCTGATGGACAAGGTCAGGCGCACCCTGAATCTGGGGGTGGCCACCTCCGAGGCCGAGGCCCGGGCCGCGTTCAACTTCGCCCGGGAGCAGCTGGTCCTGGACTACCTGCTCTTCGGCTGGAAGGAGTTCGCCGACGGGGTGAAGCCCACCGACGCGGAGCTCAAGGAGTTCTACGACGCCAACCAGGAGCGGTTCAAGGTCCCGGCTCGGATGAACCTGGAGACCGTGGCCGTGACCCCCAAGGCCCTGGCCAAGCCGGACGAGGTGAGCGAGGCCGACGTGGCCCAGTACTATGCGGCGCACGAGAAGAATTTCGCCCAGCCCGAGGCGGTGAAGCTGCGGCACATCCTGGTCCGGGTGGCGGAAGACGCCCCGACCGCGGACGTGGAAAAGGCCCGCAACACCGTCCTCAAGCTGCGCCTGCGCCTGGACAAGGGCGAGGACTTCGCGGCCGTGGCCAAGGACGGCTCGGAAGATCCCAGCTCCGCCCAGGGCGGCGAGCTGGGCTGGATTCCCCGCGGCACCACCGTGCCGGCCTTCGAGGAGGCGGCCTTCGCCCTCAAGCCGGGCCAGACCAGCATGCCGGTGCGCTCGCCCTTCGGCTGGCACCTCATCAAGTGCGAGGACAAGCGGGCCGAGGGCGTCAAGACCCTGGCCGAGGCCGCGTCCGAGATCCGCGCCACCCTGGCCGAGGAGCAGGGCGCGGCCCGGGTGGCCGAGGTGCTGGACGAGGCCCTGGAGCGCACCCTGGCCGGCGAGCCCCTGGCCAAGGTGGCCAAGGAGCTGCACCTGCCGGTGACCTCCACCGGCCTGGTGCCCGAGCCGGCCATCGTCCAGGCCCTGAGCCTCAAGCCCGAGGACGCGGCCAAGCTCTCCACCCTGGGCGTGGGCCAGACCCTGGACGCGCCCCTGCCGGTGGCCGACGGCTACCTCCTGGTGCGCAAGGCCGAGGCCCAGCCCGCCGCGGTGCGGCCCCTGGAGCAGGTCAAGGACGCGGTGGCCGAGGCGGTCAAGCGCCAGGGCGCCCTGAAGCTGGCCCGCGAGCGCGCCATGGTGGCCCTGTCCGAGATCGCCGCGCCCGGCGCCGAGTCCGCTGCGCTCACGTACAAGGACCGGCTCAAGACCACCGAGCCGGTGGGCCGCCAGGGCTTCATCAAGGGCCTGGGCCTCAACCCCAACCTGGTGGAGGACGCCTACAACGCGGCCGACGGGGCCTGGCTGAACCAGGCCTACCCGGTGCAGGACGGCTTCGTCCTGGTCCGGCTCACCAAGCGCATCTCCCCCGCGGACCAGGAGTGGACCGCGGAAAAGGAGACCTGGATGACCGGCCTGCGCCAGGCCAAGGAGCGCGAGCTCTTCCAGGCCTACCTGACCGACCTGCGCAAGCAGCGGCAGGTGCAGGTCCTGGTGGACCCCGCCACCCTGGAATAGCCGGATCGCGCCCAGTGCGACGAAAAGGCGCGGCCCCTCTGGGGCCGCGCCTTCTTTTGTCCGGGGGAGGGCCTTGCCCGCGGACGCCGGCCGGGGTAGGAAGGGGCATGCCTACCCCGTCGCTTCTGCCCGACTGGCTGGACCCCATGGTGGCCAACCTGCTCACCGCCGTGGCCGTGCTCGGCGGCGGGCTGGCCCTGGGCGGCTGGATCGCCTGGCGCCGGCACCAGGCCGGCCGCCGGCAGGCCGCTCAGCAGGACTCCATGAAGCAGGACACCGATTCCACGTAGTCCTGGATGGCCACCAGGCCGTCCTCGTCCAGCCCCGCGAAATTCAGGCCCAGGAACACCCGCGAGCCGTCGGCGTCCACGCTCTTGATCTGGCATTGCGCGCGCATCTCCTGGTCCGTGCCCACCACCTTGAAGTCGAGCTGCACCATGGCGTCCACCTCGAACCCGGGCAGGCGCTGGCCGGTGGCGTCCAGGGCCGTGCGGCAGCCGCTGGTGGAGATGTTCAGGATCATGGCCCGAAAGGCCGCATCGACGCTGCCGGGCACGGCCAGCTCCGCGGGGATGAAGCAGTCCACCCGCTGGTCGCGGCGCAGGTTCAGGCGCTCGAAGGTCTTGGGGTAGGCCAGGTACAGCAGCCGGAAGGGCGTGACCTGGCAGGCCACCACCTGGCTCAGGAACCCGTACAGGTTGCCCTCGTGGATGTAGCGCACCTTGACCTTGCGGTCGGGGTAGAGCTGCTCGGTGATGGCGGCGATGCGCGGCAGGTGCAGGAGCAGGAAGCGGTTGCGCTCCAGGCCGGACAGGGTGGTGCGGAACCCCTGGTCCATGCCTTCGGCCTGCACCAGCATGCGCATGCCCAGCACCGCGGGCATGATCTCCCCGTTGATCTCGCTGATGTCGCGCGGAGGG
>DKEU01000260.1 GCA_002452635.1 Desulfovibrionaceae bacterium UBA6814 | reverse complement strand
GCCCCGACCGGGGCCTTTTTCTTTGTCCAACCGAAGCCCGGGCAGTTGTTCATCAGCGAGGCAGCTGCCTTAAATATAAGCATTTCATACTCCGCACCATTGAACAGGCCAAGCCAGGCAATCCCATGCTGGGCTCCTGCCGTATCGCGCGTCATGTCGCAACGAGGAGGAAGCCAAGGCCATGGGATCGCGGCGATGCCGGCAGGGTCCGGAGCGACGTCTTCATGGCGCGCCTCCGTATTTCAGTCTGAGAAGAGAGTTTGCCAAGGCCGCCAAGGTCAAGGCTCGGATGACCAACAATATGCCGCCAAAGGGCAGGGAACAGCTCAAGTCCCGAGTGAGGGTTGTTTGCCGTCCGAACCGCTGGAACAGCTCGATTCCGCCCTGGTTTCCCCCTTTATTTATGTCTCATAATGTAAATTATGTTAACTTTAATTACAGAAGACGCCCTGCTAACCGCTTGGGATGCTGGAATTTTCAGCTTGAAGGACCCTGGAGGCAGGACGTGAAACATGGTCTCAGCCAATGGGTGAAGGTCCCGGGGCAGGATGAACCAGGCGCGCATCATTGCCGGGATATTCTTGCCCCTGGCTCGAGAGGCGTTGCTCGTGATTGAGGTCGTGCGTCCTCTCACCAGCCAGGCGGTCCTGGTTCAGGAAACCAGGTCTGGTGCATGGGGCAGCCGGCGCTGCCGCACGCCTCTGGAGGCTGTTTTCGGGCTTCGGGCAGGGGGAGTCCTGCGGCGGAGAGAGAAAAGCGATCCTGGGGCCGCGTGCGGCCTCGACCGGGAACCGGGCAGGGGGCTCGCCCTCCCCTGCCCGGTCCGGGCCAGGCAGGGAAGGGCGAGGACTACTTCTTGGTCATGCGGTACACGCCGTCCCAGGTCTGGCCTGCGGGCACCGGCGGGTTGGCCTTGTATTCCTGGCAGCGCTTGAGGAAGACCCGGGAAGGCGTGGTGGCCGCGTCCGGGTAGCGCTCGATCGTGTCGGATTGCTGGAAGGTGGCCATGGCCTGGTCCCATTCCATGCGCCGGTACTGCTCGATGCCCTGGGCGAACAGCTTCAGGAGCTCCTGTTCCTGGGACGTGAGCCCGCCCTTCATGGCGCACAGCTCGTACACCTCCACGGGCTCGGACTTGCCCACCACGGTGAGGCGGTCGATGAACCGGACCTCCACCAGGTCGCGGATGGTGTGCGTTTCGCCCTTCTCGTCCGTGAACTGGTTGTCCAGCACGTATTCGCTGAGCATGGTGTACACGCCGTACTGCTTGGACCCGGCCTCCAAGCGGGCGGCCAGGTTCACCGCGTCGCCCATCATGGTGTAGTTCATGCGCATGGCCGATCCCATGTTGCCCACCACGATCTCGCCGGTGTTGATGCCGATGCGCATGCGCATCTGGTGCACGATGGCGGGCCACTTGTCCCCAGGGGTCCACACCTCCGGGGGGAAGCCCTTCACGTTGCGGCTCTCCCCGGGAAGCTCCTTCTCGCTGCTCCACTTCTCCCTGAGTTCCAAGAGCTTGGCTTGCATGGACACCGCGGCCCGGCAGGCGCGCAGGGCGTGGTCCGGCACGTCCAGGGGCGCGCCGATGAAGGCCACGATGGCGTCGCCCTCGTACTTGTCCAGGGTGCCCTCCTCGGCGATGAAGATGTCGGTCATGGCCGTGAGGTATTCGTTGAGCAGCTCCACCAGTTGGGTGGCGGTGAGCTTTTCCGAGAAGGTGGAAAATCCTTGGATGTCGGTGAAGTAGGCAGTGATGACCCGGGCCTCGCCGCCCAGCTTGGGGGTGATGTGGTTCTCGAACATCTGGTTGATGAGATCGGGCGACAGGTAGCTCTTGAAGGTGGAGTGCAGGAACTTCTTCTGCCCCTCCTCCCGCCAGAACTTGATGAGGGTGAGCAGGGTGAAGTTGCCGATGAGCAGGAGCATGGGGTACTCGGGCGAGACGTAGAACCCGTTCTGCTCCATCATGTAGACCGAGCCGAACCACAGGCCCGCGGCCGAGAGCACCACCGGCACCACGGACAGGGCCGCGCTGGCCCAGGTGAGCAGCACCGTGGTCAGGACGCCCACCACGATGACCAGCAGGAACTCCATGCCGAAGGCCCACACCGGCCGTTCGATGAAGTCGTTCATCAGGATGTTGTCCACCACCGTGGCGTGGGCCTCCACGCCCGGGAAGTTCTGGTCGAAGGGCGTGGTCCGGATGTCCTTGAGGCCCGCGGCCGAGGTGCCCACGAACACGATCTTGCCCTTGAGCTCGTCGGGCGCGAGCCGGTCGCTCAGGACCTTGGACGCGGAGAGGTAGGGGAAGGACCCGCCCGGGCCGCGGTACTTGAGGAGCAGGCGCGCGCCATGGTCCACCGGCACCACCGTGTCGCCGAGCTTGAAGGATTCCAGCCCTTCGGAAGCCACCTTGAGCACCACCTGGCCGATGCCCGTGGCCTGCATGAGGGTGGCCAGGGCCAGGCTGGGGTAGATCTGGCCGCCCTGGAAGTTCATGAGCAGCGGGGCCCGGCGCAACACGCCGTCCCGGTCCGGGTCCGCGTTGAAGAAGCCCGAGGCCGGAGCGTTTTCGGACAGGACCGGGACGTTGCAGATTACCGACGGCGCCCGCTGGAGATAACTATCGGCAGCCTGGACCCCGGCCTCCCGCTTGATGGCCGCAGCCACCGGATGCAGGTGGCAGTCTCCGGAAACCCTGTCCGCCTTGAAATTGAAGAAGTAGCCCAGCACGTAGGGGCCGCTGCCCAGCACCCCGCCCAGCACCTGGTCGTTGTCCATGAGCTGCGGCGGCAGGCCGGTGAAGCCCACGTCCACGTTCAGGTCGCGCTTGAGCTGGGATTGCAGGACATGCGGCGAGGTGTTGTCCGACTCGGCGAACACGATGTCCAGGCCCACGGCCAGGGCCCCGGCCTGGCGCAGCTTGGCCAGGAGCAGGGCCACCCGGTAGCGGGGCCAGGGCCACTGCCCGTACTCGGCCAGGGAGCGCTCGTCCAGGTCGCAGATCACCGGCACGCCGGAGGTCTTGGGCGTGGCGGTCTGCACCAGGAGCACGTCGTAGATCTTCTCGTCCAGGAACTGGAGCAGGAGCGGCTGCCGGATGTAGAGCATGCCCACGATGAGCGAAAACACGACCCCGCAGGTGAAGATGAGCACCTTGCCGCTCACCAGCCGCTTCCAGAAGCGGACCAGGCCGGGGCACCTCTCCCCCACTCCCTCGCACGCCGCCGTGAACCGCTCGAACATGCCCGCACTCCTGCAGCAAAGGGTGGAAAATCCTCATCTCCCCTACCCTGAAAACCGCGGGCGAGTCCAGGGGGATTGGCGGCTCCCCTACTCCTCCCCGCTCTCCACCGTGGCCTCCTCGGGAGGCCGGGTCTTCCAGCGGCGGTGCATCCAGAACCACTGTTCCGGGTGGGCGCGCACGGCCTGCTCCACGGCGCTGGTGTAGAACGACGCGGTCTGCTTGATCTTTTCGTCCCGGCTGCCCTCCAGGGCATTGGTGTCCAGGGGCGGGTGCAGTTCGAACACGTAGCCCGCCGTGCCGTCGGGCCGGGTCTCGCGCACCAGGAAGCAGGGCCAGACCGCGGCCCCGGAGCGCACCGCCAGGAGCGCCGGGCCGGAGTTCACGGCCGCCGCCTTGCCCAGGAAGGGCAGGAACACGGACTCGTCCCGGCCGGCGTTGTGGTCCACCAGGAAGGCGGCCACGCCCTTGCGCTTCAGGGCCTTGAGCACGGTGAACACCGCGTTGCGGTGCTCCACGATGCGCACCCCGGGCCGGGCCCGCATGCGTAGCATGACCCGGTGCAGGGCCAGGTCCTTGGGCCGGCGCACCACCACCATGCGCTGCCTGCCGCCGAAGTACAGCCGCTCGAACAGGGTCATGAACTCCCAGGCCCCCAGGTGGGCGGTCGTCACCACCAGCGGCCTGGAATCGTTGACAAAGGCGTTGAAAAGCTCGGGGTCCCCGATGCGCACCCGCTCGTGCAGGGTGCGCCAGTCCAGGCCGTGGGTGAGAAGAATCTCCAAAAAGGACCGGGCGTTGTGCGTGAAGCTGCGGCGGGCCAGGGCCTGGGCCTCGGCCGGGTCCAGGCCGAGATGGCGGGAGATGGCCTGAGCGGCCAGCCGCCTCCTGCCGGGCAACACCTGCCACAGGGCCCAGCCCAGGGCCGCCCCGGCCTTGGCCGCGGCGTCCAGGCCCAGGCGGCTGCCCAGGGCGGCCAGGGTTTCGTACGCCAGGTGCAGCATCAGACCCTCATGCCCGAGTAGAGCCGCGCGGTCCAGGCCCGGGAATAGGCGGCCATGCGGCTGGCGAACCAGGAGAGCCCCCCGGCCTTCCGCACCTCCAGCCGGGGCACGGCCAGGGGGTCCGTGCCCGGCCCCACCGGCCCGCGCGCGGTGGTGAACACCAGGGAGAACCCCGCGGCCCGGGCCGCGGCCACGGCGCGGGGATGGCGCGCGCCCCAGGGCCAGGCCAGGGTTTGGACCGGCTGGCTGAGCGCCGCTTCCAGGCCGGACCTGCTTTCCGCGAGCAGGGCTTCGGCCCGGCAACCGAACTCGTCTTCGGTCTCCGGCCGGCCCGCTTCCGCCAGCCAGGCCGGGCCGGCCAGCTCCGGGGCCAGGCGGGGATAGGGGCCGGGCGTGCCCTGCCAGGGGGCGTAGGACCATTGCCCGGGAAGCTCGGACAGTTCCGGCGCGGACACCGGGACCTTGGCGTGGGATGCGGTGTGCGAGCCCACGCTGAACACCCGGCTTGCGGCCAACTCCCTGAGTTCGCCGGCGGAAAGCCAGGCCGAGCGGTCCCCGTGCAGCACGAACTCGCGCATGGCCCGGCCCGCGTCTATCTCGCCCTCCTGCCCGGGCTCGCCGTCCGGCCGCAGGCGGCCCGTGATGGCGAAGACCGTGGCGCAGAGGCCCAGGTCGGCCAGCACCGGCCAGGCGAAGGTATGGAGATCGCGGAACCCGTCGTCAAAGGTGATGCACACCGCCGGACGGTCCAGCGGCTCGCCAGCCAGCACCCGGGCCAGGTCCGCGGGCGTCAGGCTGCGCACCCCGGCGTCGGCCAGCCAGCGCATCTGGGCCGTGAAGTCCGCGCGCGACACCCCGCCCGCGCCCAGTTGGTGGTAGAGCAGCACCGGGACCGAGGAGCGGCCCAGCAGTCTAGCCCAGGGCATGCAGCTTCTCCGCCAGGCGCGCGGTCTCCCGGTCCACGGCCGCCTTGTCCAGCTCCTCGGCCTCCACCTTGTAGGGTTCGCCGTACACCACGGAGCAGCGGGCCAGGGGCAGGGGCAGCTCGAACTTGTCCCAGGCCTTGGAGAACACGAAATGGCGCGAGGACAGGCCCCGGGTGGGCACCAGGTACGCGCCCAGGCGGTGGGCCAGGTAGATGACCCCGTCCTTGACCTGGTGGCGCGGGCCGCGCGGGCCGTCCACGGTGATGACCCCATCCCGTTGCTGGTCGCGCATGACCTTCACGGTCTGCACCAGGGCGCGCACCCCCAGCTTGGAGCTGGAGCCCCGGGCGCACCAGAATCCCAGGCGGCTGAGCACTCCGGCCAGGAGCGCGCCGTCGCCGGAGGCGCTGACGATGGTCACCAGCTTTTTGTTCGCGCGCCCGGTGAGGCAGGTGAAGAGTTCGTTGTGCCAGCAGGCGAAGACCACCCTGCCGCCCGCATCCCAGATGCGCTGCACGGCCTCCAGGTTCTCCTCGCCAATGCGCAGGGTCGCCTCCCAGGTCCGGAAGGTCCAGTACAGGGCCGGGACCAGGCGCTCGGGCGCGATGCGCACGCTCAGCCCCGGCAGGCCGGACCGGGCTCGGACGCCGGGGCGGCCTCGTTGAACTGCATGGCGTAGAGCCGGGCGTAGAGCGGACAGGTCTCCAGCAGTTCGGCGTGGGCGCCCCGGGCCGCCACCCGGCCGGCCTCCATGACCACGATCACGTCCGCGGAGAGCACCGTGGACAGGCGATGGGCGATGGCCAGGGTGATTCGGTCGCCGCGCAGCTCCTTCAGATTGTTCTGGATGATCTCCTCGGTGCGCGTGTCCACGCTGGCGGTGGCCTCGTCGAGGATCAGGAACTCGGGGTCACGCAGGATGGCCCGGGCCAGGGAGATGCGTTGGCGCTGGCCGCCCGAGAGCTTCATGCCGCGGTCCCCGACCAGGGTGTCGTACCCGTCGGGCAAGGCATCGATGAACTCCGCGGCCCCGGCCAGGCGCGCCGCTCGGCGGACGTCGTCATCCACGGCACTGGGCGAACCCAGGCGGATGTTCTCGCCCACTGTGCCGTGGAAGAGGTAGGCCTCCTGGGACACGTAACCGATGCGGCCCCGCCAGCTGTCGAGGGGCACCGAGGCCAGCGGCCGGCCGTTGACCAGAATCTCGCCGCCCATGGGGTCGTAGTAGCGCAGCATCAGCTTGGCCAGGGAGCTCTTGCCCGCGCCTGTGGGCCCGACCACGCCGAGGACCCTGCCCCGCTCCAGGGTAAGGTCGATGCCGCACAGGACCTTGTCGCGGCCGGGATAGGCGAAACACATGTTTCGGACCTCGACGCGTTCAAGCGCGCCCTGCAGGGGAGCGGCGGAGGCCTCGTCACGGACCGTGGGCGCCGTGTCGAAGATCTCGGTGATGCGCTGGGCCGAGGCCTCGGACTGCTGGATCTGGTTGATGAGCATGCCGAAGACGAAGAGCGGCAGGATGAGGCGCATGGCCAGGAGCACGAAGGTCGTGAAGTCGCCGACGCTTGGGCCGATGCCAGAGAAGGTCATCCAGCCGCCCATCCCGATGAGCAGGGCGTAGCCCATGCCGGCCACGCCGTAGAGCAGGGGCACGAAGCGCGAGCGCTCGAAGGCGGCGCGCACGGCGGCGTCGCGGTATTCCTCGGAG
>DKEU01000008.1 GCA_002452635.1 Desulfovibrionaceae bacterium UBA6814 | reverse complement strand
AAAAGGGTTCTCCCCTTTCCCCCGGCCGCCGGAGGCAACATCTTCATGGACGCCATCGTGATCGTCGGGGCTTCGGGGCACGGGAAGGTGGTCGCGGACATCGTGGAGCAGGCGGAGCAGTATTGCATCGCCGGGTTCCTGGACCGGGACAGGCCCGCGGGCAGCGCGTTCTTCGGCCTGCCGGTGCTGGGGACCGAGGCCGAGCTGCCGCGGCTGGTGCGGGAGCTGGACCTGGCCGGCATGCTGGTGGCCATCGGCGACAACTGGACCCGGGCGCGGGTGGTGGGGGAGTTGTCCCGGCAGGCCCCGTCCTTGCCCTTCGTGGCTGCGGTGCATCCGGCGGCGCGGCTGGCGCGGGGCGCGGAAGTGGGGCCGGGCACGGTGGTGATGGCCGGGGCGGTGCTGAACAGCGACTGCCGGGTGGGCGCGCACTGCATCGTGAACACCGGGGCCAGCCTGGACCACGACGGGGCGATGGGGGATTTCTCCAGCCTGGCCCCGGGCGCGGCGGTGGGGGGCAACGTGTGCATCGGCTCCTACAGCGCGGTGTCCATCGGGGCCTGCGTGGCGCACAGCCGGCGGATCGGGGAGCACGCGGTGGTGGGCGCGGGCGCGGTGGTGGTGTCCGACGTGCCGGATCGCTGCGTGGCCTACGGCTCCCCGGCCCGGGTCATCCGGGAGCGGCAGCCGGGCGAACGCTACCTGTAAAAATCCAAGGTTTTTAGTGGGTTCTGCGGGAGGCATCCGGGCCATGGGGGCCGGTGGGCCTTGCCAAGTCCGGGTGGGGCATTACCATGGCAAAATTGGGGATGGGAAATCCGGCGCCCCAGGTTTGCATGTTCCCTTGTTTTTGGTATGGATTAGGCTCCCGGAGAGTTTCGGACAACCAAGGAGACTGCCCATGCGCACAGCCTACAGACCCAGGGGGCACCGCCTGTTTTCGGTGGTGTTCTTCGGTCCGGGCGGCTGAAGGGACGGCCAGCCCGCCGTGTCCCCTTCCGCCTGCCCGGCCCGACTGCGCCCGATCCGGCGCGATCTTTCGCGGGCCGCATCCGACCTGTCCGACATCGCCAGTCGCCGCCAGTCCAACCCCCAAGGCCAGCCAAATCCCCAAGGAGGGTTACATGAATAATCTGCCTGTGAAGGTCTTTGCCCTTTCCACCTGCATCCACTGCCGCCATTGCAAGGAGTTCCTGGACGAGATGAAGGTGCCCTACGATTGCGTGCACGTGGACCAGCTCACCGGCCAGGAGCGCAAGGACGTGGTGGAGGAGGTGCGCAAGCTCAACCCCTCGGTGTCCTTCCCCACGGTGCAGGTGGGCGGCAACGTGGTGGTGGGGTTCAAGAAGGACGAACTCATCCGCCTGCTGGAGCTGTAGCATGGACGCCAAGGAGCTTTACGCCGCGCTCCGGAAGCTGCAGGAGCCCAAGGGCTACTTCTTCAACGCGGACGAGGAGATGACCCTGCCGCTCCTGGAGAGCCTTTTGGTCAACAAGGAGCGCTTCGGCTACATGGCCTGTCCCTGCCGCCTGGCCTCGGGCCAGTACGAGGCGGACAAGGACATCATCTGCCCCTGCGTGTACCGGGAGCCGGACGTGGCCGAGTACGGGGCCTGCTTCTGCGGGCTGTACGTGTCCCGGGCCTGGAACGCGGGCGAGATACCGCACCAGACCGTTCCCGAGCGCCGGCCGCCCGAGAAGGTCCTCGCAGCGCTGGGTTAGGGGGAAGGATGGCGGGAACCCGCGCAGCCCGGTCCCGGGCCATCGACCTGGCGGCCTTCGGCCTGATCCTGGCCGGGGGCGCGTGGCTGGCGGTGCGCGGCGCGGAAGGGCTGGGCTACCACTGGCAGTGGTACGCGGTGCCCGGGTACTTCGGGTCCTGGGAGGCCGGGGCGTTCACGCCCGGGCCGCTGCTCAAGGGCCTGGGCGTGACCCTGCAGATCACCGCCCTGTCCCTGGTGCTGTGCATGGCCGTGGGCCTGGCCACGGCGCTCCTGCGGCTGTCCAATTCCTGGGCGGGCCGGGCCCTGGCCCGGTGCTACCTGGAGACCATCCGCAACACCCCGCTGCTCATCCAGATCTTCTTCGTGTACTTCGTGCTGGCCCCGCTCACCGGGCTGTCGGGCTTCGGGTCCGCGGTGTTGGCCCTGTCCCTGTTCGAGGGGGCGTACGCCTCGGAGATCATCCGGGCGGGCATCGTGTCCATACCGCGCGGGCAGTGGGAGGCCGCGGCCAGCCTGGGGCTGACCGGGTGGCAGGCCTACCGCACGGTGATCCTGCCCCAGGCCCTGCGCCGGGTGCTGCCGCCCCTGGCCGGGCAGGCCGTGTCCCTGGTCAAGGACTCGGCCCTGGTCTCCACCATCGCGGTGTACGACCTGGCCCTGCGCGGCCAGCTCATCGTGGCCGACACCTTCCAGACCTTCGAGGTCTGGTTCACGGTGGCCGGGGTGTACCTGGCCCTCACCCTGACCCTCTCCCTGGCCGCGGGCCGGCTGGAGCGGCGGCTCAAGGCGGGGGCGTAGGCATGGCCTTCCGCAGCGAGGAGCAGCCGCCCACCGCCGTCGCGCCGGAGGTGATCCGGGTGGAGGGCCTGGAGAAGACCTTCCCGGGCGGGGTCAAGGCCCTGGACGGGGTATCCCTGTCCGTGGGCCGGGGCGAGGTGGTGGTGGTCGTGGGGCCCTCGGGCTCGGGCAAGTCCACGCTGTTGCGCTGCCTGAACGGGCTGGAGGAGACCGACGCCGGCCGGGTGACCATCAATGGCCTGACCCTGGACCACCGCACCGCCACCCGGCTGGCCATCCGCCGCCAGGTGGGCATGGTGTTCCAGAGCTTCAACCTGTTTCCCCACCTGACGGTGCTGGAAAACCTGACGCTGGCGCCGCTGTGGGTGAAACACGTTCCCAAGGCCGAGGCCGAGGAACTGGCCATGCATTACCTGGAGCGGGTGCACATTCCCGAGCAGGCGAACAAATATCCCGGCCAGTTGTCGGGCGGCCAGCAACAGCGTGTGGCCATCGCCCGCTCGTTGTGCATGAAACCGTCGATCATGCTGTTCGACGAGCCGACGTCGGCTTTGGACCCCGAAATGGTCAAGGAAGTGCTGGACGTAATGATCGGCCTGGCCGAGGACGGCATGACCATGATCTGCGTCACCCATGAAATGGGGTTCGCCCGTGCGGTGGCCGATACCATGGTGTTCATGGATGAAGGCCGGATCGTCGAGACGGCGCCGCCCACCCA
>DKEU01000155.1 GCA_002452635.1 Desulfovibrionaceae bacterium UBA6814 | reverse complement strand
TCGTCCTCCAGTTGCCCCACCTTGAGGAAGTGCTCCACCACCCGCTGCCCCTCGGCCGTTGCCTGGGGAGGGGAGGATCGCACCACCAGGAGCGTTCCCAGGGCGTCCTCCAGGCTCTTCACGCGCTGCGACACCGCGGGCTGGGTCAGGTGCAGGGCGCGCGCCGCCTTGTCGAATCCGCCCTCCAGCACCACTGCGGCCAGGGCCTCCACGAGCCGGTAATCGAGCATGCCTCTTCATTAGCAATGCTAATGTAACATTTCAACAATCAATTTCACGAATGTTCGAGCCCGGCCTATGGTGTCCCGGCAAGGAGGCAACATGGTCGGCGCGTATCTTTCCGGACTGGGCGTGGGGCTCGGGCTCATCGTGGCCATCGGCGCGCAGAACGCCTTCGTGCTGGCGCGCGGGGTGCGGGGCAACCACCACTGGGCCGTGGCCGGGGTCTGCTCCCTGTGCGACCTGGTGCTCATCGCGGCCGGGGTGCTGGGCCTGGGCGCGGCCGTGGCGCGGCATCCCGCGCTGGCGGCCGTGGCCGGGTGGGGCGGGGCGGTGTTCCTGTCCTGGTACGGGTTCCTGGCCCTGCGTTCGGCCTTGCGGCCGCGCGGCCTGGCTGCGAACGAGGACGGCGACCTGTCCCGCAGCGCCGCCGTGGCCGCGGCCCTGACCGTGTCCCTGCTCAACCCCCACGTGTACCTGGACACGGTGATGCTGTTGGGCAGCGTGAGCGGGTCGTTTCCCGGCGGGGAGCGCTGGCTCTTCGGCCTGGGCGCGGGCACGGCCTCGGTGCTGTGGTTCTTCGGCCTGGCCCTGGGCGGCCGGGCCCTGGCCCCGCTCTTTGCCAAACCCGCGTCCTGGCGCGTGCTTGACGCCGCCGTTTGCCTCACACTCTGGGGCGTGGCCATCTCTTTGGCCAAGTCGGCTTATGCGGGCGGTTTTTAGGAATTCTTTTGGAAAACACCACGGTGTTTTCCAGGGGGACGGCGTGGCGCTCTCGCTGGCGAAGTCCGCCTGGGCCGGAGGATTCTAGAGGCCCACGGCCTTGCGCAGGGCGGCCAGTTCCTTGTCCGTGAGGGGCCGGGCCTCGCCGGGCTTGAGCTTGCCCAGTTCCAGGGGGCCCAGCCCAACCCGTTGCAGTTTCAGGATGGTGAGCCCCAGGTCGCGGCACATGCGCCGGATCTGGCGGTTGAGGCCCTGGCCCAGGACCAGGCGCAGCACCGTGCGGCCCGGGACCGCGGAGAGCACCTCGGCCCGGGCCGGGGCCAGGCGCTCGCCCTCGGCCAGGGCCATGCCGGAGCGCATGGCGGCCAGGGCCTTGTCCGGCACCGGGCCGCGCACCGTGACCACGTAGGTGCGGGCCAGGTGGTGGCGAGGATGGGTCAGGCGGTTGCACAGCTCGCCGTCGTCGGTGAGCAGCAACAGGCCCTCGGAAAAGAAGTCCAGCCGGCCCACGTGCACCAGGCGGCGTTTCCTGAATGTTTCCGGCAGCAGGTCGAAGACCGTGGCCCGGCCCTCGGGGTCCTTGGCCGTGGTCACGGTGCGCACCGGCTTGTGCAGCATGAGGGTGAGAAAGCCCGTCTCGGGCGGGGCCAGGTCCACGGGCTTGCCGTCCACGGTCACGGTGTCCCGGGCCGGGTCCACGGCCTGGCCGGGCGTGGCCGGCACGCCGTTCACCAGCACCCGGCCCGCGGCCACCAGTTCGTCCACGCCGCGGCGCGACGCGATGCCGGCCGCGGCCAGGGCCTTGTTGATGCGCACAGTGGAAGGCGCACCGCCCGAAGGGGAGGGCGCAGGGGAGGGGGGCTTCGCCGGCCCGGCCTTGCGGGCCGGGCCGCGGCGCGACGGCTTGGGCGGCATGCGCCCGGGGTTACACCTGGATGACCTTGGTGGCAAGCTGGAGGCTGGTGACCACGTCCAGCATGTTGGTGGTCTCGCCCACCTGCTTCTGCTCCAGGAGCCCGAAGTGGGTCAGGCAGGTGCCGCAGACCAGGATGGACACCCCGGCCTGGGCCAGGGCCTGGAGCTTGTCCAGCACCGGGCTGCCGGTGACCGCCAGCTTGACTCCGGCGTTCACCAGGATGATGCGCCACAGCTCCCCGCCCAGTTCGGGCAGGGTGCCCAGGAAGTTGAACATGAGCTTGCCGCCCAGCTCGTCGTCCCCCCGGCCCATGACGTCGCTGGTGATGAACACCGCCACCTTGCTGTCCAGACGGGCCATGTCCGCGTCGCTCATGGGCGCGCAGTCGCAGACCGGGGCGGCCGAAGCCCCGGCGCCGGCCGGGGCCGTGCCCACCACCTTCCACAGGTGGCCCTCGCGCTCCGTGCGGGTGGCGTAGCCGCGGGCGCCCAGGAAGCGGGACACGTTCTCCTTGGCCGCGTCGTTGTCCACCAGCACGGCCACCTCGGCCGGGTTTTCGTTGTCAAGGCACTGCTTGCATTGTAAGACGGGCTGCGGGCAGGGCAGCCCGGCACAGTCCAGGATCCGGGGCATGACTTGACTCCTCAGGTTTTTGTGTCCCATACACCCCTGTCCGGCCCGCAGGCCAATCGAAACCACCTATGCTTCTACATTTTTCCCATAAACAAGACTGATACGAGGACTGCGTGGGTTCCGACAGCAAGTTCCTGACCATGAAGAGCCTGCCGCTGCTCAAGCGATGCCTGGCCTATTTCCTGCCGCACAAGGCGCGCATCATTGTGGCCGTGGTGTCCATGACCATCGTGGCCGCCATGACCGGCGCGGCGGCCTATCTGGTCAAGCCGGCCTTTGACGACATCTTCGGCAAGAAGGACCAGACCGCGCTCCTGCTCATCCCCCTGGCCTACGTGGCCGTCTTCGCCATCAAGGGGGTGTTCCGCTACCTGCAGAACTACGAGATGCGGCTGGCCGGGCTCAAGGTCCTGGAGACCCTGCGCAACGAACTGGTCACCAAGATGATGCGCCTGCCGGTGCGCTTCTTCGAGGACAACCAGGTGGGCATGCTCATGAGCCGGGTCATCATGGACGTGAACCAGATCCGCAACAGCCTGCCTTCCCTGGTCATGATGGTGCGCGAGACCATGTCCATGGGCTTTCTGATCGGCGTGGCCTTCTACCAGGACGCCTTCCTGGCCACCATGGCCCTGGTGGTGCTGCCCCTGGCCGTGTACCCCATCGTGTATTTCGGCAAGAAGCTGCGCGCCATAGGCCGGCGCAACCAGAGCAAGATCTCGGACATCTCGGTGCTGCTCCAGGAGGTGTTCTCCGGCATCCGGGTGGTCAAGGCGTTCGCCAACGAGCCCCGCGAGGACAAGGCCTTCCAGGGCCAGAACCGCACGCTGGTGGACATCGCCCGCAAGGAGGTGGTGTACTCCGAGCTGTCCTCGCCCATCATGGACCTGGTGGGCGCGCTGGGCACGGCCTTCGTCATGTGGTACGGCGGGTCCAAGGTCATCGCCGGCGACACCACCCCGGGCTCGTTCTTCTCCTTCATCGTGGCCGTGGGCCTGCTCTACGAGCCCTTCAAGAAGTTCAACAGCGCCAACATGGACATCCAGCGCGCCCTGGCCGGCGCGGAGCGGGTGTTCGAGATCCTGGACTCCCCGGCCATCACCGTGGAGCAGGGCGGGGCCGAGGTCTTTGCCCCGCCCTTTGCGGAACTGCGCCTGGAGGGGGTGAGCTTCACCTATCCCGGCTGTCCGTCCCCGGCCCTGGACCAGGTGGACCTCACGGTCAAGGCCGGCCAGCGGGTGGCGCTGGTGGGGCCGTCCGGCGCGGGCAAGTCCACCCTGGCCAACCTGCTGCCCCGGTTCTACGACCCCGACGCCGGCCGCATCCTGCTCAACGGCCGGGACCTCAAGGACTACACCCTGGACAGCCTGCGCCGGAACATGGGCATGGTGTCCCAGGACGCCTTCCTGTTCAACGCCACGGTGCGGGAGAACATCGCCTACGGCCAGGACACGGTGGACCAGGCCGCGGTGGAGGAGGCCGCCCGCGCGGCCTTTGCCCACGAGTTCGTCACCGCCCTGCCCGAGGGGTACGACACCGTGCTGGGCGAGCGGGGAGTCAAGATCTCCGGCGGCCAGAAGCAGCGGCTCACCATCGCCCGGGCCCTGCTCAAGAACCCGCCCCTGCTCATCCTGGACGAGGCCACCAGCGCCCTGG
>DKEU01000005.1 GCA_002452635.1 Desulfovibrionaceae bacterium UBA6814 | reverse complement strand
CCACCACGAAGAGCAGCACCGCCACCCCCGCGGCCTTGAGCGCCATGAGCCCCAGGGCCGGCCCCAGGCTGCCTGCGGACCCGGCCAGGAAGGGCACCAGGAGCACCATGGGCACGATGAGCAAATCCTGCAGGATGAGCACGGACAGGGCCACCCGGCCGTGCGGGGCCTCCATGTCCAGGCGCTCCTGGTAGAGCTTGAGCACGATGGCGGTGCTGGACAGGGCGGCCAGGAAGCCCAGGAACACGGCCTGGCCCGGGGTGAGCCCCACCGCGTAGGCCAGGGCCCCGGCCGCGGCGATGGTCAGCCCCACCTGGAGCCCGCCCGCCACCAGCACGGTGCGGCCCAGCCGGGCCAGTTCGGCCAGGGAGAACTCCAGGCCGATGGTGAAGAGCAGCAGGATCACCCCCACCTCGGCCAGCAGCTCCACCTCGTGGGCCGCGTCCACCATGCCCAGCACCGAGGGGCCGGCCAGGATGCCGGTGAGCAGGAACCCCACCACCGGCGGCACCTTGAGCCCGTGCCCCAGCAGGATGACCCCGATGGACAGGGCGAAGACCACGCAGAGGTCCAGGAGCATGGTGAAGTCGTGCATGGCCGGGTCCTAGGCGGGAACAAATCCGTGGCGGGTGAAGATGTCGCGGGCCGCGTCCGAGCGCAGGAACCCGGCGAAGGCCCGGGCCGCCTCGGGGTGCGGGGCGTCGGCCAGGGGGCAGGCGAAGTAGCGCACCGCCTCGCGCCGGTCCAGGTCCGGGCCGGGCTCCACGACCTCCAGGCCCAGGCCCTGGGCAGCGGCGAACGCCGCCTCGGTGGCCCACACCGGCCCCGCGTCCGCGCTGCCCGCCAGCAGCCGCTGGGGCGTCTCCCGGTGGTGCACGGTGGTGAGCCGGGTGGAGCCGTCCCGCACCTTGTCCTCCATGATGCGCCGCACCAGGGCCTCGCCGCCCGCGGCCCGGTACATGTCCAGGATGTGGTTGCCGATGTCCTCCAGGGCCGGGTCGGGCTGGGACACCCGCACCCCGTCGCGGCCCAGGTCCGCCACCGCGGCTATGCCCGCGGGATTGCCCGGGGCGGTGAGCAGCACCAGCCGGTTGTGCAGGTACACGAAGCCCTCGCCCGGCCGCAGCCGGCCGGCCTGCTCCAGGGCCGCCACCGCGGCTCGGGACACCGAGGCGTACAGGTCCGGCCGGCCGGTGAGGGTCCGGCCGCGGAAGGTCGCGCCCCGGGCCAGGATCTGCTTGAGCTCCAGGCCCGGGGGCAGGGTCTCGCAGAAGATGCGGCGCACTGCCGAGTGTTCGGCGCGGAACGCGTCCAGGAGTTCGGGAACGGCCATGAACTGGTTGCCCGCCAGGAACAGCACCAGGTCCGCGTCCGCGGCGTGCTCCAGGCCCAGGAGGTCCGCGGCGCGGTCGTCCGGAATGCGGGGTAGGTCGGTGGGCTCGGGCATGGGCTCCTCGGGCTCGGGGGGAGGGCTCGACAAATCTTTACAAGCCGCTTGCAAGGTTTTGCAGAAACGGCCATACTCATACTGTCCAGGCAGGGACTCCCCGTCAAGCCCGTACCCGGCCGTCCCAACCCGGACCGTGAAGGAGGGCCGCCATGGCCAAGCTGGTTGAAGGTCAACTCCAGGTGATGCAGATGGTGAGCGACTTCTCCGCCGTGAGCCACAGCATCGCATCCAACTTCATGCGTGACTTCGTGTCCACGGTGAGCATGCTCCAGTCCCGCTTCCCGGACACCATTCCCCGTTTCGCGGAGATCCATCCGGTCATGGAGGAGCCCAAGGGCAAGGTACTGGAAACAACTGGCTGATCCCCGTCCGGGGCAGCCTGGCCCGGCGGAGTTCCTCCGCCGGGCGTTTTTTTTGGGGGGCAGGGAGAGGGGCCGGGAGCGGAGGGGCCGTGTGGCGCTGGCTGCGGAACTGGCTTGCCCGGAAACGGGCCGGACCGGGGGGGGAGCCCCCAGCTCCGCCGCGCCTGGAGCCGCGGGCCGGGGACGCCATGTTCGAGTTCCAGTTCGAGCACGGCCGCTGGCTGGAGCGCCTGCTCCGCGACCGCTACCCGCTCCTGCGCGCCCTGCCCGAGTCCCTGGCCGAGACCGCGGTGCGCGAACTGCGGCGGGAGGCCAAAATCGCGGCCCGGAGGACCACAGGCGAGTCCCGTGGCGGAAAGCGCTTGCCATCAGCGGGGAATGGCTGAATAATCCGTATAAATCATTTCTCATGCCCATGGACCGAGCCCAGCGCAAAGGCGATTCATGACCGAACGCTTCATCAGCGACATCGTCACGCCCAAAGTCGTGGCCGTGGGGCCGGACACCCCCCTGCCCGAAGTCCTCTCCCTCATGCGCGAGCGCTGCATCTCCTGCGTGGTGGTGCTGGAGGAGGGGCTGCCGGTGGGCATCGTCACCGAGCGCAATTTCCTGTGGGCCGCGGCCAACGATTTCGACTGCCTGTCCGGCTGCCGCATCGCCGAGCTCATGAGCGCGCCGGTGGCCACCATCGCCGAGACCAGCCCCATCTACGAGGCCTATGCCCTGCTCTCCAGCCGCGGGGTGCGCCACCTGGTGGTGGTGGACGACGCGGGCCGGGCCTGCGGGGTGGTCACCCAGTCCAACCTGGTGCGCCAGCTGGGCTACGACTACCTGGCCGAGATCAAGACCGTGGGCGAGATCATGCACCCCGGCCTGGAGTGCGTGCCCCCGGCCACCCCGGTGCGCGAGGCCGTGCGCCGCATGGCCGACCGCGGCATGAGCTGCGTGGTGGCTGCCGACGACTGCCGGCCCCTGGGCATCCTCACCGAGCGCGACGTGATCGGGCTCCTCTTGGAGGGCAAGGTGACCCCGGACCTGCCCCTGTCCGCGGCCATGAGCGCGCCGGTGCGCACCGTGCACCTGGAGGCCCCGGCCTTCGAGGCCGCCCTGCTCCTGGAGCGGCACGGCATCCGCCGCCTGGTGGTGGTGGACGGCGCGGGCGAGGGCCGGGGCATCGTGACCCAGACCGACATCATCCGCGGCCTGGAGAGCAAGTACGTGCGCACCCTGAAGCAGGTGCTGCGCGACCGGGACGAGCGGCTGGAGGAGGTGGGCCGCAGCCTGGTGGAGAAGACCGTCTTTCTGGACAACATCCTGCGCTCCTCCCTGGACCTGGGCATCGTGGCCACGGACACCGCCTACCGGGTGGCCTACTTCAACCCCGCGGCCGAGGCCATCCTGGGCATCAAGGCGGCCGACGCCCTGGGCCGCGACGCCCGCCAGGCCCACCTGCGGATAGGGGTGGAGCTCTCCCGCCTGACCCGCATCCTGGAGAGCCTGTCCCCGGACTCGGCCCGCACCTTCGAGTTCACCCGGCAGCAGGAGGAGGGCGAACGCGCCTACCTGGCCCGGGTGGCCGGGGTCTGGGACCGGGACAGGAACCTGGCCGGCTACGTGTTCATGGCCCGCGACGTGACCGAGCGCAAGAAGGCCCAGGAAGACCTGGCCATGCTCACCCGCCGCCTGGAGCAGACCGTGGTGGAGCGCACCCGGGAATACAGCGACAAGGCCCGGGAGCTGGAGCGCGCCAACCTGCGGCTCATGGGCCTGGACGAGATGAAATCCTCCTTCCTCTCGGCCGTGTCCCACGAACTGCGCACCCCCCTCACCTCCCTGCTCGGCTTCGCCAAGCTCATCTCCCGCGACTTCGTCCGCGCCTTCGCGCCCCTGGCCGGGGAGGACCCGGGACTCAAGGCCCGGGCCGGCCGCATCCGGGAGAACCTGGGCATCATCACCGAGGAGGGGGAGCGCCTCACCCGGCTCATCAACGACTTCCTGGACCTGGCCAAGATCGAGTCCGGCCGCATGGCCTGGCACGACCGGCCCGTGGCCCTGGCCCAGGTGGTGGAGCGCGCGGTCCGCACGGCCAGCGGGTTCTTTGCCGAGCGGCCCGGGGTGGAGCTGGTCCTGGACCTGGAGCCGGACCTGCCCATGCTCACCGTGGACGCGGACCGGCTGGAGCAGGTGATGATCAACCTGCTCTCCAATGCGGCCAAGTTCACGGCCCAGGGCTCAGTCACGGTTCGCGGCAAGCTCCTGCCCGACGGCCAGGTGCGGGTGGAGGTGGCGGACACCGGGGTGGGCATCGCCTGGAAGGACCTGGCCCGGGTGTTCGACAAGTTCCACCAGGCCCGGCGCGAGGACACCGTGTGCCAGAAGCCGCGCGGCGCAGGCCTGGGCCTGGCCATCTGCCGGGAGATCGTGGAGCACTACGGCGGCCGCATCTGGGCCGAGGCCGAGCCGGACAAGGGCAGCACCTTCATCTTCCTGCTGCCCGTGGCGCCGGCCCGGGCCGCGGCTCGGCCCGGGCCGAGCATTCTGCCCGGCGAGGCCCTGACCGATGACGGCCGGCCCCTCATCCTGGTGGTGGACGACGACCCCGCGGTGTGCTCCTACCTGCTCCAGTTCCTGGAGGGCGAGGGCTGGCGCGCGGCCGCGGCCACCGACGGCGAGTCCGCCCTGCGCGCGGCCCGCGAACTCTCCCCGGACCTCATCACCATGGACCTGCTCATGCCCTCCATGGACGGCCGGGCGGTGATCAACATGCTGCGCGGCGACCAGGACCTCCGCAACATCCCCATCCTGGTCATCTCCGCCATCCCCGAGGGCGACCCGGGCTGGGGCGACGCCGCCCTGCCCAAGCCCATCGACGAGGACAAGCTCCTGGAGTCCGTGCACGCCCTGCTCACCCGGCGCTATTCCAAGCGCCTGGTCACCGTGCTTCTGCGCATCTTCCCGGACCAGCGCGACTCGTTCTTCGCCCTGGCCGGGGGCGAGGTCTCCCGCATGGACGAGGCCCAGTTCCTGGCCGCCGCCGCCGCGGGCTTCCCCGGCACCCTGGTGGCGCCGGCCAAGGCCGCCCGGCGCGAGGACATCCGCAAGGCCCTGGACCGGCCCGGCCTGCACGTGCTGGTCCTGCCCGAGGAAAACGGCCTGGGCGAAGCCTGAAGAAATCTTGGCCGGGCTTTGAAAATCGTCGGCCCTGTGCTAGGACAGGGCCACTGTCCGCATTTCCAACCCCGGAGCAACGCCATGTCCCGTTTCGCGTTCTTCCTGGCCCTGGCCCTGCTGCTTCTGCCGGCCCTCCCGGCCGCTGCCGCGGACCAGGACGCCACCTGCGCCGACACCTACCAGATTTACCAGGCCTGCTACGACGGCGGAAAGGGCATGGACCAGTCCGGCTGCGACTACCTGGTCCAGGCCCTGGCCCCGCGGCTCATGGGCGAGAAGGACGTGGCGGGCCTGTCCGCGGCCCTGTCCGTGGCCATGTGCAAGCAGGGCTGCGCGGACGGGGCGGCCAAGAAGTCCGCCATGTCCCTGTCCAAGTTCAACGCGTCCTTCTGCAAGGGGCTCAAGTAGTCCGCGCCGGCAGGGTGATGCGGGTCCGGGCGGTATGTTCCGGGAAGCGGGTCGCGCCGGCAAACAGGCGGGGGAAATGCTTGTGATAAATAGTATATATACTATTTATCACATTATGGCCCTAAAGTCAACCCGAAGTTTGAGACCTGGAGCCAGGTCCGCCTGGTGAGACGCCGCACTAGCACTATATATAAGTATATATACTTATATATAGCATAAATCCTCGGGTTTGTCAAGGCCGGACTTTGGACCTACATGGACCCCATGCAGAGTCAACCTGATTTCGAGTCAATAAAGACCATGACCGTGGTCGCGCTTTTTTCCGACGACTGGTTGATGGAGCGCCTGGTATTCAAGGGCGGCAACGCCATGAACCTCGTCTATGGGATGTACAACCGGGCCTCCCTGGATTTTGATTTTTCCATTGAGCAGGATTTCGCCGCCGATGAGATCGAGGGCATTGGGGCAAGAATTCGAAATGCCCTTGCCGCGGTGTTCAGGGAAAAGGAGCTGGTGGTCTTCGACTACGAATTCGAGCCGCGTCCGGCCGGGAGAAACCCTGGGGAGACCGGATTCTGGGGTGGGTATGTCGCATCCTTCAAGCTTGCAATGCTTGAGGATTACAAGAAGCACCAGGGGAACATCGCCGCATTGCGCAAGAAGGCGGTACGGATAGACAAGGGCGGGAGGCAAAACATCATTATTGAAATCAGCAAGTACGAATATTGTGAAAAGGAGGAAAAAGAGCTCGATGATTATATCATATATGTCTATCCTCCAGTGCTGCTTGCAATAGAAAAGCTGCGTGCAATTTGCCAGCAGACCGACGATTTCTCACGCATCGTGAACAAGCCGGGACTCAAGGGTAGAGCCAGGGATTTCTTTGATATATATTACCTGTGCAAGACATTCGACATCGATCTCGCTTCTGACGATAACCTGGCTAGGCTTCGCAATGTATTTGCAGCCAAGCGTGTCCCGCTAGAGACATTGGGCCAGATAGGTAACTACAGGGACATCCATGAGGCCACATTCCCTGCTGTCGTGGATACAGTCAGCGGAAGAATGCAAACTCATCCTTTTGATTTCTATTACAAGTTTATTATTGCTGTTGCAACTTTATTAAAAGAACGACTTGGGGTAATATAGCTTCCACTTTTCGGAGTAGTCTGGATCCACCATTCCGTGGGTAAGATAGAAGTCGTGGGGCATGGGCATCGCAGCGAGACGTTTGAGTATCACTGAATCAAACTTGGCGAGTTCCAGATAGAATCCAAGAACCTGGTGGTAGGGGTACACGTAGTCGAGCTTTTTGAGCATGGCGTACATGGTGTTGGTTGACGCCCTGCCGTTGGCGAGCTTGAACGCCTTCGCCACTTCATACACGCCTCCGGCATACTCCGGCTTTACCATGCAGTCGATGAGGGTCCGTTCGGGGTTCGTCATTCTGACGAACCCGCGCTCCCAGGGTTCTTCGATAATCCCCAGCCCGTTGGCGGACTTGCTGTTGAGCAGGACAATTCTGTCTCCCTTGTACTCCGCGACGGTGCGGGACACCCGGGGAGCCTTTGCAAAGGCCACATCAATGCCCTCCTGCGTCAACTGGTTCGGAGTGATGTGTTTCGGCGTCAGCTCATGGTTGACATAGTAGGTCTTGGGCATCTGCTCGGTGAGTTGGTGGTAGCCCATGGCCGTGTAGTGGCTCAGATAGGCGCTCGCCACCAGAGAGAGATAGACCTCCACCCTGGCGAATCTGCCGCGCAACGCATACCTGGTGAACACTTTTTTCTCGCCGAATGGGATGTCGATCTTCTGCAGGATGCGCTTCTGGCAAAGGTAGTCGGCGAACGACGATCTGCTGGTGCTCATGGCCAGCCGCCAGGCCTGAGAGTTCTCCCGGTATATCTCCCCGAGATCCCGGAGGGAAAAAACCGTTTGGCCACTGTCCTCCAGGAACCCGGCGATTTCCTTTCGGGCGAGGTCCAGGCGGGTCTTTCCCACAACGCCCTCCTTTTGCTAAAATCTCATTATGATAAGTATATATACTTATCATAATATATTGATGATGGCAAGAGATAGTTTGTGCTGAAAAACCAGAGAAAGAAACATTGGGCCGCGCAACTCACCAGTGTATAAAGTATATATACTTTATATACTAGACGAGCTGAAATGTCAAGCGTTGCCGCTCTTCGAAAAGAGCACACCGAATGCGGCGATACCCAGTGCGGTGCGCGATGGGCGCAACGCGGCCGGCACAGAGCACACTGGAGCGGGAAAGAGACGGTGATATTGAAGGCCAATACCCGCGCGCAGTCCCTGGCGCGGGTCGCGGGCGCTGCTGCTCAGATCTCCCGCGGCTTGCGCCAGGGCTTCTCCTCGCCGCGCACCAGGCGGTGGATGTTCTCCCGGTGCCGCCAGTAGACCAGCACCATGATGGCCAGGGCGAAGAAGAAATAGGTCACCTGCCCGGTGAACAGGAGCAGGATGGGCAGGAGGGTCACCAGGGTCAGGGACCCCAGGGACACGTAGCCGGACAGGGCGATGGCCAGGATGCAGGCGATGGCGGACACCACGAGCTGGGCCGGGGCCAGGGCCAGGAACACGCCCACCGTGGTGGCCACGGCCTTGCCGCCGCGGCCGTGCAGGAACACCGAGAAGATGTGCCCGGACACCGCGGCCAGGGCCGTGGCGCCCAGGAAGAAGGCCGAGTCGCTGAAGGTCGAGCCCACCGCCACCGGCAGCCAGCCCTTGGCGATGTCCAGGGCCAGCACCAGCACGCCCCAGCCCGTGCCGCACAGCCGGGCCACGTTGGTGGCCCCGATGTTCCGGCTGCCGTCCGTGCGCGGGTCGACCCCCTTGGCCGCCTTGGCCACGAACAGCCCGAAGGGCATGGACCCGATGAGATAGGCCAAAGCTATCCAGGCAATGGAGAGCATGGGTGGTTCCTCCTGATTCGGGAACTAACAACGTTCCGGCCGGCCGGCAAGTGCGGG
>DKEU01000256.1 GCA_002452635.1 Desulfovibrionaceae bacterium UBA6814 | reverse complement strand
GCGGCCAGGGCGTCATCTCCGTGGTGTCCAACGTCATGCCCGCCCAGATGGCCGGCATGTGCAAGGCCTACTTCGCCGGGGACATGGCCACCGCCCAGAAGCTGCACTACGAGATGAACCCCGTGTCCCGGGCCTGTTTCTTCGAGACCAACCCGGTGCCGGTCAAGACCGCCCTGGACATGATGGGCCGCATGCCCTTCTCGGTGCGCCTGCCCCTGGTGGAGATGCTGCCCGCCAACCGGGACAAGCTGGCCGCCGTGCTCAAGGACGCCGGCCTGGTCTAGACCACCCCGCGTCAGGAACCCAGCCCGCCCGGCCCAGCGCCGGGCGGGCTTTTTTCATGGCCTCCCGACTGGCTGGCATCGTTCTTGTTAGAAAAACGGAAGGCGGCAGGTTTCGCCGCCTCGCGCCGCGTCCAACCTCCGGGAGGAGCCATGCCCGCCCCTGAAACGCCCGCCCGATTCCTGGTCACCGGCCTGCCCCGGTCCGGGACCAACCTCATCCTGCACACCCTGGCCTTCCACCCCGAGGTGCTGGCCTACAACGAGCTGTTCAACCCCGACCGGATATTGTGGGGCAGCTCCGCCATGGACGAGGAGGCGGACCCCGCCTACCTGGCCCTGCGCGCGGCGCATCCCCTGGTCTTCATCGAACACGTCCTGTCCCCCGGGCCTCCGCAGTGCAAGACGGTGGGCTTCAAGCTCTTCTACATGCAGGCCAGCGAGGTGGAGTCCAAGAACTACCGCCTGGTCTGGCCCTGGCTGCGCAGGATGGAGGGGCTCAAGGTGGTGGACGTGGTGCGCAGGAACAAGCTCAAGCAGATATTCTCCTGGTTCCTGGCCACGGAGACCCAGGTATGGGTGCGCGAGGGCGGATCCCGGCCGCAGCCTCCCCACTCCATCGCGCTGCCCTTCGACGTGGTGGACGGCTATTTCCACTGGTACGAGGACATGGAGAGGCTGCGCGCCCGACAGTTGGAGGGCATGGACGTGCTGGCGCTGGACTACGAAACCCTGGCTGCGGACTTCGCCCCCCACATGGCGCGCATCCAGGAGCACCTGGGCGTGCCGGTCCTGCCCCTGGCGCCGGCCATCCGCAAGCAGCGCACCGCGCACATCAGCGAGGTCCTGACCAACTACCGGGAGTTGCGCGACCGCTTCGTGCAGACCCCGTACATCAAATACTTCGAGATGGCCGAGGAGAACGCGGGCTGCCGCGGCGCCGCGGCCTGACCGGACCGGCGAGCAAAAAGCCCGGCGCGGAATCCCGCGCCGGGCTTTTTTTTCGTTTTATCGCCGCCGCGATAGTTCGGCTGGACCGTCGCGCCTAGGGTGCGGACCATGCGGCCCCCGGAACCGGGCCGCGACCAACCACCCACAGGGAGGCGCGTATGGAAGACATCCAACCTTTGGCCAGGGGCAACGGCGTCGTCGGCTATCTCCTGGAAAACGTCGCGGAGTGCGGCAAGAACCCGGTGCGGGTGTTCACCGGGTTCGTGGCGGCCTGGACCCTCTTCTTCCTGCTCTGGAAGGTGCTGCCCGCGCCCGAGGGCCTGTCCCGCGAGGGCATGTCCGTACTGGCCATCGTGCTCTGGGCCAGCATCATGTGGGTGAGCGAGGCCATGCCCGTGGGCATCACCGGCATCTCGGTGCCCACCCTGCTCCTGCTCACCCAGGGCATCCCCTGGACCGACGGCAAACCGCCCATGGCCACGGTGTTCTCCGGGTTCACCGGACACGAGATCTGGCTGTGCCTGTTCGCCTTCATGGTGGGCGCGGTGATGCAGATCCTGCACCTGGACAAGCGCATCGCCCTGGGGATCCTGGACAAGATCAAGGCCTCCAACGTGGGCCGGGTCATCTGGGGCATGTTCGGGGTGAACGTGGTGCTGGCCTTCCTGGTGCCCGCGGCCAACGCCCGCGCCGCCACCCTCATGCCGGTGGTCAACGGCATCACCAAGCTCCTGGGCGACACCCCCCGGGAGCGCGAGGCCAAGAAGGCCATCGTGATCCAGTCCATGGTCTACGGCACCATGATCTGCGGGGTGTTCATCATGACCGCCCACCTGCCCAACATGATCATGGTGGGCATCTTCAACCAGAACAACTTCACCAACCTGAACTACCTGAACTGGGCCCTGCTCCAGCTCCCCTACCTGGGCATGTTCGTGCTCACCCAGTTCTGGGTGCGCCACCACTTCAAGACCCGGGGCGTGGAGATCGGCGGCGGCCACCAGGCCATCTCCGCCAAATACCGGGAGCTCGGCCCCATGAAGCCCGCGGAGTGGGTCCTGCTCGGCGTCTTCGCGGTCATCGCCCTGCTCTTCATGATGGGCAAGGGCAGCCCCATCTTCGAACTGCACCGCTTCCAGCTCGGGGTCATCGGGCTCATCGGCATCATGATCCTCTTCATCCCGGGCCTCTTGCCCTGCAAGTGGCAGGCGGTGCAGCAGCGCACCATCTGGGGCACCTTCCTGCTCCTGGGCGGGGCCATCACCATGACCGCGGCCATGTCCCAGTCCGGGCTGGCCAAGTTCCTGGCCGACCACGTGCACGAGCTCGTGGTGGGCATGAGCTGGTGGCAGGCCATCCTCTGCCTCATGGTGGGCACCCACGTCATCCGCATCGGCATGCTCTCCAACGTGGCCGCGGTGGCCATGCTGGCCCCGGTGATCTTCGCCATGGCGCCCAAGCTGGGCCTGCACCCGGTGGCCTTCACCCTGCTGGTCTGCGACACCGACACCTACGCCTACCTGCTGCCCACCCAGATCACGGCCGCGGTCATCGCCTACGGCACCGAGACCTTCTCCACCGCGGACTACGCCAAGGCCGGCTGGGTCTGCATCCTCATCGCCATAGCCTACGGCCTGCTGGTCATGGCCCCCTGGTACGCCATGCTCGGCCTGCCGGTGTGGGATCCCACCGCACCCTGGCCGTTCTAACCCCTGAAGGAGAATGACAATGGCCAACATCCCAGCCCCCCGAGCGACCAGGAAACTGCCCGCCAGCCTGGCCGACGTGGAAACCGTGGTGGTGGACTGCGACCTGCTCATCATCGGCGGCGGCAACGCCGGCTGCTTCGTGGCCGTGGAGGCCAAGAAGCTCGACCCGGACTGCAAGGTCGTGATCATGGAAAAGGCGGAAATCATGCGCTCCGGGGCCACGGCCGCGGGCATGGACGCCATCAACACCTACATCCCCCCGGGCAAGACCCCCGAGGACCTGGTGCGCTGGTCCCGGGCCCAGGTGGGCGGCGGCCCCCTGCGCGAGGACCTGGCCCTGTCCAACGCCCGGGAGCTGAACGAGGCCGTGGACGATCTGGAGCGCTGGGGCCTGCCCATCCTGCGCAACCCCGACGGCTCCATCAAGTACCGCGGCAAGTGGGACATCTCCATCCACGGCGAGCAGCTCAAGCCCATCATGGCCGAGAAGGCCGTCGAGAACGCGGAGGTCTACAACCGCGTGGCCGGCACCGCCCTGCTCATGGACCAGGGCCGTTGCGTGGGGGCCATGGGCCTGGGCGTGCGCGACGGCAAGTTCTACGTGTTTAGGGCCAAGGCCACGGTGTGCTCCACCGGCGGGGCCGGCACCCTGTACAAGTCCTACACCGCGGACTCCACGGACTGCGGGTCCCAGATCTGGATGTGCCCCTACTGCGTGGGCTCGGGCTACGCCATGGGCTTCCGCCAGGGCGCGGAGCTCTCCTCCCTGGAGCAGCGCTGGGTGGCCACCCGCACGAAAGACTTCTGCGGCCCGGTGGACACCATCTCCGTGGGCTACAAGGCCCCCATCATCAACTGCAAGGGCGAAAAGGTCATGGCCCGCTACCAGCACCTGGGCGGCGACGCCGCGCCCCGCTTCATCCGGGCCAACGCGCCCATGGAGGAATGGCTGCAGGGCCGCGGCCCCACCTACTGCGACACCCGGGGCATGGCCCCGGAGCTGGCCCACGCCATGATGTGCGACTACCTGAACGAGCGGCCCTCCTTCGTGCTCTTCCTGGCCAGCCGCGGCCAGGACCCGGTGAAGCAGCCCATCGAGATCTTCGGGTCCGACCCCTACATCATGGGCGGCCACACCATGGGCGGGTTCTGGGTGGACCTGGCGCGCATGACCACGGTGCCCGGCCTGTTCGCCGCGGGCGAGACCGCGGGCGGCAACCCCAACAAGTTCGTGGGCGGCTGCGCGGCCGAGGGCAAGCTGGCGGCCCGCGGGGCCCACGCGTACATGTCGGGCCTCGAACTGCCCGGCCTGGACCAGGCCCAGGTGGAGGCCGAGAAGGCCCGGGTCTTCGCGCCGCTGCTGCGCGGCAAGGACTTCGACGGGGTGCGCCCGCGGGAGATGAAGGAGCGGCTGCAGCGGCTCATGGACGAGTACGCGGGCGGCAGCTCCCAGTTCTACCGCACCAACGAGGAGCGCCTGGACTACGCCCTCACCCACATCGCCATGCTGCAGAGCCAGTTCGGCTTCCTCAAGGCCTCCGACCTGCACGAACTCATGCAGGCCAACGAGACCATGGACCGGGTGGACGTGGCCGAGGCCGTGGTGCACCACCTCAAGGCCCGGCGCGAGACCCGCTGGGCCGGGTGGCAGACCCGCATGGACTACCCGGAGCGGGACGACACGAACTTCGACTGTTTCGTGGAGACCCGGCGCGACCCGGCCACCGGCGAGGTGACCGCCTTCACCCGGCCCTATGAACAGCTCGTGCCGGGCGACCGCTACACCGCCTGACCCCGACGAACAAGGAGGAGACGCACATGCCGCCGCGCATACACACCGACAAGTGCAACGGGTGCGAGGGACGGGCCGAGTCCTTTTGCGAGGAGGCCTGCCCCGGCGACCTGATGGCCGTGGACGTGGCCGCGGGCAAGGCCTACTGCCGCAGCACCCTCGACTGCTGGGACTGCATGTCCTGCACCAAGGCCTGCCCGCGGGCCGCCATCGAGACCCGCATCCCCTACCAGCTGGGCTACCACAAGGCCACGCTGCGGCCCATCATGGGCAAGAAGCAGATCACCTGGAAGTGTGTGGACATCCACGGGAACGAGACCACCTACAAGTACCGCAACCGGCTGGACACTTAGCCCTCATTGTCCCTGGCGGCCCGGCCCGGCATATCCGGCCGGGCCGGGCCGCCTTTTCCTTTGGCGGGACCTGGGCTAGGGTCGGGGCATGGCGCACGGAGGCCGGATGGATTCGCAGTGGCACCTGGGCGAGGTGGACTTCTTCAGCGGCATGCCCGCGGAGCGGGAGGCCTTCATGGCCCTGGCCCAGCGCCGGGAGCTCAGGAAGAACGACATCGTGTTCTTCGAGGAGGACGCGGGGGACGCCTGCTTCTATCTGGAGAAGGGGTTGGTGCGCATCTTCCGCATCGCGGCCTCGGGCAAGGAGCCCATCTTCTTCCTGCGCCGGGCCGGGGAGTTGTTCGGCCTGGCCGAGGTCATGGACAGCTCGCCGCGCAAGGCCAACGCCCAGGCCCTGTCCCCCTGCGTGCTGCACGCCATGGGCCGGGAAAACTTCGAGCGATTCCTGGCCGGCAACTTCCGGGCCGCGGCCAAGGTCATCCGCATCCTGGGCCGGCGGCTGCGCTACCTGGGCGAACAGGTGGGCAACCTCATGACCTGCGACGTGGTCACCCGGCTGGCCAAGCTGCTGGTCTACATGGGCTACGACCAACTGGCCAGCGAGGACGCCTGGAAGGGCCCGGTCACCCTGCCCGTGCGCCTGACCCAGGAGCACATGGCGGCCATGACCGGCTCCTGCCAGCAGACCGTGAGCGAGGTGCTGGGCATGCTCCAGGAGGAGGGGCTCATCGCCCTGGAGAAGCGGCGCATCGTGGTGCTGCGCCCCCTGGACCTGTTGCGCAAGGCCGAACACTAGGCCACCCAAAAAGGCCCGGCGCGGAATCCCGCGCCGGGCCTCTTCATTCAGCCTGGGGTGCAGTTAGCGCAGTGCCGCCTTGAGGCAAGGCTGGTTGCCGGAATGCCGGACGGCATTCCGGCGCACTGCACAAGAGCGTCTAGGCCTTTGCAAGGCCAAGACGCTCTAGCCCTTGAGCACCTTCTCGAAGGGGGGCACGACCTGCTTCTTGCGGGAGAGCACGCCGGGCAGCCACACGGTCTTCTCGCCGGGCTCGATGTTGTAGGCCTTCTTCAGCACCGACGGATCGTCGGCGATGAACAGCATCTCGGTGCCTTCCTTCATGATGTCGGTGAGCATGAGGAACACGCCGTTGTTGCCCTTCTCGGCCTTGACCTTCTTGATCTCCTCGAACAGCTGGTCCTTGTAGGGCTCCAGGATGCCCAGGTCCACCACCTCGAGCTGGCCGATGCCCAGCTTGGTGCCGCCCATGTCGAAGTCCTTGTAGTCGCGGAACACCAGGTCGCGCATGGGGGTGCCGGCCACGGCGCTCTTCACCTTGAACATCTCCACGCCCAGGGTCATGGGATCGGCCACGCCGGCGATCTTGGCCAGGGCCGCGACGGCGTCCTTGTCCTGCGGGGTGCAGGTGGGGGACTTGAACATGACGGTGTCGGACAGGATGGCGCACAGGCAGGCGCCGGCGATGGCCTTGGGCATCTCGACCTTGTAGAAGTCGTACATGGCCTTGATCACGGTGCCGGTGCAGCCCACGGGCCAGACCCACATCTCCAGGGGAGCCGGGGTGGTCACGTCGCCCAGCTTGTGGTGGTCGACCACGCCGAGGATCTCGGCCTTGTCCAGGTCAGCCGGAAGCTGCGCGCGCTCGGTGGTGTCCACCAGGATGATCTTCTGGCCCTCGACCGAGGTCACCACCTCGGGGGCGGCCAGGCCGAACTTGTCCAGCACGAACTTGGACTCGGGGGTAACCGCGCCCTGGGCCACGGCCTTGGCCGCGACGCCCAGCTTGCTTTTCAGGTCGGCGATGGCGATGGCCGCAGTGATGGAATCCGTGTCAGGATTCATATGACCGATGACGAGAACGGACATGGGAACCTCCTCAAGGGAATGTGTTTGGTAGATTGCCGGGAAAAGTTTGTGCCAAATAGCACAATCATCCGCACCTGCCAAGTAGGAAAGCCCTATCTGGAAAAAATCTCCCCCCTGCGCTCACGGCAGATAGAACAGGCTGATGGCCAATACCACCGCCACTCCCCCGGCCAGGGCCCCGTAGGCGCGCAGGGAGCGCAGGGACAGAATGCCGCCGAAACTGGCCGCCACCCACAAATGCCCCCAGTGGAACAGGCCCTGGGGCGGCTGCAAGAGGTCCCAGGCCCGCAGGAGCCCCACCAGGCTGATGAGGGACAGTACCGCAGCGAAGAAGAACAGGAAATGGGCCACCCCGCCCTGCGCCAGGCTCTCCAGGATGAGACGCCCCAGGTGCACCGGCCGGGCCGCGTCGCCCCGGGCCCAGGCCTGGAGGCTCTCGTAGGCCGCGTTCTGGCGGGCGCGCAGGAAATCCTCCAGCCGGGCCCCGATCCAGCCCAGGGGAAGGCAGAGCAGGATGGGGAACACCGCCTCGGCCGGCGTGGCGAGCCCGAAGGCGTGCATGAGGGTCAGGCAGGCCAGGTTGGAGGCCGCGGTGTTGGGCGGGATGTAGGTGCCGGCCGGGATGAGGTCCAGCCAGAACAGCTCGAAGATGATGGACACGCGCAGCGCCAGCTCCAGGTCGCCCACCAGCAGGCCGAAGATGAGGCCCTGGGCCAGGGGGCGCTCAAGGATGCCGATGTTTACGGCAAAGCGCGCCAGCGTGAAAAGGGCAAAAAAAAAGCGATGGCGGCCAGGCCGGCCAGGGAGGGGTAGGCGACGTCTACCATACCTGGTCCACCTGGACGGGTTCGTTGGGTACGCAGCGGAAGTCCAGCTTGACCCCGCTGTCCATGAAATAGTGCAGGCAGGTGCGGTCGTCCTCGGACAGGGCCACGTGGGGGCAGATCTGGTGCTTGCCCGGGGCGTAATGCAGGTTGCCGATGTTCAGGCGGGGCATGGCCATGCCGCCCTGGTGGGCGATGAGGGCGTCGTGGCAGGTGGCGAAGAGCACCAGGGCGTTGGGCTCCTGGTCCGCGCCCCACTGCGCCTTCACAAAGGCCGGGGTCTCGGCCACGGGCACGAACCGGGCGTCCACGCCCTGGGGGATGGCCAGGCCCATGATCTCCTGGCGCAGGGCGTCGTGGGCCAGGTCGTCATTGGCCACCACCAGGGTGCGGGCCTTGGTGAAAGGCAACCAGGCCTCGATCACCTGACCGTGGATCAGACGGTTGTCTATGCGCACCCAGAGCATGGAGCGTCCGTTCATTTCGCCTCGGCCACCTTGCTGCGCAAGAGGTCACCAGCCACTACGATGCCCTGGCACCCCGCGGTCTTGGCCTCTTGCGCCAGGCGGCCCATGGGCAGGGTCCGCGAACTCATGACCTTGAGGAGCATGGGCAGGTTCACCCCGGTCATCACTTCCAGGCGGCCGGTGCCGAGCAGGGAGAGACTCAGGTTGGTGGGGGTTCCGCCGAACATGTCGGTGAGAATGAGCACCCCGCCGCCCAGGTCGGACTGTTGGATGGCCGCGCGGATGTTGCCCAAAATCTCCCCCACCTCCAGGGAGATGTCAACGCCCACCGCGGTGCAGCCCGGCTGCCGGCCCAGGATGGTCTGGGCCGCGTCCAGGATGCTCTGGCCGTAGTTGCCGTGGGTCACCAGCACGATGCCCACCAACTTGCTCTGCTCTTTCTCGCTCATGCTCCCCCGCCCGGGCCCGCGCTGCCGCCGGCCCTAGCCCAGTTCGATGTGGCGGTGCTCAAGGCTGACCACATACCCCGACTTCACCAGGGAGTCAAAAACCGCCT
>DKEU01000257.1 GCA_002452635.1 Desulfovibrionaceae bacterium UBA6814 | reverse complement strand
CGAACTTGCGCAGGTACGGGGCCAGAAGCAGGGCCAGAAGCACGTACCCGCCGGTCCAGCCCATGAGGTACATGCACCCGGCGTAGCCCAGAAACGAGATCAGGCCGGACATGGAAATAAACGACGCCGCGCTCATCCAGTCCGCGCCCGTGGCCATGCCGTTGGCCAGGGGCGGCACGCCCCCGCCCGCCACGTAGAAGCCTTTGGTGTCCTTCACCCGGGACATCCAGGCGATGGTCAGGTAGATCCCGAAGGTCAGGCCCACCATCACGTAGGTCCAAGTTTGTATGCTCATGTCGCTTCTCCTTGCGGTTTGCCGTGCGGCCTATTCATGCACGTCGTAGTCGCGGTCCAGCTTGCGCATGAGTCCCACGTAGACGAAGATGAGGGCCACGAAGACGTAGATGGATCCCTGCTGGGCAAACCAGAAACCCAACGGGAAGCCGCCCAGCTTGAAGGCGTTCAACTGCTGGACGAAAATGATTCCACAAACATAGGACACAAGAAACCAGATCCCGAGAAGCGTAATCATGTAGCCCAGGTTCTTGCGCCAGTACTCTGCCAACTTGTCCTTGTTCATGCCAGCACCCCCGGTATTCTGGACCTATTTCCTCGCTGTTGCGTGGCCAGGCCCGTTCACGTTCCGCCATGCACCATGCGGCGGCGGGTCTTGATGCTCCCTTGTGGCACAAAGAAAAGACCTTTGCATGCGCTATTCGGTGAACGGGAGAACGGTGATGCATTGTCCGGCGAACGGAAACGCCCCCGCCGCCCGACCGGTCCCGGCCGCCGCCCGCACCCGCAGGCCGGACCGCTCACCGTTCGCCGCTTGCCGCCGCAGCCGGTGAACGGCGCGGCCGGCGGCGGGAAACCGACGCAAACCGGGCCGGGAAGCGAAAAAATCGTGGGGAAGGGATCAGGAAACGGCAAAGACCCCCGGTGCGGGGGACCACGGGTTGGTTCCCCGGCGCCGGCAACTCTTGTCGGCGCCGAGGAACCAAGTGGGGAGGGGAGATAATGTCATCGCCCGGAACGCCCGGAGGCGTCCGGCGTTATGACCCGAGCTGACCCAGCAGTTCGGTGGCGGAGGCGTGTTCGGGGTCGGCCTCCAGGACGAGGCCGAGCTGGAAGCGGGCCTCCTCCTTGCGCCCCAGGCAGGACAGGCAGCCCGCCAGGGAGTAGCGCACCTCGTGCTTCATGGGGTCGATGGCCAGGTAGTTCTCCATGTGGGGGACCACCTCGGCCAGCCGGCCCAGGGTGTGACCCAACTGGACCAGGCAGAAAATCGCGATCAGGTTCTCGGGGTTCTTCTCCAGGGCCTGGACGAAGTGGCCGAAGGCCTCGGCCTGCCGGCCGGTCTCCATCTCCACCAGGGCCATGCCGCCCAGGGACTTGTCGTCCGGGTCGATCTCCGCGGCCTTGCGGTAGAGCGTGAGCGCCTTCTCCAGGTCGCCGCGCTGCACCGCGATGGTGGCCAGGCCCAGGTACGGGTCGGGATGGACCCCGTTGGAGCGCACCGCCTTGTCGTAGTACTCATGGGCCTTTTCCAGGTCGCCCATGAACAGGTAGCACTCGCCCAGTTCCTTGTTGATCTCGTAGTCCAGATGGCTGCTCATTTCTCTCTCCCTCCACCTCGGGAAATTTCCGGGCGTCCTTCGCCCTGCCTGTGTCCTGGCAAGAACTGCGCCAGGACCTCCTGGCCCCCCGCAGTGGAAGCACGGGGGCGCTGCTCTTCAAGCAACACCCGTGCCAAAGCGCTCGCCTTCCGCCGGGCCATCCTTATATAGGCCGCGTGCGGCGCGGCCCGGCGGCCGCCGGGCCGGACGGGTCCGCTCCCCGCCCCTCCCCCGGCAACGGGAAATCCCTGCCCAGTGCCGCGGCCCGGCCGGCGGCCGGCCCGGGCCGGAGGCGGCAGAATGTGCAGCCGGCCCGGGGCGGTGGCCCCCCGGGCCGGCAATATCAGGATTAATCAATAATATTTGATGGATATCGCTGTTGGTATGGGGGTTGCTTTGTCCCGGCAGACCCCCTGCCCCGGACCCGGACCCCGGCCCCAGCGCCGGGGGGGAAAAATCCGGCGCAACCCGCGGCAGACAAGGAGGGACGCGGTATGAAGACCATGTTCGAGCCACACGAGTCGCTCACCGAAAAGGTCCTGGACATGCAGCTCATGCGTCAAAATATCGTCGCGAGCAACATGGCCAACCTGACCACCCCCAATTACAAGGCCCGCCGCCTGGAATTCGAAGAGAACCTCCAGGCCGCGCTGAACCTGGACGCCCGGGGCAAGATGACCCGCAGCGACGAAAAGCACATCCCCGCGGCCTTCCACCCCGAGACCTTCGGGCCGGACCTGGAAAAGGACCTGCCCTACCGGGTCATCCACGGCGACGACAACGTGGACCTGGACAAGGAAATGGCGGTGATGGCCAAGAACACCATGCGGTACAACGCGCTGACCACGGTCATCAAGAAGGGTTTCGACGGGCTGCGCGAGATCATCGCTGACGGAGGCCGCTGATGGACTTCATGAGCGCACTGGACATCGGAGCGTCGGGGCTGTCGGCCGAACGGGCCAACATCAACATCATCTCCATGAACCTGGCCAACGCCAAGACCACCCGCACGCCCGAGGGCGGCCCCTACCGCCGCAAGAGCGTGATCTTCGCCGAGGCCGACGTGGACAAGCCCTTTTCCGCCCTCATGCAGGACGCCCTGGGCCGCGAGACCAAGGGCGTGCGGGTGCTGGGCGTGGCCACGGACCAGCGGCCCCTCAAGCGGGTGCTGGAGCCCGGCCACCCCGACGCCAACGCGGAGGGCTACGTGTTCTACCCGGACATCAACGTGGTGGAGGAGATGACCAACCTCATGACCGCCACCCGCACCTACGAGGCCGGGGTCGCCACCCTGAACACCGTCAAGAGCATGTACTCGCGCGCCCTGACCCTGGGCGCCTAGCGCCAGCCACGGAGGATCGCCATGAGCATCGCCAGCATAAGCGCCCTCAAGGCCTACCAGAACGCCCTGCAGGCCGACACGGCCGCGCGCAAGAGCCCGGTGGCCCCGGACCTCTCGGTCAAGAAGGCCCCGGACTTCTCCGCCACCATCAAGGACTCGGTGAAGCAGACCAACGACATGTACAACCAGAAGGAAGCCATGATCGAGTCCTTTGCCGCGGGCAAGAACCAGAACGTGCACGAGCTCATGATCACCCTGCAGAAGGCGGGGCTGGCCATGAAGCTCACCAGCACGGTGCGCAACAAGGTCATGGAAGCCTACAAGGAACTGTCCCACATGTCGTTCTAGGCGAGAGCCCCGCCGCGAACCTGAAAACCCGGAGCTTCGGCCATGCCCTCGGTGTTCAACGAATTCTTCGACAAGACCAAGGCCCTGTGGGGTCGCACCACCACCTCCCAGCGCCTGCTCATCGGCGGCCTGGCCGTGACCATGGTGGGCACCTTCTTCCTGCTCATCCTCTGGCTCAACCAGCCGGACTGGAAGGTGCTCTACTCCCGCCTGTACAAGGAAGACGCGGCCACGGTGGTCAAGAAGCTGCAAGGCCAGAAGGTCAAGTACTCCCTGGAGGAGGCCGAGGACGGGACCACCACCATCCTGGTGCCCGCGGACCAGGCCTACGACCTGCGCCTGTCCATCGCCGGCGAGGGCATCCTGCACGGCCAGGGCCTGGGCTTCGAGATCTTCGACGAGATCAAGGTGGGCCAGACCGACTTCGTGCAGCGCATCAACTACCAGCGCGCCCTGCAGGGCGAACTGGCCCGGACCATCAGCGAGTTCCCCCAGGTGGAGCGCGCCCGGGTGCACCTGGTGGTGCCGCACAAGACCCTGTTCATCGAGGAGCAGGCCGCGCCCACCGCCTCGGTGGTCATCAAGCTCAAGGAAGGTGAGAAGAAGCTGGAGGCCAAGCAGATCGAGGGCATCGTGGGCCTGGTCTCCCTGGCCGTGGAGGGCCTGGACAAGGACCACATCACCATCGCCGGCACCGACGGCACCATCCTCTACTCGCCCAAGGGCGAGGGCAGCATGGAGGGCCTGACCACCACCCAGGTGGAGACCAAGATGAACATGGAGGGCAACCTGGAGCGCCGCATCGAGGAGATGCTCTCCCCGCTCTACGGCCCCGGCCGCGTCATCGCCAAGGTCAACGCCGAGCTGGACTTCAGCAAGAAGACCATCCGCCGCGAGGTCTACGACCCGGCCAGCGCGGTGGTGCGCAGCGAGCAGCGCTCCGAGGAGACCCAGACCGGCACCGCCAACCTGTCCCAGGGCTCCCCCGACCCCAATTTCCGCGGCGACGGCACGGGCGGCGCCCTGTCCAACCAGCAGGGCTCCCGCGAGACCCGCACCACCAACTACGAGATCAACAAGGAAGAGTACAACATCATCTCCCCGGTGGGCGAGCTCAAGCGCCTGTCCGTGGCGGTGATCGTGGACGGCACCTACCAGAAGGCCGAGGACGGCGCCGTGACCTTCACCCCGCGCCCGGCCGAGGAGATCGAGCGGGTGCGCCAACTGGTCTCCCAGGCCGTGGGCGTGGACCGCGCCCGGGGCGACTCCCTGGAGGTCACCTCCATCTCCTTCGGCGGCCCCGAGGAGGAGATCAAGCCCAACCTGCTCCAGATCATCCTGGAGTACACCCAGCGCCTGGGCAAGCCCTTCCTCAACGGCCTGCTCATCTTCCTCTTCCTGGTGCTGGTGGTGCGGCCCGTGGTCATGGCCCTCATCCGGCCCAAGACCGAGGTGGAGGGCGTGGAGGGCATCGCCGGCCTGCCCGAGGGCGAAGGCCGCCTGGCCCTGGAGGAGGCCGAGGACGAGGCCGCGCTTGCCTTCGACCAGCTGCGCAAGATAGACGACATCAGGGCCCACGCCATCCAGCTCTCGGAGCAGAACATGGACGGCGCCATGGCCATCATCAAGACCTGGCTCAAGGTGGAGGCCGCGTAAATGCCCCCTGAAAAGATCTCCGGACCGGCCAAGGTGGCCATCCTGCTCCTCGCCATGGGCGAGAAGTTCACGGCCGACGTGTTCAAGCGCCTGGACCGCCAGGAGATCGCCCACATCTCCAAGGCCATGGTCGAAATGGAGACCATCCCCAAGGAGCAGGTGGAGGCGGTGCTGCGCGAGTACCACCACCAGCTCATCGTCAACGCCGAGATGCTCATGGGCGGACCCGAGGCGGTCAAGAAGCTGCTCATGAAGAACCTCGACGCCGAGACCGCCAAGTACATCCTGGACGCCCTGGACCTGGACAGCGGGCCCGCGCCCTTCCGCGAGCTGGAGAACGTGTCCCCGCGCATCCTGGCACAGATCCTGCGCAACGAGCACCCCCAGACCCTGGCCCTGATCCTCGGCCACCTCCACCCGGAGCAGGCCGCGGAGCTCCTCCAGAACCTGCCCGCCGGCGTGCGGCCCGAGGTGCTCATGCGCCTGGCCCGCCTGGAGGCGGTGGCCGAGGAGATGCTCATGGAGGTGGACAAGGTGCTGCAGAGCCAGCTCATCGCCATGGGCGGCAAGGAAGGCAAGAAGGTGGGCGGCGTGGCCGCGGTGGCCGAGATCTTGAACGCGGTGGACCGCGCCACGGAAGAGGAAGTCCTGGCCGAGATCGAGGAGGAGTCCTCCCAGATGGCCGAGGACATCCGCAACCTCATGTTCGTGTTCGAGGACATCAAGGGCCTGGACGACCGCTCCATCCGCGAGCTCTTGAAGGAGGTCTCCAACGACGACCTCACCAAGGCCCTCAAGGGATCCACCGAGGACCTGCAGGAGAAGTTCTTCAAGAACCTGTCCGAGCGCGCCGCCACCATGATCCGGGAGGACCTGGAGATCATGGGCCCGGTGCGGCTGTCCGAGGTGGAGACCGCCCAGCAGAACATCGTCAAGATCGTGCGCCGGCTGGAGAGCGAAGGCCGCATCATGATCGGCCGGGGCGGCGGAGATGTCTTTGTCTAGAGCGCACACCACCGCCACCGCCCCTCCGGGCGCCGCCCCCGGCATGGAAGAGCGCAAGGTCACCGGCCGGGTCATCGTGGGGCTCGGCTCCCGCGGCCCGGGGGAGATGCGCATCGAGGACATGGATACGCGGCGCGGCCCCAACACCTGGAGCCTCAAGACCGAGGAGGAGTACTTCCGCCGGGTGCGGGACAAGGCCGCGGTCATGGCCCAGGAGGTGGTGGAGTCGGCCCACGCCGAGGTGGAGGCCCGCAAGGTCTCGGCCCGGGAACAGGGCCTGGCCGAAGGCCGGGCCCAGGCCGAGCAGGAGAAGGAGCAGTTCCTCTCCGCCCAGGCCAAGGCCCTGGCCCAGTCCCTGGGCGGCATGTGCTCCGGGTGCGAGGACATCTGGAACGAGCACCGTCAGGAACTCGTCACCCTGGTCCGGCTCACGGTGGAGAAGCTCCTGAACATCGAGCTGACCGAACGCCGCGTGGAGATCCTGGGCCGCCTGCTGACCCAGGCGGTGGAGGCCATCGACTCCACCCGCGGCCTCACCGTGGTGGTGTCCCCCGCGGACAAGGACCTGGTGGACGAGCTTCTGGCCCGGGCCAAGGCGGACAACCCCCGACTGGCCCAGTTCACGGTGCGCATCGAGCCCGCCATGGCCCCGGGCGGCCTGCGCCTGGAGTCCGAGCAGGGCCTGGTGGACAACACCCTGGAGGGCCGCTGGAAGGTCATCGAACCCATCCTGGACCAGTTGGCCATTGCCGAGGAAGGCCGGTGATCCTCGACCCCGCCGGCTGCATAAGCCTGCTTTCCGACCTCGACCCCTGCCAGGTCTACGGCAAGGTCTCCAAGGTGGTGGGCCTCATCGCCGAGGGCCGCGGCATCAAGGCCCCGCTGGGCTCGGTGTGCCGGCTCATCCCGGACGCGGGCGAGCGCGGCGGCATCCCGGCCGAGGTGGTGGGATTCCGCGACGACTGCTGCCTGTTCATGCCCTACGGCGAGATGCGCGGCATCCGGCCGGGCAGCCTGATCAAGAACATGAGCACCCCGCCCCTGTTCCCGGTGGGCGAGCGCCTCCTGGGCCGCTGCGTGGACGCCTTCGGCGAGGCCCTGGACGACGCCGGCCCGGTGGTGCCCGAGCGCTACTACCCGCTCTACGCCGCCCCCCTGAACCCCATGGAGCGGCCCCGCATCTCCGACCCCCTGGACGTGGGCGTGCGCGCCATCAACGGCCTGCTCACCCTGGGCAAGGGCCAGCGGGTGGGCATCATGGCCGGCTCGGGCGTGGGCAAGTCCACCCTCATGGGCATGATGGCCCGCTACACCAAGGCCGACGTGAACGTCATCGGCCTGGTGGGCGAGCGCGGCCGCGAGGTGCTGGAGTTCATCGAAAAGGACCTGGGGCCCGAGGGCATGGCCCGCTCGGTGGTGGTGTGCGCCACCTCGGACCACTCCCCCCTGGTGCGCATGCGCGCGGCCTACGCCGCCACCGCGGTGGCCGAATATTTCCGGGACCAGGGCGCGGACGTGCTGCTCATGATGGACTCGGTGACCCGCTTCGCCATGGCCGGCCGCGAGGTGGGCCTGGCCGCGGGCGAGCCGCCCACCACCCGGGGCTACACCCCCTCGGTGTTCGCGGCCCTGCCCCGCCTGCTGGAGCGGGCCGGCCGCAGCCCGAGGGGCACCATCACCGGCATTTACACCGTGCTGGTGGACGGCGACGACTTCAACGAGCCCATCGCCGACGCGGTGCGCTCCATCCTGGACGGCCACATCGTGCTCACCCGTGAGTTGGCCGACCAGGGCCACTACCCCGCCATCGACGTGCTGCGGAGCATCAGCCGGCTGCGGCCCGACGTGACCCCGGGGAACGTGCTGGCCCAAGGCCGCGACTTCATCCGCCTGCTGGCCACCTACAACCGGGTGGAGGACATGGTGAACATCGGGGCCTACGCCAAGGGCTCCAACCCGGAGATCGACCAGGCCATCCGCATGGTCGGCCCCATGAAGGCCTACTTGCAGCAGGCCGTGGCCGACGGCCAGACCCTGGAGTCCAGCTTCGCCAGCCTGGGCGAACTCCTGGGCCAGCCCACGGGCAAGAAGGCCGCCTAGCCCGACTCCCGCCTTCTTCCGTTCTTCCCGCATCCGGTGTATAGAGCCCGGGTCGGATCAACCCTCTGCACCCGCGGGAAACATGCCCCGAGCCGACCTGGCCGCAGCCCTGCGCCGGTTGCCCATCAGCCAGCGCATCACCCAGATCATGTTGGCCAACGCCTTCGTGGTGGTGGTGCTCATGACCCTGGCCTGGTTCGGGGTGGAGCTCTTCACCACCCAGTCCCAGCGCCTGGCCGACCTGGCCCGCATGAGCCGCCGGGTGGAGGACGCGGGCAGCCGCTGCACCGGGCTGGCCCTGTTCCTGCGCCAGCACCTGGAAGACCGCACGCCCCAGGCCCAGGCCCAGGCCGAAGCCCTGGCCAACGCGCTCATCGAGGACATCTCGGTCCTGTCCGAGGCCCTGCCCGCCATCAAATCGGAATTCCTGGCCCTGGCCGGGGCGGTGCGCCGCCTCTACCACGGCTTCACCGACATCCAGGCCCGCGACGAGGCGCTGGAGAGCCTCTACCAGACCCACGTCCTGGACGTGATCGACGCCTTCCGCATCCAGGTCGCCGCCCTGCGCACCCTGGCCCACGACCGCTCGGCCGAGGCCCTGAACAACGCCCTGGACCACTCCCTGCACCTCTCCCAGCTCACGGCCGGGGCCGCGGCAGCCCTGTACCTGGGCCGCGACCCCCGCGAGGCGGACAAGGCCGGGGCCGCGCTCATGGATCTCACCTCCGCCCTGGCCCGGGTCCGCTCCCGCGCCATCCCGGGCAAGGAGGCCGAGATCGCCGAAAACCTGAGCGCCCTGGCCGGCAACCTGGCCTCCGGGGTGGACATGATCCTGGCCAAGGTCATGCAGCGCCGCAGCCTGCTGGCCACCGAAGTGGACGGCGGCCAGGCCGCCATCGCCCCGGCGGTGGAGCGCATCCTGGCCTGGAACGACCAGCGCGAGCGCAACCTGCGCGACCAGATCGAGAACGAGGTGCTGCGCAACGCCATCCTGGGCTCGGCCCTGTCCGGGTTGCTCCTGCTCACCGTGGGCGTGCTCTCCTGGGGCATCGCCCGCAGCATCTCCCGGCCCCTCACCTCGCTCATGGAGGACATCCGCCGCCTGGCCCCGGACGCGGCCGGCGACAGCGGCGCCATGTCCAGGGACGAGATCGGGGCCCTGGACCACACCGTGCGCACGGCCCTGGCCCTGAAAAGCGAGAAGGAGCGGCTCCTGGCCGACACCGAGATCCTCATCGCCCAGTTGGAGAGCGAAAAGGCCCGGGCCGACGCCACGCTCCAGGACCTGCGGCGCGCCAACGTGGAGCTGGAGGCCCTGTTCGACAACTCCCTGGTGGGCATCGCCATGTTCAACGACCAGGGCCTGCTGCTCAAGGCCAACCGCCGCTTCGCCGACATCTT
>DKEU01000034.1:6611-18363 GCA_002452635.1 Desulfovibrionaceae bacterium UBA6814 | reverse complement strand
CCTCGACCCGCGCACCCTGGCCGACGAGGAATTCGGCCTGGTGTTGCGCGCCCTGAATCAGGCCTTATCCTGATTGCCTTGCTGAACCTCAATCGCACCCTCGCGCACGCATAAGGAGATTCCATGCCCGCCCCGAAAGCCGCCCCGAAATCTGGCAAGAAAACCGCGCCCCAGGACCTCGAATTCAAACCCAAGAGCTGCTGGGAGAAATATTCCTCGGCCAAGGACGTGAAGGCCATGGACGACCTGGCTTCGCGGTACGTGGACTTCATCACCGCCTGCAAGACCGAGCGGGAGACCGTGAAGTTCGTGCAGGCCCGGGCGGCCAAGGCCGGGTACAAGGAAGGGCTAAGGGGCGACAAGGTGATGCGCACCTACCGCGGCAAGACCGTGTTCCTGGCGCGCAAGGGCAGGCGGCCCCTGTCCGAGGGCTTCCGCCTCATCGGCGCGCACGCCGACACCCCGCGCCTGGACCTCAAGCAGCACCCGCTCTACGAGGAGTGCGCCATCGGCCTGGCCAAGACCCACTACTACGGCGGCATCCGCAAGCACCAGTGGCACGCCCGCGCCCTGGCCCTGCACGGGGTGGTGGCCTTGAAGAACGGCAAGACCGTGGACGTGTGCATCGGCGAGGACCCCAGGGACCCGGTGTTCACCGTGCTCGATCTGCTCCCGCACCTGGCCTACAAGCAGGCGGAGAAGAAGCTCTCCGACGCCTTCGAGGCCGAGAAGCTCAACGTGGTGCTGGGCCACGCGCCGGAAGCGCCGGAAAAGGGCAAGGACAAGGAGAAGAACAACAACCCGGTGAAGCGGCAGGTGCTCAAGCTGCTCAACGCCCGCTACGGCATCACGGAGGCGGACCTGTTCTCCGCGGAGATGCAGGTGGTCCCGGCCGGCCCGGCGCGGTTCGTGGGCCTGGACGGCTCGCTCATCGGCGGCTACGCCCACGACGACCGGGCCTGCGTGTTCGCGGCCTTCGAGGCCCTGCTCACGGCCCGGCAGCCCGAGTACACCCAGGTGGTGCTGTTCTGGGACAAGGAGGAGATCGGGTCCGAGGGCTCCACCGGGGCCAAGTCCCTGTTCTTCGAGTACTGCCTGGAGGACCTGCTGGAGGCCTGGGCCCCAAAGACCAAGCTCTCCAAGGCGCTGCTGGCGGGCAAGGCCATCTCCGCGGACGTGCACGCGGGCATGGACCCGGACTACCAGGACGTGCACGAGAAGCTGAACGCCAGCCTGCTCGGCTACGGCCCGGTGTTCTGCAAGTTCACCGGCCACCGCGGCAAGGTCGGGGCCAACGACGCCCACGCCGAGTACGTGGGCTGGCTGCGCAAGGTCCTGGACGACGCCGGGGTGCCCTGGCAGATGGCCGAACTCGGCAAGGTCGACCTCGGCGGCGGCGGCACGGTGGCCAAGTACCTGGCGGCCTACGGCATGGACATCATCGACTGCGGCCCGTCGGTGCTCTCCATGCACTCGCCCTTCGAAATCCTTTCCAAGGTGGACCTGTACGCGACCATGTTGGCGTACCGGGCGTTTTTGGAGAGTTAGGTGTATAGAGAATAGCTCGCAGAAGGGGATGGAGATGGTGACTTCTGATGAGATAGACAGGAAAATACGTGAAGTTAGTGAGGCGTTACCAGAGGAAGATAAGAAGATATTTCGGCCTTTTCTTTGTCAAGGCTCTCCAGTAGACTGTGAAGTTTTTCTAATCGGGCATAATCCTGGAGTAGTGACTTTCTTTTGGGATTTTTGGGATAAGAAAAAAGGTTGTGATCGAGAAGGGTTGCTTAATCAATATATACATTACAATAATAGATTAGGCCCAACAAGAAGAAAAATTCAAATACTTGTTGAAGTACTGAAGCCATACAACGTTCTTGATACAAATATATTTCATATCTACTCAAAGGAATTAAGTAAGCTACCGAAAGATAGGCGTGATTCAAGCATTTGCGATTACCTCATTGCGAATATCAAACCTAAACTTATAGTTGTTCATGGCGCTGAGGCCATAAGACATTTATCCGGGCTTTCAAAAGAAAGTCTCTCTAGGGATACATTGACTTCGGTGAAGCTGTTTGGAGCGACCACATATGTATATTCAGGGTGTCACCTTGCTCGTCACTATTCTTATGCCAGAGTAGAAGAAATTGGGAAAGAGCTTAAGAAATTCTGCGGCAAACACAATCTCAAGAGATCATAAGGCGGGTTGTACAGTGAGGGTATTCACCTGACACCTTCTCTCCTGACGGAGTGGGGGTCAAGCAGCCCTCCCTTCCCCCTAGAAGAACACCTTCCAATTCATCCCCAACACCTTCGCCAACCGCCTGGCTATGTCCTTGCCGATGGGGCGGCGGCCGTGCTCCATTTCCGGGAGATTGGCGGGGCGGATGCCCAGGCCGGAGGAAGGGGCGGCTGCGGTATCCTGGTGGCGCTATTCTAATAGAATTATTCTTGTAGAATATTATCCTTGCAACGCCCTTTGTCCTGAAGTAGCCTGCCTCTATTGGAGGCAGCCATGAATCCCTTCGAGTTGGGAGAAATCAGGGTGGACGGGCCGTTCTGCGACCGGGAGGAGGAGCAGCGCCGGCTGCTCGAATGCGCCGGGAGCGGGGCCAATGCGGTGGTCTTCGGGCCGCGCCGGTTCGGCAAGACCTCGCTGGTCAAGCGGGTGCAGGAGCGCCTGCGCGTCGAGCAGGGCGGGGTGGCCATGTACGCCGACCTGTTCCGGGTCACCTCGGTGGAGTCCGTGGCCCAACGGGTGGCCCGGAGCATCTACGCCGGCATCCATCGCCACGAGTCCCTGCTGGACAAGGGGCGCCGCTGGCTGGGCCAGGTGCGCCACTTCCGGCCGGTGCTCAAGCCCGATTTCTTGGACCCCGCAGGGCTCGGCGTGAGCGTGGAGGCCGCGTCCCGCAGCATCCCGCCCCTGGAGCTTCTGCAAGCCGTGTTCGAGGATGTGGGCTCCTTTGCCGAGCGTCTGGGGCGGCCGGTCTGCGTGGCCCTGGACGAGTTCCAGGACATCGTGGACCTGCGCGAACCCGAGATCGAGGGGCTGTTGCGCGGGGTGATCCAGGGGCAGAAGGTCTCCTATGTCTTTGTGGGAAGCCGGCGGAGGGTGCTCCTGGACATCTTCGCCCGCCGTGGCCGGCCGTTCTATCAAAGCGCCGTCTCCCTGGAGGTGGCGGCCTTGCCCCTGGGGGAACTGGCCGGTTTCCTGTCCGAGCGTTTTGCCGCCGGGGGCAAGAGTTGCCATGCCGATGTGGCGCGGTTCATGGCCGAGGTCGTCGCGGGTGCTCCCTACTATGCCCAGGCCCTGGGTTTCCTGGCCTTCTCCGGCAGCGGCGAAGAATGCCGGCCAGGGGACGCCCGTGACGCCATGCGCCGCCTCCTGGTCCAGGAGCAACACGGCTTCGAAGCCATCCTGCAAGGGCTCACCGACGTGCAGGTGAAGATTCTGCGGGGCCTGGCCGCCACCCCCGGAGAGTCGCCCACGGGCAAGGAGTTCCTGGCCCGCTGCGGGGTCTCCCCAGGGGGAGCGCAAAAGGCCCTCAAGCGGTTGTGGGACCTGGACCTGATAGAACGGAAGAAGCCTTTGCGACTGTCCGACCCGGTGTTCGCGCTCTGGCTGCGGGAGGAGTGAGCAGACCTACGCCCCGGCTCCGGGCTGCATGGGCTTGAGCTCGATCTTCACGGTGCAGCCCAGGGCGTGGGCGTAGCGGCGCAGGGTCTTGAGGCTGACGTTCTTGCCGGACTCGATGCGCGCCACCGCGGGCTGGGACACGCCCAGGCGCTCGGCCACCTGGGCCTGGGTCAGGCCGGACTTGGCGCGGGCGGCGATGCAGGCGTCGAGCACCGTGAATTCGTCTTCCAGCGCCTCGTATTCCCGTCTGTACTCCGGGTCCTCCATCCACTTCTTGTGCAATTCCCTGGCGTTGATCACGGCTCCATCTCCTTGAGTCGCTTGAGGGCGATCTCGATTTCCCTGGGCGGCGTCTTTTGGGTCTTCTTGACGAAGAAGCGGAGAATCACGACCCGCTTACCGCTCGCTGCGACATACAGCCCGCGGGATATGCCGTCGCGGCCCGTCACCCGCAACTCCCACAACCGTCCAGCCACGGGCCGGGCCAACGGCATGACCAGCGCCGCGAGACCATGGCCTTCCTCAAGCCGGAACAGACGCTGAAACCTGGCGCGCATGTCCGGGGAAAGCGCCGAGAATTCAGGAACCGCCTCGTCGATGACCTGGACTGTCCAGCCGCTCATACAGATGATATAATGTATATGTTATAATCCGTCAATGGGCGCACCCATCCGTGCCTCACCCGAATTGTGACATTTTCGTACGCCATTGCGCATGGTTTTGTTCGTGGCTATGGTGGGCACAGTCGGAGGTCCCGGCCGGACGCGGCCGGGTATTGCCAGCGCTAAACCAAGGAGGCTCCTATGGCGGCCAAGAAGATTCTGATGCTGGTGGGCGACTATGTGGAAGACTACGAGGTCATGGTGCCCTTCCAGATGCTGCTCATGGTGGGGCACGCGGTGGACGCGGTCTGCCCGGACAAGAAGGCGGGGGATTACGTGCTCACCGCGGTGCACGATTTCGACGGGGCCCAGACCTATTCCGAGAAGCCGGGGCACCGCTTCACCCTCAACGCGGACTTCGCGGCCGTGGACCCCGCGGCCTACGACGCCCTGGTCATCCCGGGCGGCCGCGCGCCCGAGTACATCCGCCTGAACCCGCGGGTCATCGAGATCGTCAAGGCCTTCGCCGCGGCCAAGAAGCCCATCGCGGCCATCTGCCACGGCCAGCAGGTCCTGGTGGCCGCGGACGTGATCAAGGGCTGCTCCTGCATGGCCTACCCCGCGGTGAAGCCCGACATCGAGCGCGCGGGCGCGACCTACGTGGACGTGAACGCCACCTTCTCCAACGCCACGGTGTCCGGCAACTTCGTCACCGCCCCGGCCTGGCCCGCGCATCCCGAGTGGATCCGCAAGTTCCTGGGGCTGCTCGGCACGAAGATCGAAGCCTAACCCGACCCCAACAACGAAAAGCGGCCGCATGCCCTCGGGGCGTGCGGCCGCACTGTTTTCAGGGCAGGGGCTATTGAATCCACAATAGCAGGCCGTTCAAAAATCGCGAGGGCAAGGCGCAAGAAAACGTCAAGGCCGAAGCGTATTCGACATACGTGAGGATTTGACGTTTTCGCAGCAACGCCGCCATCGCGAGTTTTTCAACGGCCTGCTAATCGCCCAGCTTCTCCAGGAGCTTGTCAACGCCCTTGAACCCGGGCTGGATGGACTGGAGGTGCTGCAGATAGGGCAGGGCGTCGGCCTTGCGGTCGGCCTTCATGTAGATGGTGCCCAGGTGGTAGCAGACCATCTTGTGCCCGGCATGGAACTGGGGGTTGATGACCAGGGCGCGGTCCAGGCGCTCGGCCGCGCCGACCCAGTCCTCGCCGTCGGCCAGGGCCATGGCGATGTTGAACTGGATGTTCTCGTCCTGGGGCGAGAGCCGCTCCGCCTCCAGGTACTCGGCCACCGCCTCCTTCCAGCGGCCCTGGCGGCGCAGGGACAGGCCCAGGCGGTTGAAGGCCAGGGGCTTGAGCCCGTCCATGGAGGCGCGGGCCGCATTGATGCTGGTGCGGTAGTACGACTCGGCCAGGGCCGGGTCCGAGCCCATGTACTGCTCGGCCACCTCCTGGCCCACGGCCGCCAGCTTCTCCTTGCCCTCGCCGGCCGCCATGTCCATGGCCGCGTCCAGGTGTTTCTTGGCCTCCTCGGCCTTGTCGGTCTTGACCAGCAGCTTGCCCAGGTGGAGCTTGCGGTCCAGGTTGTAGGGCGAAATCCTGTCCATCTTGCGCAGGTACTCCAACTGCCCGGTCTCGTCGTTCTCCTCGGTGTAGAAGAGCAGGATGCGCCCCAGGGGCTCCAGGTACATGTCCGCGCCCGCCTCGGCGGACTTGTAGGCGCGCAGGGCCTCCTCGCGCCGGGCCAGGCCCTTGAGCGCGTCGCCCAGGATCATGAAGCCCACCGCGCTGTTGGGCTTCTTCTCCAGGATGAGCTCGGCCGTGGCCAGGGCGTTCTCGAAGTCGTTGTACTCCAGGTAGTCCTTGCCCTGGCGCACCAGGGCCTGGAACTCGGACTGGGGCTCGATGGTGAAGGCCAGCTTCTCCACCAGCACGTTGGTGGAGGCCGGCTTGGTGATGAAGTTGTCGGCCCCGGCCTCGTGGTACTGGGCCAGGCTGTCCGCCTTGACCTCCAGGGACAGGATGATGACCGGGATGTCCTTGTGGTTCTCCTTGAGCCAGCGCAGGGCGCGCAGGGAGGGCTCGCTGCGCAGCACGTGCTCCATGAGGATGGCCGGCCGCCGGCCCTGGAGCAGGAGCTTTTCCAGCTCCTGCATGCCCCGCTGGATGGAGTTGGCCGAGCGGATGTGCTCGTCGCTCAGGCCCAGGTCCACGTGCAGGGCCGCGCGCACGGTCTGGAGGAACATCTTGTCCTCGGTGAGCACCAGGAACACGCCCGCCTTGTTGCGGGCGAAATCCAGGATGCAGTCCGAGTACCGGACGATGACCACCTCGCTCTCCTTGAGCAGGTAGTAGGTCTTGAGCTCGGTCCGTTTCTTCTTCTCGAGCTCGTCCAGCTCGGGCTGGGAGGACTTGACGATGTAGACGTTCTTCACATTGGACCGCCTTGGCTTCTCCGCAACTGTTCGGACAGCGCAATGAAAGTCTGATTACGAAGGAAGCATAGAGTTTTTGCTACGGCGTTGCAAGGCGCAACGCCGCGCAGAAGGCGTCTAGGCAGTGTGCTCCGGGCGTCCCTGGCATGACCCCTGCCACAGGGAGTAGAGCAGCAGCATGCAGGACAGCTTAGCGCTCCAGAACGGGACCTTGGCCTCGGGCCGCAGGCCGATGCGCTTGGCCAGGTCCGGGGCCGCGGTGAAGATGCCGGCTCGCCAGCCTGCGCAGCGCTGCTTCAGGAAATCGCCCAGGCCCGCGTAGACGCCCTCCAGCTCGGCCGCGTCGCCCAGGCGCTGGCCGTATTCCGGGTTCACCAGCACCACCCCCGGCTCCTCGGGCAGGGGCGTGTCCCGGAAGTCGCAGCACAAAAATTCGATGTCCTCCGCCACCCCGGCCGCTCGCGCGTTGGCCTGGGCCGCGTCCAGGGCCGCGGGGTCGTGGTCCGTGGCGATGATGCGGGCCCGGGCCCGGGGCAGGGCGGCCCGGCGCGCCTCGTCCCGCATGGCCTCCCAGGCCGCAGGGTCGAACTCCCGCAAATGCCGGAAGGCGAAGTCCTGGCGCAGCAGCCCGGGCGCGAGGTTGCGGGCCATGAGCGCGGCCTCGATGGCCAGGGTGCCGCTGCCGCACATGGGGTTCACCAGGGGCGTGGCCGGGTCCCAGCCCGTGGCGAGGATGACCGCCGCGGCCAGGGTCTCCTGCATGGGCGCGCTGTGCGGGCGCAGCCGGTAGCCGCGGCGGGGCAGGGGAGCGCCCGAGGTGTCCAGGTAGAGCTCGGCCTTGGGCCCGCGCCAGTACAGGAACAGCACCACCCCGCGGCCCTGGTCCGGCCCCGAGTCCGGCCGGCGGCCGGACTGCGCCGCGAACCGGTCCGCCACCGCGTCCTTGACCCGCAGGTTGGGGAAGCGGGTGTCCCGGATGGAGGGATGCTCCACAAAGCTGTGCACCGAAAAGTACCCTTCGGGTGCGAAGACCTCCTCCCAGGGCAGGGCGTTCAACTCGCGGTAGACCATGTCCGGGTGCATGGCCCCGAACCGCTTGAGCCGGTAGTGGACCCGGTGGCCGCAGCGCAGGTGCAGGTTCAGGCGCAGGCAGTCGGCCAGGGTGCCGGTGGTGCGGACCCCGGCCTCCATCTCCGAGGCGTCGCAGCCCAGGTCGCGCATCTCCCGGGCCAGGAACGGGGCCAGGCCCTTGGGGCAGGACACCAGCAGGGAGCTTTCTCGGGTCAGGGTGAACATGGGGAGGGTGTAGTTCCTGGATCGGCCGCGGTCCACCCGTTTTTTCGCCCGGTCCGGGGTCAGTCCTCCTCGGGCGCGGCCGGGGCCGCGCAGGCATCCTTGCGGCCCGGGGCCACCAGCACCGGACCGGCCACGCCCAGCTCCTCGGCGAACATCTTCAGGCGCATGAGCGAGGCCTTGCTCACCGCCTGGCCCTTGAGCAGGAGCTTGACCCCATCGTTGCCCAGGAGGTCCTGGGCCAGGACCATGCCTTCCTCCAGCTGGTCCAGGGGCACTTCCCGGCCCGCCTCCTCGCTGCACTGCTTGAGGTAGGCGGCCAGGGCGTCCAGGACCTTGGGGTCGTACGCCCCCTGGCGCTGGCGCATGGCCGCCAGGGCCTTGGCCGAGGGCGCGCCCTTGCGCTCCAGGTGGTCCAGGTCCAGCACCGCCTTGAGGATGCGCGACTCCAGGGGCGGGTTTTCGCTGGCCTTGCGGTTCTGGTTCAGGATGATCTGGGCCACGTTGGCCATGCGCGCGATGTTGTGCAGCAGCCGGGCCGCGATGCGGGGATGGAGGTCGAACTGCCGCCGCTCCTCCGGGGTGAAGTCCTCGCCGTTCTCCAGCTTGGCCACGATCTGCTTGGGCAGGGCCACGCAGCCCACGTGGGACAGGGTCACGGCCAGATCCAACTGCCAGGCGGGCTTGGCCCCCAGCATCCGGCCCAGGAGCATGGCCCGGTCCTTGATGCGCTTGCTGCGGCCGATGGCGTGCGGGCTCACCAGGCCCAGGATGTCCACCAGCACCTTGACCGTGCCCTGCAGGGTGTCCCGGAAGAGCTCCTTTTCCCGCACGTAGGCTTGGTAGAGGGTGAGGCCCTCGGCCAGGGCCGCGGCCACGGACTGGGGCGTCAGCGGCCTGCCCAGCACCTTCACCGCCTTGCCCTGGTTCACGGCCTTGAGCGCGAGCTTGTACTCGGCGCGGGGGGACACGGCCATGCGCACGGTCTGGGGCGAGAGCTCGCCCACCCTGGCCAGCAGCGCCGCGCCGTCCATGTCCGGCAGCTCCAGGTTGCAGACCAGCACCGCCACCGGGTCGCCCCCGGCCATGGCCTGCAGCGCGGCCTTGCCGCTGGCCGCGGTGACCAGGGGGTAGTGCTGGCCCAGGGCTGCGGAGAGGTCTTCCAGGACCTGGGCGTCGCTGTCCACCAGGAGAATCTTTGCGGGCATGGCAGCGTCCTTTCTGGCCTAGCCGGTTTCGATCTCGCGCCGGCCCGGGTTCCAGCGGAACTGGGCCGCGGGCAGGGGAGCGTTGATCTTCAAGCTCTTGCGGCCCATCTTGATCTCCACCCCGGGGTACACGGTCCCGGTGGCCTGGATCACCGTTGCGGCCAGGGCCTGCTCCCCTGCGGCCAGGTCCTCGTCCAGCTCCTGCTGCAGGGCCTTGATCTCGGTCTGGGCCTGGCTCTTGAGCTTGATGAGTTCGGCCAGGATTCGCCGGTCCTCGTCGGGCGAACTCATGAGCACGGACAGGGCGTCATCGGCGCCGATGCCCCGGTTCAGCTTGGCCAGGCGCTGCTCGATGCCTTCCCTGCGTTCCGAGAGCTCCGGGGTGCGCGGCCCCTCCACCAGGACCTCGATCAGGGTGGTCACCCCGGTCTCGCCGCCCAGCTCCTTGGCCAGCAGCCCGGTGCGGCAGCGCACCACGCCGCCCACGATGTTGCCGTGGCCGTTGTTGACCAGGACCTTGCCCCGGGCGGTGATGTCGCTCTGGATGATGTCGCCGCGCGAGAGCACGTCCCCGCCGGCCACGATGACCGCGTTGTGGATGAACTTGGCGTTCACGACGCCCCCGGCGCGCACCGTGTTCCCGCCGGACATGACGAGGCCGCCCTGCACCATCACGTCCTGGCCTGCGGTGATGTCCGCGGCCTCCACCAGGCCCTTGACCGTCACGTCCTTGCCCGCGCTGACCGCGAACCCGGAGCGCAGGCTGCCGGTCACCTCCACCGATCCCGCCTCGGAGGCGATGTTGCCGCTGTCCAGGTCCACGTCTCCCGCCACCACCAGGACCTCGCTCACCCGGAGGGTGCCTTGGTCCAGTTCCGGGGTGCCGGTGATGGCGGCCTGGTATTCCACCATCCCGTCGGTCAGGGGGACTTCCCGCACGTTGTCCCCGGCCTTGACGGCCAGGGGCTTGCCCGCGGGCGCCTCCACCACGGCTCCGAACACATCCGCGCCCGGGGTGGGCGGGGTCGGCGGGTGGAGCCGGGCGATGGGCGCATCCGCCTCCACCTGCTGGTGGCCGCCGCGCTGCTTGAAATCGATGCTGCCGTCCTTGCGCAGCTGGCCCGAGGTCTTGCCGTGCTCGAAGAGCAGCTCCAGCCTCCCGTCCCGGCCGGGCTTGGCGGGCCGGCCCCGGGCCGCTACCCAGCCGGGTTGCGCGGCATCGGCGGCGCGGGCCTGCTCCAGGGCGGCCAGCAGCGCCTTGGTGTCCAGGGTGACGGCCCCGAACGCGCCGGCCAGGGCCAGGGCCACCTGCTGGGCGGTGACCGGCTTGCCGGCGAAGTCCCGGGGATGCAGGTCCACGGACAGGATCATGCGGTCCGGGGAGAGGGTCCACAGAGGGCGCACGCGCAGGCCGCGGTCGTCCGCCTCCACCATGCCCAGGACCGTGGCCTTGAGGGTCCGGTCGGGCTCCAGGGTCCAGTTGGCGTCCGGGCCGGGCCTGGGCGCGTCGGCTCCTTCGTCCAGGCGGGCGAAGGCCGCTCCGGCCGGGACCGGGTGGTCCAGGTCGCCCATTGGGGTGAGGCCGGGGGGGAGGCTGGTGCTCATAGCTTCTCCTATCTATGGCTTCCATAGACAGAGATAGGCAGCCCGCAGGGTTCGTCAACTTCTGCGGATCGCACAGGACAAAGCCCGGGCGGGCAAGTACCGGCCGAAATCCTTGCAGGACGCGCTCTGCGCCGCAGGAAGGCCGCAAACCCGCTGTGATTACGGGCATGTTACGGACAGGCCTAACAGGGTCTGTCCCGGGGGGCAAGGGGGGAGGTCTTGAGCAAGCCCGGCGTATCCCGTAGAAAAGGGCTTCCCGGACGGCGGCCCGACAAGGGGCGTGGTCCAGCCCTTTTGCAAGGAGGCGTGCATGCCGGTCATCATGGGCACCGCCGGCCACATCGACCACGGCAAGACCACCCTGGTCAAGGCCCTCACGGGCATCGACTGCGACCGCCTGGTGGAGGAGAAGAAGCGCGGCATCACCATCGAGCTGGGCTTCGCCTTCCTGGACCTGCCGGGCGGCGGCCGGCTGGGGGTAATCGACGTGCCGGGCCACGAGCGGTTCGTCAAGAACATGGTGGCCGGCGCGCACGGGGTGGACTTCGTGCTGCTGGTCATCGCCGCGGACGAGGGGGTCATGCCCCAGACCCGCGAGCACCTGGAGATCTGCACCCTGCTCGGGGTCAGGCACGGCCTGGTGGCGCTCACCAAGGCGGACATGGTGGAGCCCGATTGGCTGGAGATGGTGGCCGAGGACGTGGGGGGCTTTCTGGAGGGCACCTTCCTGGAGGGCGCGCCGGTCATGCCCGTGTCCGCCCACACCGGGGCCGGCCTGGAGGAGCTGCGCGCCGAGTTGGAGCGCATCGCCGGGACCCTGGCCCCGCGCCGCCGCTCGGACCTGGTGCGCCTGCCCGTGGACCGGGTCTTCACCATGCGCGGCCACGGCACCGTGGTCACCGGGACCCTCGTGTCCGGCAGCTTCAAGCTGGGCGACGACGTGCTGCTCTATCCCGGGGGC
>DKEU01000034.1:5685-6581 GCA_002452635.1 Desulfovibrionaceae bacterium UBA6814 | reverse complement strand
GGCCGCCGCACCGCGGTGAACCTGGCCGGCCTGGAGGTGGAGGACGTCACCCGCGGCGACGTGCTGGCGAGGCCCGGCACGCTCTTTCCCAGCCTGGTATGGGACCTGGAGCTGACGCTCCTGGCCTCGGCCAGGAAGGAGCTCAGGCACCGCAAGGAGGTGCACTTCCACCATGGCACCCGCGAGGTGCTGGCCCGGCTCCACTTCCTGGACCGGGAGGCCCTGGCCCCGGGCGAGACCTGCATTTGCCAGGTGCGGTTCACCGAGCCCCTGGTGGGGGTGTGGGGCGACCGGGTGGTGGTGCGCTCCTTCTCGCCCCTGCGTACCATCGCCGGCGGCCGGGTGGTGAATCCCCTGGGCCGCAAGGTCAAGCGCTTCAAGCCCGAGGCCCAGGCCCTGCTGGCCCGGCTGGCCGGCGAGGACCCCGCGGCGCCCGCTTCCCCGGAGGACGTGGTCCTGGCCCAGTTGGCCCTGGCCGGGGCCGAGGGCGTCACGTTCGCCCAGCTCATGACCATGACCGACCTGGAGTCCAAGGCCCTGGACAAGCTGGTGTCGCTCCTGCTCTCCAAGGGCAAGGCCTTCCTCTTCGACCGCGAGGAGCGCGCCCTGGCCTCGGGCGAGGTGGTGGAGTCCCTGGCGGCCGGGCTCACGGCCCACCTGGGGGACTTCCACGCCAAGAATCCCATGAAGCAGGGCGTGAGCCGCGGCGAGTTGGCCTCCACCTGGGGCCGCGGCCTGCCGGACAAGCTCTTCCACCTGGTGCTGGAGCGCCTCGTCAAGGCCGGCGCGGTGGTGGCCGAGGCCGAACTGCTGCGCCTGGCCGGGCACAAGGTCTCCCTGGCCTCGGACCAGTCCAGGCTGCGCCAGGCCATCCTGGACGCCTACGCCAAGGGCGG
>DKEU01000034.1:0-5579 GCA_002452635.1 Desulfovibrionaceae bacterium UBA6814 | reverse complement strand
CCTCCGGCAGCGGGTGGAGGACTACCTGGCCAGCCACGAGGACATGGGCGCGCCCGAGTTCAAGGAGGTGGGAGGCCTCACCCGCAAGTACGCCATTCCCTTCCTGGAGTACCTGGACAAGGAGAAGATCACGGTCCGGGTGGGTGACCGAAGGGTGCTGCGCAAGCGCTAGGCCTTGGATTCCGAGCCGGGGCTGGGCCGGGCGGCCTTCTCGGGCACGTCGTCGAAGTCCTGGCGCACCCGGGCCAGGCCCCGGCGGTATCCTTCCGCGTCGCCGTAGGCGAAGAACCGCGAGTAGCGGCCGTGCACCGACCGGAGCGGCCGGGCGTGGCGGATGGGGCACCAGTACTGCTCGGTGCGCGCCGCCACCTCCCGCACGTAGGCCATGACCCCGTTGAAGTAGCCGCAATAGGCGCAGTTGAGCTTCTCGATGACGTTCAGGTAGCGCAGGGCGTGCCGGTCGATGACCACGTAGTCGCTGCGCCTGACCCGCGGGATGCCGTAGATGGGGAAGCAGGCCCACTGGTAGGCCGCCACGGCGACGTCCAGGATGACGGCCGGGATGAGCGCGCCCCAGATGAGGGGGATGGTCAGGATGATGAGCACCCCCGAGTCGTACACGTAGTCCGACCAGCGGGCGGCCAGCTCCCGGTGGCGCTTGCGGATCTCTTCGCCGAACACCACCTTCTTGCGGTGGATGGTGTAGAGGAGTTCGTCCTGCTTCTGGCGCAACTCCTCGGCCAGTTCCTTCTCCAGCGCCGCGATCCTGCCCAGCAGTTCGTCGATCTTGTTCACGTGTGCCCCGTGCGGTTGGATGCGCCACGGCCCGGGTCCGCCTGGCGGACGGCGCGGCAAGGCAGGCCGTTGCGTGAACCTACACCAAGGCGCGGCGCAGGGACAGTGGGGGCGGGGGAATCAGGCCGGGCCGTCGCAGGCCGTTTCCGGGGTCCCATTCGCGTAGATGGGCAGGGTGAAGTAGAAGGTGCTGCCCGCGCCGGGGGCGCTGCGCACCCAGATGCGGCCGCCGTGGTGCTCCACGATCTGCTTGCAGATGGCCAGGCCCAGGCCGGTGCCCTTGGGCTTCTCGGTGAGGGTGTCCCCGGCCTGGCGGAACTTCTCGAAGATGCGCTCCTGGTATTCGGCCGCAATGCCGATGCCGCTGTCCTCCACCCGCACCAGCACCCGGTTGCGGTCCATCTCCGCGGCCAGCCGCACCGACCCCGACGGGGTGAACTTCACCGCGTTGGAGATGAGGTTCACCAGCACCTGGAGGATCCGGTCCCGGTCCCCCAGCACGGTGGGCAGGTCCTCGGACACGCCGGTGGAGAACTCCAGGCCCTTCTTGCGCCAGAGCGGCCGAGTGGCCGCGGCCGCGGCCGCGGCGGCCTCGGCCAGGCTGAGCGGGGCCATCTGCCATTCCACCCGGCCGGACTCCATCTTGGAGATGTCCAGCACGTCGTCGATGAGGCACTTGAGCCGCTGGCCCTCGGCCGCGATGATGTGCAGGTTGGTGTTCACCTGCCGCACCGCCTTCATGGTGGAGTCCCCGTTGTCGGTCAGCCGGGGGAACACCTCCTGCCCCAGCTTGCGGCGGATGAGCTTGGCGAAGCCCAGCACCGAGGTGAGCGGGGTGCGCAGCTCGTGCGACACGGTGGTGATGAAGTCGGTCTTGATGGCGTCGATCTCCTTCTCCCGGGTCACGTCCCGGAGAAGGATGACCGCGCCGCGCACTTCGGGTGCGCCCCAGGCCGCCTGGTCCACGATGGCCGTGGCCGTGGCCTTGGCCGTGCGGCTGCCGGCCAGGGGCACCTCGGCCTCGACGGCCCGGCCCGGGCTCTCCATGGCCTGGTTGGCCAGGTCCGCCACCACCGGCCCGAAACACGGCTCGGCTTCCTGTCCGCCCAGGGCTGCGGGGTCCAGGCCGTACATCTGGCCCAGGGCCGGGTTGGCCAGGGTGATGCGGCCGTCCTCGCCCAGCACCAGGAGCCCGTCGGCCATGTTGCCGATGATGGCCCGCAGCCGGCCCAGGGTCTCCTTGAGGTCCGAGGTGGAGCGGTCCACCTCCCGGGTGAGGCCGTCCACCAGGCCGGAAATCTCCCCGGCCATGAAGCGCATGGTCCAGGCCAGGGCCCCCACCTCGCCGCCCGCGGTGATCTCCATGGGGGTGTCGAAATCCTTGGCCGCCAGCCGGGCGGCGTATCCGGTCAGCTCGGTGAGCGGCCGGGAGATGCGGTTCACCAGGATGTAGAGGACCACGGAGCACACCATGAACACCACCAGCATGAGGCCCACGTGCTTGAGGCCCGCGGACCACAGGTGGCGCGCGATGATGGCCTTGTCCATGCCCACGTGCACGTAGCCCGCGGCCCCGGCCAGGATGGGCGCGACGATGTGGATGTGGCCGCCCGTCCCCTGGGTTTCCATGTGCGCCACCCTCACGCGCTGGGGATCGCCGGGCTGCCCCAGCATCTCCGCGGGCGGCTCCGGGAAGAAGGTGTGGGACACCAGGCGGCCGGTGTCGTCCACCACGTAGACGAAGGCCACGCCCTCGAGCTGCAGGTACTGGTCCATGGCCGCCTGGATGGTGGCCGGGTCCCGGGTCAGGATGAGCTCCGCGGCCTGGGCCGCGATGCTCTCGGCAATGGCCGTGCCCTTGCTCACGTACTCGTCGGTCAGGTGGCGGCGCAGGATGTCCATGGTCAGCACGGCCGAGAGGGTGGCCACCACCCCGAAGAGCACGATGGTGACGGTCAGCATCCGGGCGTGCAGGGCCGAAAGCTTCACTTGCCCCACTCCGTCCAGTCGCGGATGGGAACCACCGCGCCCTGGCTCAGGGTGGTGAAGTACACCGCATCGAAACCCTGGTGCCGGGTCGGGCCGAAGGAGACCGGCACGCCCAGGCCCACGTCGCCGGCGGTGAAGGACTCCAGGGCCTGGGCCAACTCCTCGCGCCGGGGCAGGCGGCCGAAGGCGCGCAGGGCCTCCACCAGGGTCTTGGCGTTCAGGAAGCCCTCGAAGCTGGTGAAGCAGCAGGGCAGGGGTTCGTAGGCCGGTCCTTCCTGCCGGGCCGCCTCGGGCAGGGGCGTGTCCGCGTAGCGGGCCATGAGCTCCCGGTACTCGGCCACCGTGGGCAGGGAGGCGTCCTCGTAGCTGGGCACCACCTGGGTGATGATGTGGCCCGCGCAGTACCCCGCCTTGCCCGACTCGCAGGAGGCGCGCAGCAGGTTCAGCATGTTCTGGCTGCCCACGAAGCTGATGTTGGCGATGGGCACGTCCAGGCCCGCCTCCCGGGCGTCGCGCACGAAGGCTGCGCAGGCCTCGTAGGAGCCCACCGACACCACCGCGTCGGGCTTGGCCTTGGCGATGATGCGCACCTGCTCGGCCATGGAGTCCGCAAAGCTGGCCCCGCGGCGGTAGGTGGCCTCGGCCGCGATGGTGAGCCCGTAGGTGGACAGGGCCCGTTGCACCCCGTTCCAGCCGCTGCGGCCGTAGGCGTCCACCTGGTAGAACACCGCGATGCGGGTGCGGCCCAGGGCCACCAGCCGGGCCACCAGGGCCGAGGTCTCCTGGAGGTAGGAGGCGCGCAGATTGAACACGTAGGCGTCGTAGGGCGGCTGGCGCTGCGGCTCGGCGCCGGTGAACGGGAACAGGAGCAGGATGTGGCGGTCCTCGAACTTCTTGAGCAGGGGCAGCACCCGGGTCACGGTGGGCGTGCCCACGTAGTTGAACAGGGCCAGCACGTCGTCCTGGCCGATGAGCTGGATGGTGTTCAGGATGGCCGGGCCGGGATTGTACCCGTCGTCCATGGGCCGGATGGTGATGGGGCGTCCGTACAGGCCCCCGGTGTCGTTCACGTGCCGGAAATAGGCCATGGCCCCGCGGTAGAGCTCAATGCCCAGGCCGCGGGACGGCCCGGTGAAGGCGGCGGACATGCCCAGCACCACCTCCTGGCCTGCGGCGTGCGCCTGTGGAGACGCGCCCGCCAGGAGCAAAAGGGTCATGGCCAGGCAAAGCATGGTGCAAAAACGCGAGTATATAGTATTCATTAGGTTATATCCCTATAGACTCTGGAATGCGCGCCAAGTCTTGCTTTCTGCCCCTTTGCCGTGTGGATTGCGCGTATGCATAGGATGATTTCTTGAAAAAGAAAAGAGATTTTCCAACACGCGTATCCAAGGTCCGTAGTCTGGGACTGTACACCATTTCGGCCCACTGCTACTAGTGAAAACAGGGCACTGCGCCAGCAAGGAGAGATACGCTGTGGAGAAGTTCAGGAAATTGGTCAAGGCCTGTCTGGCCCAGGAGATATCCGACCTGCACGTGGCCGGAGGGCACCCCGTGGTCTGCCGCCGGCACGGCCAGCTCTTTGTGCAGAAGGACGTGACCTTCAGCTCCCAGGAAGTGGACCAGCTCGTCTCCAACCTGCTCAACCCGCGCCAGAAGGGCGTGCTGCGCCACCGCTGGTCCGTGGACTTGGCCCTGTCCCTGCAAGGCGCTCGGCTGCGTCTCAACATCTTCAGCACGTTGCGCGGCCTGTCCATGGCCGTGCGCTTCCTGCCCGGCAAGGTTCCCACCCTGGACCAGCTCAACCTGCTGCCCGACCTCAAGGAACTGGCCGCCCTGCGCTCCGGCCTGGTGCTCTTCTGCGGGGCCACGGGCAGCGGCAAGACCACCACCATCGCCGCCCTGGTGGGCGAGATCAACCGCAACCGCGCCGCCCACATCGTCACCCTGGAGGACCCGGTGGAATACCGCATGCCCTCCCTGCGCTCCTTTGTGGAGCAGCGCGAACACGGGGTGCACTTCCCGACCTACGAGCAGGGGCTCCTGGACGTGCTGCGCCAGGCGCCGGACGTCATCGTGGTGGGCGAGCTGCGCAAGGCCGAGACCATCCGCCTCACCCTGAACGCCGCGGAATCCGGCCACCTGGTCTTCGCCACCCTGCACGCCGCCACGGTGGAGGAATCCGTCTACCGCATGTGCAACGCCTTTGCGCCCGAGGCCCAGGAATTCGTCCGCTTCCAGCTCTCCACCAGCCTGGCCGGGGTGGTGGTGCAGCAGTTGGTGTTCCTGGACAAGCAGGGCTTCCGCGCCCCGCTCCTGTCCATCGCCAAGGGCACCCCGGCCCTGCGCAGCCTCATCCGCGAGAACCGTCTCTCCCAGTTGGAGAGCGCCCTGGAGATGAACAAGGCCCAGGGCATGTTCACCTTTGCCCGCTACCGTTCGGACTTCCTGGACAAGAAGCCGGTCTTCACCCCGCCCTCGGTCTGCTTCAAGCCCTCGCCCGAGTCCGCGTCCGAGCCCACCCACCTCTCGCCCCTGATCGACTACGACGCCGGCCTGCCCCAGCACCCCGCCGCGCCCGTTGCCCACGTCCCCGGCCCCGGCGCGGGCGACGACACCCTCGACGTGTCGGGCGAGCCCGACCTGGAGGACCTCATCGCCAGCATCTCGGGCCGCGCGCCCGGGGAGTAGGGGAAGGCGCGGCTGCAATGAAGAAGGGCGGATCGCGATCCGCCCCTACATAAGAGAGCCCTGCCGACGCGCAGGCCCGTTTCTTGGGTAGGGGCGGTTCGTGA
>DKEU01000093.1 GCA_002452635.1 Desulfovibrionaceae bacterium UBA6814 | reverse complement strand
CCATCCCATCAATTCACGAATCGCCGGTGCCGGTTGTCTTGCTCGGTTCCCCGCCCAACGCCGCCTGCGCGGCGGCGCGCACCGCGGTTGCGGCGGTCTCGGCGTAGTCCTTCTTTTCCAGGGGCAGGCCGGCCAGGGCGGCCATGATGCGGTCCGCGTCGAAGGTTGCGGCCTCGGCGGGCGTCAGGCCCTCCACCAGCTCCGCGGCCACGTCGCAGCAGACCAGGAAGGTGCCGCAGCCCGAGCCGTCGTACCCGGCGCGGGTGATGCAGCCGTCCTCGACCTGGAGATAGATGGTCACGGCGCGGCCGGCAGGGTCGCTGTGGCTGCCCACGGCCGAGGGCAGGGGCAGGCCGCCCTGCCGCCGCGGGTGCTTCCAGCGCTCCACGGCATCCTGGCCGAACCGCTCCACGGAATCCTCGTCCACCATGGCCTGGAGCTGGGCAGCCAGCGCATCCGCCGACGCTTTGGGGTCCTGGGGCATGGGACCTCCGCAGGGTTGGGGGTTATTCGCGGCAGAGGGAGAGGACCAGCTCCACGGCGTTGGGCAGGGCCAGGGCCACGGCCGGGGACAGGCCCTCGGCCGGCGCGGCCGGGATGTGCTGCGCCTGCACCGCCACCACCCGCACGTCCACGCCCAGGGCGCTCTTCAGCATGCCCAGCTCGGTCAGGGCCGGGAAGGCGTGCAGGTCCGTGGCCAGGCCCGAGGGCGTGGACGCCAGGTCCACCTCCCAGCAGTCGCCGGGCTGGCGGTCCGGGGCCAGGGTGGCGTCCACGATGATGAGGCGCTCGGGCCGGGAATCGGCCACGGCCATGTCCAGGAGCAGCTCCTGGATGGTGGTGCCGGCGTTCAGCAGGACCACGCCCGACGGCAGGTCCGGGTTTCCGTCCAAGAGATCGATCACCCGCGGCCCGACGGCGTCGTCGCCGGCGAGCGCGTTGCCGCAGCCCAGGACCAGAATGCGCGAAGCGAAGATATCGGCGGCCATTGGGGGCTCCTATCCGTCGTACATGACGCCGAGGCGCTCCCACTGGGCGCGCGCGTCGGCCTCCAGGCGGGTTATTTCCGAGGCGGGCTTGAGGGGAATCACCAGGGCCTCGGCCACCACCTGCCAGAGGTATTTCACCTCCCAGGCGCTGCCCGGGTAGTGCCGGGGCAGGCGGTGCCGTATCTGGTCGCGGCAGTTGGGGCAGCCCACCACCACCACGTCCGCGCCGCTGTGCCGTATCTGCTCCACCTTGCGCCAGCCGTGGTAGGCGCTGATGCCCTCGTGGGGCGTGGGCCAGTTGCCGCCGCCCGCGCCGCAGCAGTAGTTCTCGGCGCGGTTGGGGGAGAACTCCACCCGCTTCTCCACCACCTGGTCCAGAATCCAGCGCGGCTCGTCATAGCAGTTGCGCTGGCAGTAGCGCTCCAGCTCGCGGCCGTGCTCGCAGGGGTCGTGCCACACGAAGGTCTTGCCCGCGTGCACGGCCGGGTCGAACTGCAGGCGGCCGTCCTTGATGCGGGAAATCAGGTAGTCGTAGAAGGACAGGACGTGGAGCCCGGCCTCGGGCACGCCGGCCCGGCCCTGGGCCTCGTCCCGGTCCAGGGTCTTGCGGCAGGCCAGGGAGCTGGCCCCGCAGTCGGGCAGGATGAGGTACTTGGCCCCCAGGGTGCGCTGGATGTCCAGCTTGCGCCGGGCCAGCAGCCGGCTGGTCTTGAAGTCGCCGACGAACAGGGCCCAGTCCACCGAGTCCCAGTTGTGGCTGGGCACGGTCCAGTTCTCGTTCGCGGCGTAGAAGATCTTCCACCACCACTTGAGGTCGTCGAAGTCCGCGAAGATTTCCTTGGAATTGGGGAAGATGACCAGGTCCGCGCCCTGCCGGTCCACGGGCACGTAGAACCCGGGGCAGCACTCCCGGGCCAGTTCCGCGCCCAGGTCGGCCAGCACCTGGAGGTAGTCCTCCAGCAGGATGTCCAGGGTGTTGCCCGAGCGCACGATGCGCTCCACGCCCTGGGCCAGGAGCGGCGGCACCTGGGACCGGTCGGCCAGGCCGCGCAGGCGCAGGAAGATGCCGGGCAGGTCCACGCCCACGGGGCAGGCCCGGGCGCACAGGCCGCAGCCCGTGCAGGACCACGGGAACTGGGCCGCGCGGGCCGCGTCCAGATCGCCGGCGAGCAGCAGCCGGATGATGGCCAGGGCATTGACCTTGTCCAGCCCCGGCGCGCCGGTGAGCGGACAGGCCTCGGCGCACGCCCCGCAGTCGGTGCAGGCGAACAGCCCGTGCCCCTCCATCTTCTGCGCCACCTCCCCCGGCAACGCGTGCGAATCAGCAACAGCCATAACCACCCCTTTCCGCTGCTATATGGATAAAAACTTGGGGGGTAAAGGGGGGGTTGCCCGGCGGCGGCATGCGTCGCGCCCACCCCGCAATAAAAAGGCCCGGTTTCCCGGGCCGTTGGCTGCGTGGCGGAAGCGTATAGGAGTCGAACCTACCAGCGACCTCTCGACCGCTCACTGGTTTTGAAGACCAGGCGCCACACCGGTGACGAAACGCTTCCGTGACGAGAGGGATTGACCTAGCAGATAGGTGGGGTGGGCGCAAGCGGACAGCGGCCTGGCCGGACGCCGCACGCGTGAATTCCCGGTCCTGGTATGGCGCAGGCCGTTCAAAAACCGCGAGGGCAAGGCGCGAGAAAACTCCAGGCCCGAGCGTATCTGGCAATACGTGAGGGCCTGGAGTTTTCGCGGCAACGCCGCCATCGCGGGATTTTCAACGGCCTGCGGGTTACAAGCCCTTGCGCTCGATTGCCCGAAGAATCAGGACATAGGCCGCGCCGAGGGCCACGATGACGATCCAGTGGTTGATGCCGAACAGGCCGGGCAGGGTCAGCTTGCCCAGGTCGCCCCAGGTGTACACCGTGGCCTGGAGCGCGTCGTAGGTGTGGGCGAAGATCGCCGCGCCCACCAGCATGCCCGCGATGCCCCACAGGGCGTCCATGCGGCCCTCGCCCACCGCGCCCAGGGAGGTGCCGGGGCAGTAGCCCAGGAGCCCCCAGCCCAGGCCGAAGAGCAGCCCGCCCACGATGTTGGGGCCGAGCACCGCGCTCTTCACCGAGAGCTTCACCAGGCCCAGGTCGTGCAAGAGGTAGATGCCCACCATGGCCACGATGATGTGGCTGAGCATGAACTTCACGATGGTCAGGTCCTTGAGCCGCAGGGCCCCGAGCTGCTTGTCGTAGCGCAGCACCCGGGCCTTCTGGGTCAGGAACCCGAAGATGATGCCGGTGACGAGTCCGTATATCAGTTCCATGGGTAGGCCCTCCCTTCGCAGAAAAATACCTTGGTATTTTTCAATAAATTATATTTGTGGCGATTGCGGGAGCTGGCTCCCCGGCTATCTGCCCCGGTAGACGATGCGGGCCATGATTATCCCGCCGATGAAGAAGAAGGCAGCGGAGATGAACCCGCTCAAGGCCATCTGGGTCAGGCCGGACAGCCCGTGCCCGCTGGGGCAGCCCCCGGCCAGGCGCGCGCCGTACATGGCCACGATGCCGCCCAGGAAGGCCACCACGGCCCGGGGGGCCTGGGCCTTGCCGAAGCGCTCCTGCCACATGTCGGGCACGGCCTGCACCTTGAAATCCTTGCCCAGCTTGGCCGCGAGGTACGCGCCCGCGAAGATGCCCAGCACGAACAGGTACTGCCAGTCGAAGATGGGCTGTTCCTTGACGTAGTAGCTCAGGGTGGCCACGGCCTCGGGCGAGACAAACTGCTCCAGCATGCCCGCGCCGCGCACGAAGGTGGTGGAGGCCCCCAGGTACTTGCCGGCCACCAGCACCGAGGCCACGGCCAGCAGGCCCGAGAGCGCTCCCGCCACGTAGGGGCTCCAGGCCCCGCGATCGGTTTGGCTGATCATGTCGCACCTCCAAAGGGAATGGAAATTCGCGATTGCCGTACACATAAACACAGCGACCGCACCTGTAAACCCCCTAGGGGTATTTTTCTCGGAACTCGCCTGGATCAGCGCAGGGATTCCACGATGCCCCGCAGCAGGGCCGGGTCGTCGGCAAAGAAGCCGTCCGCGCCGAGCTCCAGGGCGCGGCGCATGGTCTCGGCGGTGTTGCGGCCCCGCCGGGCCCAGGGCAGGAGCAGGGCCCCGGCCGCGTGGACCGCGGCGGCCAGGTCCGGGGTGAGGTCCCGCTCGTCCGGGTTGTAGGAGGCCGCGCCCAGTTCGCGCAGCCGGGCCGCAATGGCGGGGAGCGGATACCCCCGGTCGGCCAATACCCCCACCCGCGCCGCGGGCTCGGCAGCGCGCAGGGCGTCCAGCACCGCGGGGGCGAAGCTGGAGAAAAGCGCATACCCCAGCAGGCCCCGCTGCCGCACCGGCCCCAGCACCAGGGCCGCGGCCTGCTCCGGGCTCACCTGCTCCAGCACCTCGGGCTTGACCTCGATGTTCACCTCGGCCCGGCCGGCCAGGAGGTCCAGGGCCTGCTCCAGGGTGGGGATGGGCTCGCCCGCAAACCGCGGCCCGAACCACGAGCCCGCGTCCAGGCGGGCGATGTCTTCGAGGAACCAGGCGGCCAGCTTGCCCCGGCCGTCGGTGGTGCGGTCCAGGGTGGCGTCGTGCAGGACCACCGGGACCAGGTCCCGGGTGAGCCCCACGTCGAACTCCACCATGTCCGCGCCCGCGTCCAGAGCAGCCCGGAACGCGGCCAGGGTGTTCTCCGGCGCGTGGGCGCTGTCGCCGCGATGGGCGATGACCAGGGTGCTCGGCATGGCCCTCCCGCAAACTCCCTTACATCCCTGCCGGATCGGGCATCAGCGTGTAATCCATGGCCCTGCGCCGGGGCGTGAACCCGGCCTGCCCCACCAGCCGGCGCAGCTCGGGCTCGGGCAGGCGGAAGCTCACGCCGGTGGCGGCCACCACGTTCTCCTCGATCATGGTGGAGCCGAAGTCGTTGGCCCCGAAGAAGAGCGCCAACTGCCCCACCAGGGGCCCCTGGGTGACCCAGGAGGCCTGGATGTTGGGCACGTTGTCCAGGTACAGCCGGGACAGGGCCAGGAACTTGAGGTACTCGCTGGAGGACGCCTCGGGCCGGGGCAGGCGGGTGTGCTCGGGCTGGAAGGTCCAGGGGATGAAGGCCGTGAACCCGTGGGTCTCGTCCTGCAGGCTGCGCACCCGCTCCAGGTGCTCGATGCGCTGGGCCAGGGTCTCGCCCTGGCCGAACATCATGGT
>DKEU01000102.1 GCA_002452635.1 Desulfovibrionaceae bacterium UBA6814 | reverse complement strand
CCCGCCAGCCCGTACATCTTGGAGAAGGTGCGCAGGATGACGAGGTTCGGGATCTTGCCGAAGTGCGGCAGCATGGTGAACTCGTCCAGGGGCTCGGCGAAATCGACGTAGGCCTCGTCCACGACCAGCAGCGCCCGCGGGGGCAGCTTGGCCGCCAGGGCGACCAGTTCGTCGGCCCGACAGGCGTATCCCGAAGGGTTGTCGGGGTTGGTCACGAAGACCAGGGCCGTGTTCTCGTCCGTCAGGGACAGGAGCGCGTCGAAGGGAAAGGAAAAGTCGGCGTTCAGGTCGGTCTGACGGAATTCCAGCCCGCACAGCCGCGACTGCACGTCGTAGATGCTGAAGCACGGCCTGAAGGCGACGACGTTGTCGATGCCCGGCCGCGCCACCACGCGCAGCAGCAGGTCGATGATCTCGTCGGAGCCGTTGCCGGCCACCACGCAGGACGCCGGCACGCCCAGATGCGCGCCGATGGCCTCGCTCAGGGCCGGGGAGCCGGCCTGGGCGTAGCGGAAGGCCAAGGGGGAGGCCGAGGCCAGGCGCGCCTGGACCACGGGCGACGTGCCCAGCGGGTTCTCGTTGCTGGCCATCTTGATGACCCGCGACAGCCCGTAGCGTTTCTTGATCTCGTCGATGCTCAGGCCCGGAGAATAGGGCTTGAAGCCCTCCATCTCCGGCCGCACAGGAACCTTGGTCATATATTCTCCTTGATGCGCCGCATGGGGCATGCGGCGCGCAGTGTCACGTATCCTGCCATTCTTCAGTCCGCATCTGCGACCAGCACCGACCGTACGGCAGCGGCCACCAGCGGGAACTCCTCGTCCATGAGGGTCCGCGGGTCGAGACAGAAGCGCCCGTCCTCCACCCGGCCGATGACCGGGATGTCCGTGGCCAGAAGCCCCTGGCGCAGGGCCTCCACATCCATGGCAGCGGGCGCGACCGTCACCAGGCTGGTGGGCAGGTCCTGCTCCGGGAAGGAGCCCCCGCCCACGCGCGAAAATCCGGGTTTCACCCCGACCGTCGCCAGCCCGGCCATGTCCTTGGATAGCCGACGCCGCAGACGCCTGGCCCTGGCCAGCAGCTCCTCGCGGCCGGCCGTGATCATGGCCAGGGTCGGCACCTTGCGCCGCGCCAGCTCCGGGTCGAGGTAGAGGCGAAGGGTCGCCTCCAGGGCGGCCAGGGTCATCTTGTCGATGCGCAGGGCGCGGTTGAGCGGGTTCCTCTTGATGCGGCCGATATACTCCTTCCGGCCCACGATGATGCCGGCCTGGGGCCCGCCCAGGACCTTGTCCCCGGAGAAGCTCACCACGTCCAGGCCCGCGGCCACGGCCTCCTGGACCGTGGGCTCGTGGGCGAAGCCCAGGGAGGCGAAATTGTAGAGGTTGCCGCTGCCCAGGTCCTCGATGACCGGCAGGCCGCGCTCCCGGCCGATGGCCACCATCTCCTCGGCCGAGACCTCGGCGGTGAAGCCGATGATCCGGTAGTTGGAGGAGTGCACCTTCATGAGCGCGGCCGTGTCCTCGGTGACGGCGTTCTCGTAGTCGCGGGGATGGGTGCGGTTGGTGGTGCCGATTTCCACCAGCTTGGCCCCGCTGCGGGCCATCACGTCGGGAATCCGGAACGAGCCGCCGATCTCCACCAGCTGGCCGCGGGACACGATGACCTCGCGGCCCCGGGCCAGGGTGTCCAGCACCAGGAACACGGCCGAGGCGTTGTTGTTCACCACCAGGGCGGCCTCGGCCCCGGTGAGGGTGGTGAGCAGGTCCTCCACGTGGCTGTAGCGGCTGCCCCGCTCCCCGGTCCGCAGGCTGAACTCCAGGTTGGAGTAGTGGGCGCAGGCGTCGGCCACCGCGTCCATGGCCTCCTGGGCCAGGATGGAGCGGCCCAGGTTGGTGTGGATCACCACGCCCGTGCCGTTCAGCACCCGCCGGAAGTGCGGCCGGCAACCGGCGCGCACGAACTCGGCCAGGGCCGGGCGCAGGGCGTCCAGGGTGAGCTCGCCTGCGTCGGCCAGCCGTCCGGCCTTGATGTCCCCGCGCCGCTCGTCCAGGAAGCGGTTCACCTGGTCGCGCACCAGGGCGCGGGGCAGGCCGGCCAGGGCCGGATCGCCGGCCAGGGCGGTCAGTATCTCGTCCACCGAGGGAAGGTGCCGAAAGAGATTTGCCATGCTCTCCTCACGTCGCGTCATCGGACAGGGAAAAGTCCGGGCCCGCCAGACCCAAAAGGTCCGGCCGCAGGCTAAAGAACTCGGCGAGCAAATACAAGGACCCGGCCACCAGAACCGGGCTTCCCGCCTGCCCGGCTGAAGCAAGGGCCACGGCCACGTCCGGGACGGGCCGGGCGCGGGGGCCCAGGGCCGCGGCCAGTTCCGCAGCGGGCCGGGCGCGCTCCCGGGCCACGGGCAGCTCGGGCACGAACACCGGGCCGTCCGTGAGGCCCAGGACCAGGGGCGCAATGGCGTCCAGGTCCTTGTCCTTCAGGCAGGCGAACACCAGGGCTGCGGGCCGCGGGCCCAGGCCGGGCAGGGCGTCGCGCAGGGCCGCCAGGGCCGGCGGGTTGTGGGCTCCGTCGAGCCAGATCGCGGGATTCCCGGGCACGCGCTGCAGCCGGCCGGGCAGCCGGGCCGCGTCCAGGGCCGCGGCGCAGGCCGCGGGGTCCGGCTTCACGCCCAGGCTGCCGGACATGAGGAAGAACCCGGCCAGGGCCAGGGCCGCGTTCTCCCGCTGGTGCGGGCCGGGCATGGCCAGGTCCAGGCCGTCCGCCACCTCCCGGGCCGCGGGCCAGGCGGCCAGGGCGTCGTCCACCGAACACAGGGGCGCGCCGGCCGCCACCGCGGCCGGCTCCAGCTCGGCCAGGGCCGCCAGCGCCTGGGGGCCGGTCACCGCCAGGGAGCCGGCAGCCATGGCCCCGGCCTTGTCCCGGGCGATGTGGGCCAGGTCCGGGCC
>DKEU01000062.1 GCA_002452635.1 Desulfovibrionaceae bacterium UBA6814 | reverse complement strand
GATCGTGGCCGAGGCCCTGGGCCTGCTCGACGACCCGGCCCACTACGCGGCCATGGCCCGGGCCGTGAACCCCTACGGCGACGGCCAAGCCGCCCGCCGCATCGCCCAGCGGCTGCTGGGAGAGGACCCCACCCCCTATGCGCCAACCCTTTGAGAAGATATCGGTCATTGGGCTGGGCTACATCGGCCTGCCCACCGCCGCCACCCTGGCCACCCGCGGGGTGGACGTGGTGGGCGTGGACGTGAACCCGGCCGCAGTCGCCAAGATCAACGAGGGCCGGGCCCACATCGTGGAGCCCGAACTGGACGTGCTGGTCCGCGGCGCGGTGAACTCGGGCAAGCTGCGGGCAGTGACCACGCCCGAGCCGGCCGAGGCCTTCGTCATCGCCGTGCCCACTCCCTTCATGGATGGCAAGAAGCCCGACCTCACCTACGTGTTCGCGGCCCTGGACGCCATCGCACCGGTGCTCGCCGCGGGCAACCTGGTGATCCTCGAGTCCACCTGTCCGGTGGGGACAACCGGACAGATCGTGGAACGGCTGCGCGGGCTGCGGCCCGACCTCAACCTGCACCGGGATCGCTCTACCTGCGGCGACATCCATTTCGCCCACTGCCCGGAGCGGGTGCTGCCCGGCCACGTCATCCGCGAACTGGTGGAAAACGACCGCATCATCGGCGGCCACTCGCCCTGCTGCGCCGAGCGCGCGGCCGAACTCTACCGAATCTTCGTCAAGGGCGACATCCTGTTCACCGACGACAAGACCGCGGAGATGGCCAAGCTCACGGAGAACGCCTTCCGCGACGTGAACATCGCCTTCGCCAACGAACTCTCCCTCATCTGCGACCAGTTGGGCATCAACGTCTGGCGGCTCATCGATCTGGCCAACCGCCACCCGCGGGTGAACATCCTGCAGCCCGGCCCGGGCGTGGGCGGCCATTGCATTGCGGTGGACCCCTGGTTCATCGTGGATGCCGCCCCGGAGCGGGCGCGCCTCATCCGCGCAGCGCGGGAAATCAACGACGGCAAGCCCGGTTTCGTCATGAACAAGGTGATGGCCGCGGCGGACCGGTTCAAGTCGCCGGTGGTGGCCTGCCTGGGCCTGGCCTTCAAGCCGGACATCGACGACCTGCGGGAGAGCCCGTCCCTGGCCATCGCGGCCGAACTGGCCCGGCACATCCCGGGCCGGGTCCTGGCCGTGGAGCCCTACATCCATGAGCTGCCGCCGGTCCTGGCCGGGCTGCCCAACGTGTCCCTGGCCGGGCTGGACCAGGCCCTGCGCGAGGCGGACATCGTGCTCCTGCTGGTGGACCACAAACCCTTCAAGGCCGTGCCCCGCGAGGCCCTGGCCGAGAAGATCGTCATCGACACCCGGGGCGTCTGGCGGTGAAGCAGATCCTCATCAGGAAGGGCGAGGCCGTGGTGGAGGAGGTGCCCGCACCCCAGGTCGGGCCCCGCCATCTCCTGGTCCGCACCGCCCGCTCCTGCGTGAGCGTGGGCACCGAGTCCGCCGGGGTGCGGCTCTCGGCCATGCCCCTGTACCGACGCGCCCTCAAGCATCCGGAGCAGGTGGCCCTGGCTTTCCGGATGCTCCGGGAGGAGGGCCTGGCCCGCACCGTGAATGCGGTGCGCGGGGTGCTGGCCGCGGGCGACGCGGTGGGCTACTCCTCGGCCGGGATCGTCATCGCGGCAGGCCCCGAGGTGGAAGGCTTCGCGCCCGGCGACCGGGTGGCCTGCGCCGGGGCCGGGGTGGCCAGCCACGCCGAGGTGGCCAACGTGCCCGTGAACCTGGCGGTGAAGGTCCCGAACGGCCTGGACTTCGACGCGGCCTGCACCGTGACCCTGGGGGCCATCGCCCTGCAGGGCGTGCGGCGTTGCGCCCCCACCCTGGGCGAGACCGTGGCGGTCATCGGCCTGGGGCTCCTGGGCCAGCTCACGGTGCAACTGCTCAAGGCCGCGGGCTGCCGGGTGGTGGGCGCGGACCTGGACCCGGACCGGGTGGCCCTGGCCCGGACCCACGGGATGGACGCGGCCGCGCCGACCGACCCCGAGGGTTTCATCGCCGAGGTGCTGCGCCGCTCCGACGGGTTCGGGGCCGACGCGGTGCTTATCGCCGCAGCCGCGGCCAGCGACGAGATCGTGTCCCAGGCCTTCCGGGCCTGCCGCAAGAAGGGCCGGGTGGTGCTGGTGGGCGACGTGGGCCTGCATCTCCGGCGTCCCGACTTCTACGCCAAGGAGATCGACTTCCTCATCTCCACCTCCTACGGCCCGGGCCGTTACGACCCGCTGTACGAGGAGGGCGGCCGCGACTACCCCATCGCCTACGTGCGCTGGACCGAGAACCGCAACATGGCCGAGTACCTCCGGCTCCTGGCCGAGGGCAAGATCTCGCTGGAGGGGCTCCTGGGCCGGGTCTACCCCGTGGACCGGGCGGCCGAGGCCTACGCCGGGCTCAAGGACGAGGCCACCAAGCCCCTGGCCGTGGTGCTGGCCTATCCCGAACGCGAGAACGTGCTGGCCCGCACCGTGCCGCTGCGCACCCACGCAGGCAAGGGCGACCGGGTGGGGGTGGCGGTGGCCGGGGCCGGGGCCTTTGCCCAGGGCGCGCACCTGCCCAACCTCATGAAGCTGCACAAGGACTTCGCCCTGGTCTCGGTCATGAGCCGCACCGGGGCCAACGCCAAGGCCACGGCCACCCGCTTCGGCGCGGCCCGGGCCTGCACCGACTTCGCCGAGGTGCTGGCCGACCCCGCGGTGGACCTTGTCATGGTCTGCACCCGGCACCACCTGCACGCGGACATGGCCCTGGCCGCCCTGGCCGCGGGCAAGCACGTGTTCGTGGAGAAACCCCTGTGCCTGACCCGGGAGGAGCTGGAGCGCATCGCGGCCTTCTACGCCGCCAACCCGGACGGCCCGGTGCTCATGACCGGATTCAACCGCCGCTTCTCTCCCCCGGTGCGCCGCCTGCAGGAGGCCCTGGCCGGCCGCTCCACCCCGCTCATGGCCTCCTACCGCATGAACGCCGGCTACCTGCCCCCGGACCACTGGACCCACGGTCCCGAGGGCGGGGGCCGCAACCTGGGCGAGGCGGTGCACATCTACGACCTGTTCCTGGCCCTCACCGGCTCCCGGCCGGTGGAGGTCATGGCCGCCGCGGCGATGCCGGCCGCGCCCCAATGGCGGCGCAACGACAACTTCACCGCCCTGGTGACCTTTGCCGACGGCTCGGTCTGCTCCCTGGCCTACACCGCCCTGGGGCACGGCTCCTTCCCCAAGGAGCAGATGGAGGTCTTCGCCGACGGCAAGGTGGCCTCCCTCGACAACTACGTCTCGCTGCAGGTATACGGGGCCAAGGCCCCGGCCTGGACCTCCCGCACCCCGGACAAGGGGCTCAAGGAGGAGCTGGAGGCCCTGGCCGCCTGCCTGGTGCGCGGCGGCCCCTGGCCCATTCCCTTGCAAGAACAGCTGGACTCGGCCCGGATCGCGCTCAAGGTGGAACAGGTTGTCGGGCAGAGCGCCCCGTCTTCCTGCCCGAACCAATTTCGCTGATGCGGGCACAGCCGACCATGCGACGAGCATCCGCCCAACGACGGTGGTGAGATGAAGATTCTATGCGTCACCCACGCCAGCCGGCACTTCATGGAGGCCAGGGCCAGCCTGAACGCGCTGGGACAACGGTTCGCCCCCGGCAGGCTCGACGCCCTCCCCCCCTTCGCCTCCCTGCCCGGGGTGAAGAAATCGGTGCCCTACGACGGTGCGCTCACCCTGTGGCGGCTCTGCGAGGACGACTGTTGCCGCCCCGAGTTCCTGGCCCGCTATGACCCGGGCTACAAGGTGCAGTTCGCCGACTTCGCCGGCGACCGGCTGCTCGTGGTCGGTTCGGACCGGCTGGAAGTGCTGGATCCGGACCTGAAGGTGGTGCAAACCATCACCGACCCGTGGCTGGCGGGATGCCACACCGTGCACGCCGACGACGGGGGATGCGCCTGGGTCACCTCGGCCCCCGCCAACGCCGTGCTCAAAATCGACATCGCCGCAGGTCGGGTCATCCGGCGCCTCCCCATGCCCGCCCAATACGGGATCGGCTATGCCCTGTCCGAAAGCGACGACATCAAGGAACACTATCCGCCCACGGACCTCCAGCCCACCCACGTCAACTGCGCCGTGCCCACCGCCCAAGGCCTCCTGGTCACCCTATGGATCCCGGGGGCGGCCGGCTTCCTGTCCGAGGACGGCAGCTACCGCGAGGTCTTCAGCGGTTTCCGGGGCTGCCATGGGGCGCGCCTCGACCAGGACACGGGCGAACTCTAT
>DKEU01000022.1:5707-6791 GCA_002452635.1 Desulfovibrionaceae bacterium UBA6814 | reverse complement strand
GCCTTGTCGCCGCGGATGATCTCCAAGAGCCGCTCGGTGGATGTGCTCTTCCCTTTGCTCACCTTACCCCGACTCCTGTCCCCAAACCGCCCAGAGGAAATAGAACCGCTCGTGGCGCGCCCGTGCGGCTTTCTTCAGTACTGGAGAGGGAAGGGACTTGCAACCGCCAAGCAGGACGCCGGGTTCCAACGCACCCGGCGCCGGGCGCACCCCAACACCATGCCGCAAAGGATAGGGATGCTTGAATCTTATAAAAAGTCAAGACTTTTTTAAACACGCCATAAGAAACCCTCCTCCGCATCAGGGAAATACCCGCAAAAGGTTCGGGGCGCCCTGTTCGACGTGTGCAACACCATGGCATTCCCATGGTGCGGATCAGACGCCGAATGGATGAAATCATGCCGGTACAGCTACTCCTCCGATGCTGCGCCATGTCCTCCTGCCCGGCTCCGCCCCCTCCTCCCGCAGCAGCCTGCTCCGCCCCGTAGCGCCTCTGTATCCTACCGATCACGTCTGCGCAGTGGAGCATGCACACCATGCAGCGCTCCTTTGGAAAAACACGCCATGCCATTTTAAAACCCGAAAAATTGACGTTTTTCTCTTGACAATAATCAGGCATGGACTATTATTGTCCAAATATTAATGCTGAGCCCCAACGCAATGGAGGAGCACCATGGATGATTATTTGAAGGAAGCCCTGGAGATCGTAAAAGCCCAGGCCAGCGTGCGCACCATGACCGAGGAGGAGATCACCTCCATGGTCCGGAAGCTCGCCGATGGAATCCGCTCCATTGGTGGGGCCGAAGGGTTGCCCGCCGAGGCCCAGGAGCCGGCGGCCGACCCCAAGAAGGCCGTGCGCGAGAAGTCCATCGTCTGCCTGGAGTGCGGCAAGACCTTCAAGGTCATCACCAAGAAGCACCTGGCCAGCCACGACCTCACCCCGGCCGAGTACAAGGAGAAGTGGGGCTACCCCAAGGGCACCCCGCTGGTGTGCAAGGCCCTCCAGCGCGAGCGGCGCAAGAAGATGAAGTCCATGCGGCTGTGGGAAAAGCGCAAGACCGCCAAGCCCAAGGCCAAGAAATAG
>DKEU01000022.1:5543-5675 GCA_002452635.1 Desulfovibrionaceae bacterium UBA6814 | reverse complement strand
TTTTTGCGCATTGACTGCCCCCGGTTCGGACCCACTCTAGGTAAAGATTTGCCAACCCCCTGGAGGACCCATGGCCCGGACCAACCGCCTCGCGGCCGAGAAGAGCCCCTACCTGCTGCAGCACGCCGCCAA
>DKEU01000022.1:0-5500 GCA_002452635.1 Desulfovibrionaceae bacterium UBA6814 | reverse complement strand
GCCACTGGTGCCACGTCATGGCCCACGAGAGCTTCGCGCACCCGGACGCGGCCGCCCTGCTCAACGACACCTTCGTGTGCATCAAGGTGGACCGGGAGGAGCGGCCCGACCTGGACGCGGTGTACATGGCCGCCTGCCAGATGCTCACCGGCCGCGGGGGCTGGCCCCTCACCGTGCTCCTCACCCCGGAGGCCAAGCCCTTCTTCGCCGGCACCTACCTGCCCCGGGAGAACCGCTTCGGCCAGATGGGCCTCATGGAGCTCACCCGCCAGATCGGCCGGGCCTGGGCCGAGGACCGGGGCCAGGTGCGCGCCGCCGCGGACCGGGTGGCCGCCGGCATGGCCCGGGCCTTTGCCCCGGCCCCGCCGGCCGAGGTGTCGGACCGGGCGTTCGGCGCGGCCCTGGCCCACTTCGCGGAGCACTTCGACGCAACGCACGGGGGCTTCGGGGCCGCACCCAAGTTCCCCTCCTCGCACCAGATCCTGTTCCTGCTCCGGGCCTGGCAGCGCACCAGCGGCCAAGAGGAAAAGGATGCGGTGCTGCACCTGGCCACCCACACCCTGCGCCGCATGCGCCTGGGCGGGCTCTTCGACCAGGCGGGCTTCGGGTTCCACCGCTATTCCACGGACGCGCGCTGGCTGGTGCCCCACTTCGAGAAGATGCTCTACGACCAGGGCATGCTGCTCCTGGCCTATGCCCAGGCCTGCCAGGCCACGGGCGATCCCTTCTTCGCCCGGGTCTGCCGCGAGGTGGCCGAGTACCTGCGCCGCGACCTGCGGCATCCCGAGGGCGCGCTGCTCTCGGCCGAGGACGCGGACAGCGAGGGCGAGGAGGGCCGGTTCTATGTATGGAGCCTGGACCAGTTGGAGCAGGCGCTGGGCCGGGACGAGGCCGCATTCTGGGCCGGCCGCATGGGCCTGAGCCGGCAGGGCAACTTCCGCGACGAGGCCTCGGGCCGGGACACGGGCGCCAACATCCTCAATTTCCCCGCGCCCCTGCCCGCGGAGTTGGAGCCCCGCTGGGAGGCGGCGCGGCAAAAGCTCCTGGCCGCCCGCGGCGGCCGGGTGCGGCCGCACCGGGACGACAAGGTCCTGGCCGACTGGAACGGCCTGGCCGCGGCCGGGCTGGCCCTGGCCGGCCGCGCCCTGGACGACGCGGCCATGGTGGAGGATGCGGCCCGGGCCGTGGACTTCGTGCGGGCGCGCATGCAGCGGCCCGACGGCCGGCTCCTGCACCGCTGGCGCGAGGGCGAGGCCGCGGTGGACGGCATGGCCGAGGACTACGCCTTCCTGGCCTGGGGCCTGCTGGAGCTCTTCGCCGCCACCCTGGACCAGGACCGCCTGGCCCAGGCCCGGCAACTCGTGGACATCCTGCTGGCGGACTTCTGGGATGCGGACGCGGGCGGGCTGTTCCTGACCGCGGCTGCGGGCGAGAAGCTGCTGCTGCGGCCCAAGGAGGCCTTTGATGCGGCCCTGCCCTCGGCCAACTCCGCGGCCCTGCTCCTCCTGCCCCGGCTCTTCCGGCTCACGGGCGAGCCTATATATATGGATAAGGCCCAGGCCCTGGCCCGGGCCTTCGGCACCCAGGTGGAGGGAGCGCCCTTCGGCCACGCCCTGTTCCTCTGCGCCCTGGACCTGGCCCGCACCCCCGGCCTGGACGTGCGCCTCACCGGCGACCCGCAGGCCGAGCCCACCCGCTCCATCCGCCGCGAGCTGGACCGCCGCTATCTTCCCGACCTGGCCGTGACCCTGGCCCCGCCCCCGGACCCCCTGGCCGCAGTAGGTGCACACCCCCGCGCCGCAGCCCAGCTCTGCCGCGGGGGAGCATGCTTCGCCACGGTGAACGGGGTGGAGGAGATGAGGAAGGCGCTACACGACATAGATTGATGTATCGCCAACTCCCCCCAGGGGATTACCCACAGATATTCTGGACAAGGTTGGAACCCGTTTACGCCATGGCCGCCTTTCCTTCCCCTTCTCCCAATCCGGGCAGGGGCGAAATCTTGCGCCAATCCGAGGCCTCGTGCTCCGCCTCCCACAGGTCCCGTTTACGCTGGAGGTTGAGCCAAAGGTCGGGAGTGGTGTTGAAGGCGCGGGAAAGGCGCAACGCCATGCCCGACGTGACCCCGGCCTTCTCGTTCAAAACCTGGGAGAGGTGCTTGCGCGAGACGCCCAGGTGTGCGGCCAGGGCGGTGACGGAAAGGCCCAGGGGCTCCAAATAGTCGTGCCGGATGATGGCCCCGGGATGGGTAGGCTTACGGGTACGGGTCTTCATGGCGTCATCCTAGTGGTAGTCCTGATAATCGACGACATACGCGTCTCCACCTTCAAAGCGGAACGTGAGCCTCCAATTGCCGGACACCTTCACGGCCCAATGGCCTTTCAAGGTTCCCTTGAGCGGGTGCAACACCAGCCCCGGCGCGTCCATGTCCCGAACTTCCGACGCCGAATCCAGACGGTCCAAGATACGGCCTAGCCGCTCAGCGTGCCGGGATTGAATCCCCCGCACGGACCCGGTGTTGTAAAACGCCTCAAGCCCTTTGTGTGCAAAGCTCTTGATTATGATCTGTAACCATTATGGTAACAGGTGTCAATGCCCTTGCCCCGGTTCCACCATGAGCCTTCACGTTGAGATATCCCCCCGCCGCAGCACGTCGAACTTGAGCAACCAGCCCAGGCCGCGCAGGGCCGTGGCCATCTGGCGGGCATCGGCGGGGGCCAGGAGGGACAGGGCCTCGGCCGCGGTGGCCCCGCCCTGGCGGGCGGCCAGGGCCACGACTTGGTCCAGGGCCTCCGGGACCGGGCGCAAGGCCGCGCCAAAGCCGGTCATCCAGGTGGCGCGCAGCAGGGCCAGGCGCTCGGGCGCGGCGTTGGGGCCGGCAACCAGGCGGTCGCCCGGCGCGAGTTCCGCCGTGGCGTAGCCGGCAAAGGCCCGGAAGGGGTCGTCCAACCGGGAGGACGCCGGCCCGTTCGCCGGGACCGGGGCGGTCTCGGGCGCGGACTGCCGCGCCTCGGCCAGTTCGGCCCACAGGGCCTCGTGGGCCGCCACCACCACCTTCCAATCGAAAACCTCCCGCGCCCGGGCCATCCCGCTCTCGCCCATGGCCCGGCGCAGGCCTGCGTCCGTGGCCAGCCGGCCCGCGTACTCGGCGCAGGCGTCCACCGCCACGGCCGTGGCCATGGCCGCGTGGCCTACGTAGGTGGAGTAGTTGAGCGCGTCCGCGGCGTACTGGGCGGCCAGGTCCAACCCGCCGCCCGGGCCGGGCGCACAGGTGGGGACCAAAAACCCGTCCTGCCCGTGCCGCACCGTGTCGCGGTACCCGTCCCAGTCCGCGCCCAGCACCGGCAGGCCCGCGGCCATGGCCTCGATGGGGGTGAGGCCGAAGGTCTCCTGCACATTGTCCGGCAGGGACACGAAGAAGTCCGCCGCGGCCCAGGCGTCCTCCGCCACCCGGTCCACCCGGCCGTTCAGGAACACGCTGCGCACCGAGGGGCAGAACGCGGCCGGGGCCTCCAGGAAGGCCCCACGCTCCTTCTCGTTCTCGAACCAGCCCACGTGCAGCAGCCACAGCCGGCCGCCCTGCGCCGCCACCCTGGCCGCGGCCCGCTCCAGGGCCAGGTACATGGGCGCGGGGTGGGCCTTGGCGTAGAAGATGAGCCGGCCGAAGAACAGGGCCGCCACGTCGTTGTCGGCTAGCCCCAAGTCCGCGCGCAGCCGGGCGCGGCGCTCCGGGTCCCGGCCCCGGGCCGCGAAATCCGCGCTGTCCACGCCCAGGGGGATCACCGGCAGCCGCACCGGGCAGGCCGGCCGCGCGCCTACCCGGGACTCCAGAAAGGCGGCGTGGTCGTCCAGCACCCGCTCCACCACCGCCCTGGCCGCTGTGGAAGTGCAGATGAGCGCGTCCCAGGGCTGCACCGGCGCGGTGAGCAGGTCGCCCAGGGAGGCCAGCACCTCCTTGCTGCACAGGGTGTGCACCAGGCCGGTGACGCTGTATCCCCGCTGCCCGGTGTGGCGGCGCACCCAGGCCGCGTCGGCCAGGCCGGGCATGGGCAGGTGCAGGGCCCCCACCTGGGCCAGGGCCGCGGCGTCGCCGGGCCGCACCCAGGCTGCGGCCTTGCCCTGCCGGTTGTACGGCGCGATGCGCCGGCGAAAGTCATCGAAATGTTGCGCAGTGTCGGTATGGCAGTGCAGGGTGTGGGCTGCGCCGTGTTGCACCCAGCCCCGGAGCATGCCCGCCCCGGCCGAGTGCCGGCCCAGGAGCCGCGCGCCGGTGGTGTCGAAGCCCTCGGGCCGGTAGTAGAGCGCCGCAGTGGCGGGCATGGGTCCCCCTGGCTGGAGATAACGCGTCGGTCCTTGCACCTGTTGTGTGCGCCTGTTAGCCTGCGCCGGGGAAAATGTATAGGTTGGGGCCGCTTCGCGGACAGCCACGCCTTGTCCCCGCCCGGGGAAACGTATAGGGAGAGCATACGGCCTACACCGGCCCCAACCGGCACCCACGGAGCCCGCCATGCCCAGCAAGAAGAGCCCCAAGCAGAAGAGCCCGGACACCGCCATCCCCACCCTGGGCGAGTGCAAGATTCCCTCGCCCATGCGGTACTGCCGGTTCACCCCGGACGACGCCTCGGCCACCATCCACTTCACCAAGTACCTGGACGACAGCGTGGGCCTGGACTCCACCCTGGACTTCGAGATCGCCGGGCCGCGGCCCAAGACCTATTTCGACACCTCCAAGACCAAGCTGGCCATCGCCACCTGCGGCGGCCTGTGCCCGGGCATCAACGACGTGATCCGCTCCATCGTCATGGAGGCCTACCACAACTACAACGTCAGCGCGGTGCTGGGCGTGCGCTTCGGCCTGCAGGGCTTCATCCCCAGCTACGGCCACTCCATCTGGGAGCTGACCCCGGACAAGGTGGCGGACATCCACCTGTTCGGCGGCACGGTGCTGGGCTCCTCCCGGGGCCACCAGTCCGCGGAGGAGATCGTGGACGCCCTGGAGCGGATGAACGTCAACGCCCTGTTCATCATCGGCGGCGACGGCTCCATGCGCGCGGCCCAGCGCATCCAGGACGAGGTGGGCAAACGCCGCCTCAAGATCAGCATCGTCGGCATCCCCAAGACCATCGACAACGACATCAACTTCGTCTTCAAGTCCTTCGGGTTCGACACCGCGGTGGAGAAGGCCACCGAGGCCATCCAATGCGCCCACACCGAGGCCACCGGCGCGCCCAACGGCATCGGCATGGTCAAGCTCATGGGCCGGGAATCCGGCTTCATCGCGGCCCAGGCCACCCTGGCCCTCAAGGAGGTGAACTTCGTGCTGGTGCCCGAGGTTCCCTTCTCCCTGGACGGGGAGGACGGCCTGCTCCTGGCCCTGGAGCGGCGGCTGCGCCGGCGCAACCACGCGGTGATCGTGGTGGCCGAGGGCGCGGGCCAGGACCTGTGCGACGTGTCCGGCAAGCAGGACGCCTCGGGCAACCCGGTGCTGGGCGACATCTGC
>DKEU01000027.1:14930-16569 GCA_002452635.1 Desulfovibrionaceae bacterium UBA6814 | reverse complement strand
CACCTCCAGGTCCGCGAACTTGCCCTTGCCCAGGATGGTGGCCGGGTTCACCTGGTGCACCCGCTGCACCATGCTGCCGGCCACGTCCAGGCCCGCGGTGCGGCACAGCTCGGCCAGCTCGGCCAGGGAGGCCTCCTGGACCGGCCGGGGCGCGGTGTCCACGCTGACCAGGATCGCCCGCTCCACGGGCGCGGCCTCGCCCGCCCCCATCCCGGCCCCGGGGCCCGGGGCCAGGGGCTTGCCCGTGCGCTCCAGCTCGTCCTCCAGGGCCTCGACCAGGGAGGCCAGGTCCACGTCCAGGCGGTGGTACGGGGCCGGGGGCAGGATCTCGTAGGCCTTGTTCTCGGGGTTGGGCGGCAGCAGGTGGGCCAGGTGCAGGGAGCGGGGCATGCCCTCCTGGCCCACGGTGAGCACGGCCATGGCGTCCAGGCGCAGGAAGAGCAGGTCCATGAGGTCTTCCTGGGTCAGGGGCTCCTCGCCCAGGTGGGTATGCACCAGGGCCAGGCCGCGCAGCCGGCCCGGGCCGCGGCGCACCTTGGACAGGTCCGGGATGTAGATGCCGTGGGGCGTGCCCACGATGACCCAGTGCGGCCGGCCGTGCCGGTTGAGGAGCAGCCCCACCTGCCGGCCCATGCCGTGGGAGATGAGCGCCAACTCCCGGGCCTGGTCCGGGGTCATGAGCCCCCGGGCCGGATAGCGCCGGGTGTACAGCCGCTCCAAGGCCTTGAGATGGCTGGCCTTGAGCCCCTGGGTGTTGCCCTTGATCTTCTCGGCTATGGGAGGCCCCTCACACTCGCTGGATTCTCTTTCCTGGTAAGCAGCATCCCGGCCCTGTCCAGCCTCAGGCCGACATGGAGCCGAGGTAGCCGGCGATCATGGCGTCGTAGGACGAGGTGGCGGCGAAGGTCTCCACGGCCAGGTCCTTGCGCAGGGCCAGGGGGGCCTGCATGTCGTGGGCCGCCAGCTCCTTCATGACCCGGGGGTAGTGCTGCACGCCGGGCACCACCAGGATGGAGTGGAAGTTCTTGGCCGAGGCCCGCAGCATGGTGGGCCCGCCGATGTCGATCTCCTCCACCGCGGCCCGGAGGTCCAGGCCCCGGGCCTTGGCCTGGGCGAAGTTGTAGAGGTTCACGCAGATCAGGTCGAAGGGGGCCAGGCCCAGGTTCTCCAGGGTCTCCAGGTGGCCGGGGTTGTCCTTGTCCGCCAGGATGCCCGCGTGGATGTGGGGGTGCAGGGTCTTGACCCGGCCGCCCATGATCTCCGGGAAGCCCGTGACCTCGCTCACCGATATGACCGGCAGCCCGGCCTCGGCCAGCTTCTTCCTGGTGCCGCCGGTGGACACCAGCTCCACCCCGGCGTCGGACAGAAAGCGCGCGAACTCGACCAGCCCGGCCTTGTCGGTCACGGACAGGATGGCGCGGCGGATGGGTAGCATATCCATTGGAATCTCCTCGCTGCACTGGTTCGCCTGCACCTGCCAGAATCGGACGGCGGAGGCAAGCCATGCGGGGCCGGTTGTAACGAAACGCTTCCCTGCCCCGAAGGATTCTGGTATGTATATCCCCGTCTCACGCCGGAGCCATCGCATGCGCCGAATCCTGTTCGCCTTTCTTGCCCTGCTTGCCCTGCCCACCCTGCT
>DKEU01000027.1:0-14891 GCA_002452635.1 Desulfovibrionaceae bacterium UBA6814 | reverse complement strand
AACCTGCGCGAATACCGGGTGCGCCAGGAGGGCGGCCGCATCTCCCTGGTGGCCACCGAGCCGGGCATAACCCGCACCGTGGAGGCCGGAGCGGATTTCTCCACCTTGCGCGAGGGCTACGAGGACGGCAACGGCGGCAAGCTCACCCTGGTGCGCCAGGGCCGGCGCATGGTCCTCTCCGGCACCCTGGGCAGCAAGGCCGTGTCCCGCGAGTTCGAGGTGGACGACACCGCCTGGTACGGCTCCATCCTCTTCATGCGCGACTACGTCCTGGCCGGGACCCCGGAGACGGTCTTCTACATGACCCAACCCGAAGACAACCAGGTCATCAAGCTCAAGGCCATCCGCGAGGCCGAAGAGACCATCCGGGTGGACGGCGAGGACGTGGCCACGGTGCGGGTGCGCTTCACCCTGCCCGACTTCCGCAGCATATTCTGGAGCTCCACCTACTGGTTCCGGGCCTCGGACGGACTGTTCGTCAAGTCCCTGGAGACCCGCGGCCCTCCGGGCGCGGCCAAGGTGAGCGTGGAGCTGGTGGACGAAGGCGAAGCCTGACTCCAGCATTAGAAAGCGGCCCGTACGGGCCGCTTTTTTGGTACCCCCTGCCGCGGGGAATGAAAATCCCCTTCATTTTCATCCGTTGCCCCCCGCTGCCCAAAGGGGCATGATGGGACGATGTCGCCCGCTCCCACCCGCTACGCCAAGTATTCGGTGGCCGCCTCCCTGGCCACCCTGGCCCTGAAGTTCGGGGCCTGGGGCCTCACCGGGTCGGTGGGCCTGTTCTCGGACGCGGTGGAGTCGGTGGTGAACCTCTCGGCCTCGCTGCTCGCCCTGTGGGCCCTGACCGTGGCCCACAAGCCTGCGGACGAGACCCACGCCTACGGCCACGGCAAGGCCGAGTACTTCTCCAGCGGGGCCGAGGGCCTGCTCATCATGGCCGCGGCCGGGGGCATCGCCGTGGCCTCGGTGAACCGCTTCCTGCACCCCGCGCCCCTGCACAACCTGGGCCTGGGCATGCTGGTGGCGGCCCTGGCCGCGCTCATCAACCTGGCCGTGGCCCGCAGCATGCTGGACGCGGCCAAGCGCTTCGACAGCATCACCCTGGAGGCCGACGCCCGCCACCTGCTCACCGACGTGTGGACCTCGGCGGGCATGATCGTGGGCTTGTCCTGCCTGCTCTTCCTGCCCCCGGGCTGGAACGTGCTGGACCCGATCATCGGCCTGGCCATGGCCGCCAATATCTGCTTCACCGGCTTCTCCCTCATGCGCCGCTCGGCCGACGCCCTCATGGACCACGCCCTGCCCGAGGCGGAAATCGCCCGCATCGAGGCCGCCATCCGCAAGCACGCGGACCACGGCACCAAGTTCCACGGCCTGCGCACCCGCAAGGCCGGCCGGGAGCGCTTCGCGGACTTCCACCTGCTGGTGCCGGGCGCGACCACGGTGCAGGCCTCCCACGACCTGTGCTGCGCCATCGAGGACGAACTGCACGCAGCCCTGCCCGGCCTGCGCGTGACCATCCACGTGGAGCCCCTGGAGGACGCCGCGTCCTTTGACGGCACCCACGTGGGCGGCCGGGACGGCCACTGCCCCGGCCGCGACCCGGACTGACCCCCCTTTTTCCTCCCTCCCGCTTGACAGAAGCCGGACTCCGGCTACCATGTACCATTGGGGCCGGAATCTTCCGGCCGGCTTTTCATCGCGTACGACCAAGGAGAACCACCATGGCGAACATACTCATCGTCTTTGCCAGCGATTACGGCAGCACCCGGAAGATGGCCGAGGCCCTGGCCGAGGGCGTGCAGTCCGCAGGAGGAACCGCACTCGTCAAGGAGGCCGAGGCCGCCACCCTGGACGACCTGGTGGCCGCGGACGGCATCGCGCTGGGCTCGCCCGTGCACATGGGCGGCATGGACTGGCGCGTGAAGAAGTTCATCGACTCCCATTGCAGCGCGGCCTGGATGAAGAACCTGCTGGTGGGCAAGGCCGGTGCGGTCTTCGCCTCGGGCTCGGGCTTCGGCAACGGCGGCGGCGGCGTGGAGCTGACCATGCTCGGCATGCTCACCAACCTGGCCGAACTGGGCCTGGTCATCCTGCCCCTGTCCAAGCACCTGGGGGGCTACGCCAAGGCCGGCCTGCAGTGGGGCCCCTACGGCCGGGCGCACAACGAGGACCTCTCGCCCAAGGGCCTGGACGACAGCCAACTCGAAGCCGCCCGGGCGCACGGCGCGAACCTCGCCCGCCTGGCGGAAACACTCAAGAACAACAAGGTCTTTGCCTAGGACCGAAGGAGACATGCCCATGGCTTCCGTCACCCTGAAGGGAAACCCCGTGAACCTGGCCGGCAACCTGCCCAAGCCGGGCGACCCGGCCCCGGTCTTCACCCTGGTGGACAACGGCCTCGCGCCCAAGACCCTGAACGATTACAAGGGAAAAGTGCTGGTGATCTGCGCCGTGCCCTCCCTGGACACCCCCACCTGCGACACCGAGACCCGCCGCTTCAACCAGGAGGCGGGCAAGCTGGGCAAGGACGTGAAGATCCTGGTGGTGAGCATGGACCTGCCCTTTGCCCAGGCCCGCTGGTGCGGGGCCGCCGGGGTGGACCACGTGCAGACCCTGTCCGACCACCGGGACGCCTCCTTCGGCAACAACTGGGGCGTGCTCATCAAGGCCCTGCGCCTGCTGGCCCGGGCCGTGTTCGTGGTGGGCAAGGACGGCAAGGTGACCTACACCCAATTGGTGCCCGAGGTCGCGGACGAGCCGGACTACGCCGCGGTGCTGGCCGCCGTGGCCAAGGCCGCGGCCTAGCGGAACCCCCCGCCTGAATCCGCCGGGAGCGGCGCGTGCAGTGCGCGCCGTTCCCGGCGGTTTTACGCCCCGTCCGGCGCGGCCGGACAAACGGCTTGAACTGCCGCGGGGTTGGGGGCATGATGCGGGCCTTGCCCGCCCGGCTTCCGGGCGGGCGCAACCCTGCGAGTGAGCCCGTGCGCGTCCAACTCTTCGTGCCCTGCCTGGTGGAGAACCTGGCCCCGGAGATCGCCGCGGCCACGGCCCGGGTGCTGGCCCGCGCCGGGGCCGAGGTGTCCCTGCCCGAGGGCCAGACCTGCTGCGGCCAGCCCCTGTACAAGTCCGGCCGTTCGGCCGAGGCCCGGGACCTGGCCCGCCGCTTCCTGGAAGTGTTCCACGGCCCGGACCCGGTGGTGGCCCCCTCGGGCTCCTGCGTGGCCATGGTCAAGGCCTATCCCAAGCTCCTGGCCGGCGACCCCGCCCGGGCCGCGGCGGCCCGCGCCCTGGCGGAACGGACCTATGAGCTGTCCCAGTTCCTGGTGGACGTGCTGGGCGCCGACGACCTGGGCGCGGAGTTGCCCCTGGTGGCGGCGTACCACGACTCCTGCCAGGTCTCCCGCACCCTGGGCGTGCGCGAGCAGCCGCGCAAGCTCCTGGCCAAGGTCCGCGGCCTGGACCTGCGCGAGCCCTCCCGGCCCGCCACCTGCTGCGGGTTCGGCGGGACCTTCTCCGTGCAGTTCCCCGAGGTCTCGGCCGCGCTCACCGCGGAAAAGGCCGAGGACCTGGTGGCCACCGGAGCCGCGGCGGTCATCTGCGCCGAGCCGAGCTGCCTGCTCAACCTGCGCGGCCACCTGGAGAAGAATTTCCCGGACAAGAACCTCCGGTGCCTGCACCTGGCCGAGGTCTTGGATAGCGGAGGCGCGTCATGAGCCGCCCCGCCACCTTCGCCTCCCGCTCCGCCACAGCCTGCGCCGACGCCCAGCTCCAGGCCAACCTCAGGGCCGCGGCCCTGCACTTCCAGGGCAACCGCAAGAAGGCGTTCGCCGCCTTTGCCGGCGGCGAGGCGGCCCGGGACCTGGTGCGCGACGTGAAGGACGCGGCCCTGGCCCGCCTGCCCGAGCTCCTGCGCAAACTGGAGAGCAGCGTCACCGCCCTGGGCGGCACCGTGCACTGGGCCGCCGACGCGGCCGAGGCCTGCGCCATCCTGGTGGACATCGCCCAGGAGGCCGAGGCCACCACCGCGGTCAAGGGCAAGAGCATGGTGACCGAGGAGATCCAGTTGAACCCGGCCCTGGAGGCCGCGGGCCTGGAGGTCTACGAGACCGACCTGGCCGAGTACATCATCCAGTTGGCCGGCGAGCCGCCCTCCCACATCATCGCCCCGGCCATCCACAAGAACCGCCGCCAGGTGGGCGAGCTCTTCGCCAAGAAGCTGGGCGCGGACTACACCGAGGAGCCCGAGGAGCTGACCCGCATCGCCCGCGACACCCTGCGCCGCCGCTTCCTGCGCGCGGACCTGGGCGTCACCGGCGCGAACCTGGCCCTGGCGCAGTCCGGGACCATCGTCCTGGTGGAGAACGAGGGCAACATCCGCATGAGCACCACCGCGCCCCGGGTGCACGCCGCGGTCATGGGCATCGAGAAGGTGGTGCCGGATGCGGCCTCCGCCGCGGCGGTGCTGGCCGTGCTGGCCCGCAGCGCCACGGGCCAGAAGATGTCCACCTACACCAGTTTCCTGGCCGGCCCGCGCCGCGACGGCGAGCGCGACGGGGCGCGCAGCTTCCACCTGGTGCTCCTGGACAACGGCCGCTCCCGCATCCTGGCCGACCCGGAACTGCGCCAGACCCTGCGCTGCCTGCGCTGCGGCTCCTGCCTCAATGTCTGCCCGGTGTACGAGAAGGCCGGGGGCCACGCCTGGGGCAGCCCATACTGCGGCCCCATCGGCACCTGCGTGACCCCGCTCCTGGGCAAGGGCTCGGGCCGGGACCTGGCCTTCGCCTGCACGGGCTGCGGGGCCTGCGCCGAGGTCTGCCCGGCCCGCATCGACCTGCCCGGGGTCATCATGGCCCTCCGGCGCAAGGCCGCCGAGGACCCCGGCTTCCCCAACCCGGCCGAGCGCGGCGGCCCGCCCCTGTCTCCGGGGGCGGCCAAGCTCTTCGTCAAGGTCGCGGGCTCGCCCGGCCTGTTCCGGGCGGCCGCCGCCCTGGCCCGCGTCCTCGATCCGTCGCTGGCCCTGGCCTCCCGCCTGGCCCCGGGGCTGCGGGCCTGGACCCGCACCCGCAAGCCGCCCCGGCTCAAGACCCCGTTCAGCAAGGCCTGGCCGGCCCTGGCCGGGCAGCTCAAGCCCCAAAAGCCCGGAGGGGAGCAGCCGTGAGCGACGAATCCCGCGAGCGCATACTGTCCGCCCTGGAAGACGCCCTGGCCGGCGCGCCCGTGACCTCTGGGCCGGCGGCCCCGGCCTTCCCGGCTGCGAACCAGGCGTCCGCCCCGGACTGGCCGGCCCTGTCCCGGGAGATCACGGCCAGCGGCGGCCGCTTCGCCCTGGCCCGCTCCGCGGCCGAGGCCCGGGGAGCCCTGGCCTCCCTGGTCAAGGCCTTCGGGGTCCGGCGGGCCGTGCTCTGGGACCACCCGGCCCTGGCCCGCCTGGGTCTGGCCGACACCCTGGCCAAGGCCGGGGTGGAGGTGGTGCTCCCGGACCAGGGGCCGGCCGAATTCAAGGAGGCCGCGGCCGAGTGCGACCTGGGCGTGACCGGGGCCGACGCGGTGATCCTGGAGTCCGGCACCGTGGTCGTGGCCGCCCGGCCCGGCCAGGAGCGCGCGACCTCGCTCTTCCCGCCCGTGCACCTGGCCCTGGTCACCCGGGAGACGGCCCTCCTGCCCGCCATCCCGGACCTGGGTCCCTGGCTGGAAGCCCAACGCGATGCGAGCGGCCGGCCGCCCAGCGCGATCCACTGCATCACCGGCCCCTCCTCCACCGCGGACATCGAACTGGTCAAGGTCCGCGGCGTGCACGGGCCGACGACCCTGGCGGTTGTGGCGGTGGAGGAGAACGCGTAAGCTGGGGACCATGGACCAGGAATCCGTTCGCCGGTACGAGGAGTGGTTCCTGTCCCGGGCAGGGGCGTTCGCCTATGCCCGGGAGCGGGCGCTCCTGGAGCGGCTCATCGCCGAGTGGCCGCGGCGGGGGCAGAAGCTCCTGGAGATCGGCTGCGGCCCGGGCCTGTTCCTGGAGGCCTTCTGGGAGGCCGGGTTCGAGGTCAGCGGCCTGGACCGCGACCCCTACATGCTGCGCCGCGCCCGGGAGCGCATGGGCAGCCGCGCGGACCTGCACCAAGGCGACGCCGCCCACCTGCCCTTTGACGACAACGAGTTCGACTTCGCGGTCCTGCTCACGGTGCTGGAGTTCACCTGCGAGCCCGAGGAGGTCCTGCAGGAGGCCGCGCGGGTGGCCCAGAAGGGCCTGCTCATCGGCTTCCTGAACCGCCGCTCCCTGTACTACCTGGAAAAGGGCCGGACCTGGCCCTGGGCCCGGCGCGGCCGGCTGCGCCGGGCGCACTGGTACACCCCGGGCGAGATGCGGCGCCTGGTGACCGACGCCCTGGGCCCCAAGCCCATGGCCTCCGGCAGCGTGCTGGCCGGACCGGCCTTCACCTGGCGCAACAACCTGCCCTGCCGCTGGCTCAACTGCGCCCTGCCACTGAGCCTGGGCGGGTTCGCGGCCCTGCGCGTGGACCTCTACGGCGGCCGGCCCCTGACGCCCATCATAGCCTTCGAGGCGAAGCCCCAGTTGGGCTGACGCCCGTCCCATCCCGCTTTTGACATTGGCCCGGCGATGGACTAACGGAATGCGGCTCGGGCCTTGGCTGCCCAGGATTTTTTCCGCAAGCGAGAGACCATGAACGCCATCCAGAAAATCAAGGGCGTGGCCGACCTGTTCGAGCCCGACTCCACCGCCTTCACCCGCTTGGAGACCGTGGCCCGCGAGGTCTTCGGCCGCTTCGGCTACGCCGAGCTGCGCGTGCCCGTCCTGGAGAAGACCGAACTCTTCGCCCGCTCCATCGGCGAGGAGACCGACGTGGTGCAGAAGGAGATGTACACCTTCCCGGACCGCAAGGGCCGGCTCCTCACCATGCGGCCCGAGGCCACCGCGGGCATCATGCGCGCCTGCATCGAGAACAAGGTCTTCGCCGAGAAGCCGGTGGTGAAGCTCTTCTCCTTCGGCCCCATGTTCCGCTACGAGCGGCCCCAGAAGGGCCGCATGCGCCAGTTCCACCAGCTGGACGCGGAGCTGCTCGGCCCCAAGGAGCCCGAGGCCGACGCCGAGGTCCTGCTCATGCTCTGGACCTACCTGCGCGAACTGGGCCTGCAGAAGCTCTGCTTCGAGCTCAACTCCCTGGGCTGCGCCCGGTGCCGGCCGGGCTACCGCCAGGCCCTCGTGGACTACTTCTCGGGCCTGGCCCCCGCGGCCCTGTGCGAGGACTGCCGCCGCCGCACCAACACCAACCCCCTGCGGGTGCTGGACTGCAAGGTGCCGGGCTGCAAGGCGGCCACCGCGGGCGCGCCGCTCATCACCGACCACCTGTGCCCGGACTGCGCCGCGCACTTCGCGTCCCTGCGCGCGGCCCTGGACGCCCAGGGCGTGGAGTACACCCTGAACCCCCGCCTGGTGCGCGGCCTGGACTACTACGTGGGCACCACCTTCGAGATCACCTCCTCGGACATCGGGTCCCAGACCGCGGTGGCCGGCGGCGGCCGCTACGACGGGCTCGTCCGCGACCTGGGCGGGCCGGACGTGGCGGGCATCGGCTTCGCCATCGGCATGGAGCGGCTGGCCATGCTCCTGCCCGGGGTGAAACCCGAGGCCCCGGACTTCTTCCTGGCCCTCCTGGACCAGGGGGCGGCCGGCGCGGCCCTGGCCCTGGCCCAGCGCCTGCGCGGCATGGGCCTGCGCGGGGACATGGACTTCACCGCGGGCAGCCCCAAGAGCCGCCTGCGCGCCGCGGGCAAGAGCGGCGCCCGCTTCTGCCTGCTGCTCGGCGCGGACGAGCTGAACCGCGGCACCGTGCAGGCCAAGGACCTGGCCGGCGGCGGCCAGACCGAAGTGCCCCTGGAAGACCTCACCGCCCTGGCCGCCCTGTTCGAGACGCCCGGCAGCGAAGCCTAGCGCATTTCATGCTTGAAACAAGCTAACGAATTGAAATGACATCCTATCATTTCAAAGAAATGCACAAGAACATCTAACGCTTTTCAAGCGTAAGATGCTCTAGACCGAAACAACGCCCTTCAAGGACACCACCATGGACGAGCAGATCGAGATCCAACAGGAATCGGCCGACGTGCAGGCCGACCACCAGAAATACCTGGAGCCCCTGGCCGGCTGGCAGCGCACCCATACCTGCGCGGCCCTGCGCGGCGCGGACGACGGCAGCACGGTCTGCCTCATGGGCTGGGCCCAGTACCGCCGCGACCACGGCGGGCTCATCTTCATCGACCTGCGCGACCGCGCGGGCCTGACCCAGGTGGTGTTCAGCCCGGAGCACGCGCCCGAGGCCCACTCCCGGGCGCACATCCTGCGCACCGAGTACGTGCTGGCCATCAAGGGCTTCGTGCGGCCAAGGCCCCAAGGCATGGCCAACCCCAACCTGCCCACCGGCGAGATCGAGGTGGTGGTCACCGAGTGGAAGCTCCTGAACACCTCCCGCACCGTGCCCTTCCCCATCGAGGACCGCACCGACGCGGCCGAGAACCTGCGCCTCAAGTACCGCTACCTGGACCTGCGCCGGCCCAAGCTGGCCAAGAACTTCATGCTGCGCCACCGGGCCGCCCAGAGCGTGCGCCGCTACCTGGACGAGCAGGGCTTCCTGGAGATCGAGACCCCGGTGCTCACCAAGAGCACGCCCGAAGGGGCGCGCGACTTCCTGGTGCCGAGCCGCCTGAACCACGGCCAGTTCTACGCCCTGCCCCAGTCCCCGCAACTTTTCAAACAATTGCTCATGGTCTCGGGCATGGAGCGCTACTACCAGATCGTGCGCTGCTTCCGGGACGAGGACCTGCGCGCCGACCGCCAGCCCGAGTTCACCCAGATCGACTGCGAGATGTCCTTCGCGGACCGGGCCACGGTGATGGCCATGGCCGAGGGCATGGTGCGCCGGATGTTCGCCGAGTGCCTGGACATCCAGCTCCCCGACCCCTTCCCGCGCATGACCTGGGCCGAGGCCATGGACAAGTACGGCCTGGACAAGCCCGACACCCGGTTCGCGCTGCTGCTCACCGACGTGAGCGAGGTGGTGCGCGGGTCCGAGTTCAAGGTCTTTGCCGCGGCCGAGTTGGTCAAGGGCCTGCGCGTGCCCGGCGGCGCGGCGCTCACCCGCAAGGAGATCGACGACCTCACCGAGTTCGTGAAGATCTACGGGGCCCAGGGCCTGGCCTGGATCAAGGTCAAGGAGGACGGGTCCTGGCAGTCGCCCTTCGCCAAGTTCCTGTCCGACGCCGAGCGCGCCGGCCTGGCCGAGAAGCTGGGCATGCAGGTGGGCGACATCGTGTTCTTCCAGGCCGGCCCCGCGGACATGGTGAACACCGCCCTGGGGCAGCTGCGGCTGCAACTGGGCGAGCGCATGGGCCTCATCGACGAGGCCGCGTTCAACCCCCTGTGGATCACCGACTTCCCGCTCCTGGAGTTCGACCCCGAGGAGAAGCGCTGGGTGGCGCGGCACCATCCCTTCACCGCGCCCCAGGACGGCCACATCGAGAAGCTGGCCGAAAACCCCGGCTCGGCCCTGGCCAAGGCCTACGACCTGGTGCTCAACGGCTACGAGGTGGGCGGCGGCTCCATCCGCATCCACACCCGGCCGGTGCAGCAGGCCATGTTCAAGGCCCTGGGCATCGACGCCGAGGAGGCCGAGGCCAAGTTCGGGTTCCTGCTCCAGGCCCTGGAATTCGGGGCCCCGCCGCACGGCGGCATTGCCTTCGGCCTGGACCGCCTTATCATGCTCATGGCCGGGGCCAAGTCCATCCGCGAGGTCATCGCCTTCCCCAAGACCCAGAAGGCCACCTGCCTCATGACCGAGGCCCCCAACTCCGTGTCCACCCGCCAGCTCCGGGAGCTGGGGATCCGGGTGCGGGAAAAAGCCGAGTAGCCAAGGAGCGTCATGCCCCTGACCATCCTCACCTACCCCGACCCCCGGCTCAAGGAAACGGCCAAGGAGATCGGGGAAATAACCCCGGAGCTCAAGCAGCTCGCCGCGGGCATGGCCGAGGCCATGTACGCCAACGAGGGCATCGGCCTGGCCGCGCCCCAGGTGGGCGAATGCTGCCGGCTGGTGGTCATCGACCTCACCGGGCCGGAACGCCGCGAAGGGCTCATGGTGCTGGTCAACCCGCGCATCGTGGCCAAGGAAGGCGAGATCGAGACCGAGGAGGGCTGCCTGTCGGTGCGCAGCTACCGCAGCAAGGTCAAGCGCGCGGCCCAGGTCCAGGTCAAGGCCCGGAACCTGGAGGGCGAGGAGATCACCATCGACGGCGACGACCTCCTGGCCGTGTGCCTGCAGCACGAGATCGACCACCTGGACGGCACCCTGTTCATCGACCACATCAGCCGGCTGAAGCGCACGTTCTACGACAAGAAAGTGGAGAAATGGGAGAAGCGCAAGACCTCCTCCGCCTAGTCTTCATGGGCACCCCGGGCTTCGCCGCCACCATCCTGGAGCACGCCGTGGGCTGGGAGGGCGGCCGGGTGGCGGGCGTCTACGCCCAGCCCGACCGGCCCTGCGGCCGGGGCCTGGAGTGCCGCCCGCCCGAGACCAAGGTCATGGCCCTGGCCTTGGGCCTGCCCGTGTTCCAGCCTCTGGACTTCAAGACCCCCGAGGCCCGGGAGGAGCTGGCCGGGCTCAAGCCGGACCTGCTCCTGGTGGCGGCCTACGGCCTCATCCTGCCCCAGGTCGTGCTGGACATCCCCCGCCTGGGCGCGGTGAACGTGCACGCGTCCCTGCTCCCGAAATACCGCGGGGCCGCGCCCATCCAGCGGGCCATCATGGACGGCGAGAAGGTGACCGGGGTGAGCATCATGCAGATGGACGCCGGCATGGACACCGGCGACGTCATCCTCGCCCGGGAGCTGGCCATCGGGCCGGACGACACCGCAGCCAGCCTGCACGACGCCCTGGCCAGCCTGGGCGGCCGGGCGCTGCTGGAGGCCCTGGACCGCATCGCCGCCGGCCGCGCCACCCGCACGCCCCAGGACCCGGCCCAGGCCACCTACGCGCCCAAGCTGCGCAAGGACGAGGGCTGCATCGACTGGAACCGGCCCGCAACCGAGATCCACAACCGGGTGCGCGGGGTGCATCCCTGGCCCGGCGCGTACTTCTTCTGGGACGCCCCGGGCCGCAAGAAGCCCCTGCGCCTGGCCCTGGCCCCGGGCCGGCCGGGCGGGCCCAAGCCCCTGGACGCCGCGCCCGGGACCATCCTGGGCGAGCAGGACGGGATGCTGGCCATCGCCTGCGCGGACCAAATCTACCTGACCCCGGCCGTGACCCCCGAGGGCCGCAAGCAGATGGGGGCCACGGCCTTCGTGTGCGGCTATGTGTGCGAACCCCAGGCTCCGGCCTGCCAATCCCCGCAGGGGACTTGAGCCGATTCCCCCAAGCCTGCTAGGATAGGCCACGCATGGAACCGAACATGACCAAGCCCGAACCGACCCCCCGGCCCCCCCAGTCCCTGGACGCCTTCGACGCCGAGGACCGCATGGCGCGCACGGCGCGCAAGCGGCTGTTCATCGGACTCATCCTCGCGGCATCGGGCCTGGTGCTGCTGGCCCTGGCCGCCCTGTGGGTGGTGCCCTACGTGGGCCTGGCCACCATCCACCCCCTGGCCCCCACCATCCTGGGCGGGGTGCTGACCGGCCTGGGCGTGCTGGTGGCCTGGGCCGCCCTGTCCCTGGTGCTCAACATCCTGCTGGGCCGGCAGTTGCCCTTCTCCCGCCGCATGCGGGGGGTGACCATCAAGCTCTTCCTGCCCCTCATGACCCTGCTGGGCCGGCTGCTGGGCATCTCCAAGGAGCGCATCCGGGCCTCGTTCATCAAGGTGAACAACGAGCTGGTCCGCTCCGAGGCCGGCCGCTATGCGGCCTCCGACATCCTGCTCCTCATGCCCCACTGCCTGCAGAACAGCCGCTGCGACATGCGGCTCACCTACAACATCCAGAACTGCAGGCGCTGCGGCAAGTGCTCCATCAAGGACCTCATCGAGTTCTCGGAGCGCTACGGGGTGAGCCTAGCCATCGCCACCGGCGGCACCATCGCCCGGCGCATCGTGGTGCAAACCCGGCCCAAGCTCATCCTGGCCGTGGCCTGCGAGCGCGACCTGTCCAGCGGCATCCAGGACACCTACCCCATCCCGGTCTACGGGGTGCTCAACGAGCGGCCGCACGGCCCCTGCCTGGACACCTCGGTGTGCATGGCCCACCTGGAGAAGGCCCTGGCCCTGTTCCTGGACCCGGCCTCCCGGCCCGAGCCGCAAAGCCAGGCGGAAGACGCTCCGCCCGCCCCCTCGCCCGCGGCCGAGACCGGCGCGTGAAGAACCCCCAACTCCCCCCGGCCCGGCGGCTGGCCCTGGACGTCCTGGCCCACTGCCTGGACCGGGGCCAGGACGCCCAGGCCGCCCTGGACGCGGCCCTGGCGCGCGGGAAACCCGATCCGCGCGACGCGGCCCTGGCCACCGGCCTGGTCTACGGCTACCTGCGCCTCAAGCTGCGCCTGGACCACCTGCTCGCCACCCTGCTGCGCGACCCGGGCAAGCTGCCGGGGCCCATGCTCCGCATCCTGGGCCTGGCCGCCTTCGAGCTGCTGCACCTGGACAAGGTGCCGGACTACGCGGTGCTGGACTGGGCCGTGAGCGCGGTGAAGGCCCGCTCGGGCCAGGGCCTGGCCCGGGTGGCCAACGGCGTGCTGCGTTCGGTGCAGCGCCTGGGCGCCGACGCCTCCTCCCCGGACTACCATCGCCAGGACAAGCCCGCCGAGCCCCTGTTCCTGTCCCGCTACTACGCGGCCCCGGCCTGGATCGTGGACCTCTGGCTCGCCTCCTACGGCCCGGAGACCACCCTGGCCCTCCTGGAGGCCTCCCTCCAGCCGGCCCCCCTGGGCCTGCGTTTCCACATGGACCACCCCGAGGCCCGGGCGCACTTCGACCGGCTGGCCGCCTCCCCGGACTGCCTCATGGCCCTCTCGCCCGGCCTGGCCCTGGCCCCGGGCGCGGATATCTCTCACTATGGGGGCTTCGACCCCGATACCAGCCCCTTTGCGGCCCGGCAGAGCCTGGCCGGCCAGGAGGCCATGCACCGCCTGGGCGCTGCCCACTGGCCCCGGCCGGTGTGGGACGCCTGCTGCGGCCGCGGCGGCAAGGCCGCCCTGCTCCAGGCCCTGCAACCCGGCCCGGTGTACGCCAGCGACCCCAGCGCGCCCCGGCTGCGCGGCCTGCGCCAGGACTTCCGCCGCCTGGGCCTGCCTGCCCTGGCCTTCTGCGCCCGGGCCGACGCTCCCCCGCCCCTGGCCGCGCCCGTGCCCCTGGTCCTGCTCGACGCGCCCTGCTCCGGCCTGGGCGTGCTGAGCCGCCGGCCGGACACCAAGCACAAGCGCCGGCCCGGCGACCTGCGCGACCTCCTCTCCCTCCAGTCCCGCATCCTGGACCACGCCCTGGCCGCCCTGGCCCCGGGCGGGCAGGTGGCCTACCTCACCTGCACCCTGAATCCCCAGGAGAACGAACAGCAGGTGGACGCCCTACTCTCCCGCGCGCCCGTGCGCCTGGACCGGACCTGGACCACGCCCCCGGGCTCGCCGCTGCGGGAATTCTTCTTCGCCGCGCTCTTCACCCGCACCGCCTGACCCTCCCTTCCCACGCCCAGCCCAGGCCGCCCGCCACGGCCCGAAACCGGCCTTGCCGCAACCCGGGCCCTCGGCTATTCCCACCTGTCCCAGAAGGAAATCGCCGCGCTCCGCCCTCCGCGCGGGCCAGGGGCTTGCCTATTTTCTAGAAATTATCTAGAAATTATCTAGGGACGGCTCCCACGCGCTCTTTTTTTGACTTCGGAAGAACCTTGCACGAGGCGACGTCATGAAAAAAGTCAAGCAAATCTCTAGGCTCGCTGCGTCAGCCGGCTTGGCGCTGCTGCTTGGCCTGCTCCTGGCCGCCCCGGCCATGGCCTTCAAGGTCAACACCAAGGCCGCCATCCTGGCCGACGCGGACTCGGGCAAGGTGCTCTACCAGAAGGACGAGGAGCGCCGCATCCCGCCCGCGTCCCTCACCAAGGTCATGACCATGTACCTGGTCTACGAGGCCATGGCCAAGGGCGAGGCCAAGCTCACGGACACCGTCGCCGTGGGGCCGGAAGTGAACAAGGCCTGGGGCTCGCGCATGCACCTCAAGCCCGGCGAGACGGTCACCCTGGAAGAGCTCATGAAGGGCATGGCCGTGGCCTCGGGCAACGACGCCTGCCTGGTCACGGCCAAGCACATCGCCGGCAGCGTCCCCGCCTTCGTGGCCCGCATGAACAGCAAGGCCAAGGAGCTGGGGATGGCCGGCACCACCTTCAAGAACCCCAACGGCCTGCCCGCCCGCGGCCAACTCTCCACGGCCGAAGACCTGCTCACCCTGGCCAAGAGCTACCTCAAGCGGTTCCCCCAGTCCCTGAACTTCCACTCCATGAAGACCTTCACGTACAACAACGTGAACCACCGCAACTGCAACCGCCTGCTGGGCAAGATGCCCGGGGTGGATGGCCTCAAGACCGGCTACGTGGCCGCCTCGGGCTTCAACATCGTGAGCACGGTCAAGCGCGGGGACAAGCGCCTCATCGCCGTGGTCCTGGGCGCCAAGTCCGCGGGCCAGCGCGCCAAGGAAACCCGCAAGCTCCTGGAGCGCGGCCTGTCCATGGTCGGCGCCAAGCAACTCGCCGCCGCGCCCGACACCGACCAGGACGCCGAACTCGACAGCGACGAAGTCCTGGTCCAGAACGCCCTCTCCGAAGTCCGCGCCTCGGTCCGCGCCCGCGCAGCCAAGACCAAGAAGCCCGAACAGGGCGGCTAGGAAGACGAGAGGGAGGGGGCACCCCCTTT
>DKEU01000275.1 GCA_002452635.1 Desulfovibrionaceae bacterium UBA6814 | reverse complement strand
AACGCCGGGCACACCCTGGTGGTGGCCGGCAAGTCCCTGATTGTCCACCTCATTCCCTCGGGCATCCTGCACGCCGGAAAATTGTGTCTCATCGGCAACGGCGTGGTCCTGGACCCCGAGGTCTTCCTCATGGAGGTGGACCGCCTGGCCGCCGAGGGCGTGGACGTGTCCCCCAGCCGGCTCATGATCAGCCCCAAGACCCATGTCATCATGCCCTACCACAAGCGCCTGGACGCGGCCCGGGAGCAGGCCAAGTCCCCGGACGCCAAGATCGGCACCACCGGGCGCGGCATCGGGCCCTGCTACGAGGAGAAGATGGCCCGCACCGGCATCCGCGCCGGCGACCTGGCCGATCCCGAGCTTCTGCGCCGCAAGGTGGAGCGCGCCCTGCCCGAGAAGAACGCCCTGTTCGCCTTCTACGGCCAGCCCGCCCTGGACGCGGAAGAGGTCCTCGCCGTCCTGGCGCCCGTGGCCCGGCGTCTGTCCGTCTACGTGGGCGACGTGGCCGGCGCGCTGCAGCAGGGCATGGAGGACGGCTGGGAGGTGCTCTTCGAAGGGGCCCAGGGCACCTTCCTGGACATCGACCACGGCACCTACCCCTTCGTGACCTCCTCCAACACCGTGTCCGGCAACGCCGCCGCGGGCAGCGGCTGCGCGCCCGGCAAGCTGGACCGCATCATCTGCGTGGTCAAGGCCTACACCACCCGCGTGGGCAGCGGCCCCTTCCCCACCGAGCTTTCCGACGCGGTGGGCGAGCACCTGCAGGGCAAGGGCGCGGAATTCGGGGCCACCACCGGCCGCCGCCGCCGCTGCGGCTGGCTCGACGTGGTGCTGCTGCGCGAGGCCGTGCGCCTCAACGGCCCCACCGGCCTGGCCCTCACCAAGCTCGACGTGCTCGGCGGCCTGTCCGAGCTCAAGATCTGCACCGGCTACACGTACGGCGAGGAGACCCTGGACTACCCGCCCCAGGAGGAGAACTCCCTGGCCCGGGTCACCCCCATCTACGAGACCCTGCCCGGCTGGTCCGAACCCATCGAGCACATCACCAAGTTCGACGACCTGCCCCAGAACGCCAAGGACTACATCGCCCGCATCGAGGAACTGGTCGGAGCGCCCATCGCCATCGTGTCGGTGGGACCTGACCGGGCACAGACCCTGTACCGCTAGACAATAAAGGGGAGGCTCGAAAGAGCCTCCCCTTTCTCGTTTGCCATGCTCCTAGAAACCCGCAGCCTCCAGAAACTCTACCCGGTGCGCCGGGGAGTTTTCAGCGCGGCCCGGGAGTGGGTGCGCGCGGTGGACGGGGTGGACCTGGCCGTGGACCGGGGCGAGACCCTGGGCCTGGTGGGCGAGAGCGGCTGCGGCAAGTCCACCCTGGCCCGCCTGGTGGTGCGCCTGGAGGAGCCCACTGCGGGCCAGGTGCTCCTGGCCGGCCGGGACCTGTGGGGCCGGGATGCGGCCTGGGAGCGGGAGTTGCCCCGCAAGGTGCAGATGGTGTTCCAGGACCCCTTCTCCTCGCTCAACCCCCGCCTTTCCATCGGCTCCTCCATGGCCGAGGCCCTGGCCGTGGCCGGCATGGGCCGGGCCGCGCAGCAAGAGCGGGTGGCCGAGCTCATGGACCTGGTGGGCCTTAGGCGCGAGCGCATGGACGCCTATCCCCACGAGTTCTCCGGCGGCCAGCGGCAGCGGGTGGCCATCGCCCGGGCCCTGGCCCTCAACCCCGAGCTGGTGGTGTGCGACGAGCCGGTGTCCGCCCTGGACGTGTCCATCCAGGCCCAGGTGATCAACCTGCTGCAGGAGCTGCAGGAGCGGCTCGGCCTGACCTACGTGTTCATTTCCCACGACCTGTCCGTGGTGAGCTACGTGAGCGACCGGGTGGCGGTGATGTACCTGGGCCGGCTGGTGGAGCTGGCCCCGGCCGCCGAGCTGTACGGGCATCCGGCGCATCCCTACACCCGGGCCCTCCTGGAGGCGGTGCCCGTGCCCGACCCGGCCGCCAAGGGCATGGTCCTGCGGGTGAGCGGGGACATGCCCAGCCCCAGCGCGCCGCCCGCGGGCTGCCGCTTCCACCCGCGCTGCCCCGAGGCCTTCGCCCCGTGCGCCGCGCAGGAGCCGGCCTGGACCGAGGTGGCTCCCGGGCACTTTACGGCCTGTCATCTTCACACCAGACCCTGAGGCCGGACGCCACGCCCGGCCTTGACGCCGGGGGAGCGGGTGACTACGGAGGGGGACCCGGCCGCGGCCGAAGCCCTGTTGCGAGAGGAGAGCGAAGATGAGCGACGATTTCCAGAGCGTCCAGGCCGAAGTGGTCGAGGCCATGCAGTTCGAGACCTGGCTGCGGTTCTATTTTCTCACCCAGGGCGAGGGAGACGAGCTGGTCATGGACATCCCCGCCGAGGTGCAGGAGGCCATCCAGCGCGACCACGCGCACCTCTGGCCCCTGGCCGAGTCCCTGAACGGCAAGGCCGTGGACTACCAGACCTCGGTGAACCAGGTGTGCATCTTCGCGGCCCGGTTCCTGGACGGGGTGCGGCACCGCGCCGGGCTGGTGGACCGGGTGTTCGACTCCCGCGACTTCAAGCTGGAGATGCACCTGTTCGGGCTGTTCGTGTCCGGCCACGAGGCGGTGTTCGACCGGCAGCGGCTGGACTTCGCCAAGTGGCGCGAGATCTTCGCCGGCTGGAAGGCCAGCGACCAGGTGCGCGAGTACCTGGCCAAGGCCACCGCGCCCGGCGTGGAGGGCGAATCCTCCTGCAACGCCGTGCAGTAGCGAAGCATCAGTCCTTGTAGTTCCACCACTTGAGCGACTGCGGGTCCGGGGCCTCGCCCCGGGCCTCGCCCAGTTTCTCGCCCAGTTCCTCGATGGTGGCGAAGTGGACCGCGCACCGCAGCACGTACAGCATGCAGCGGTCCACATGCCCGCCCTGCAGCCGGCACAGGGCCTCGTACATCTGCTGCGGGTCCG
>DKEU01000028.1:4750-9249 GCA_002452635.1 Desulfovibrionaceae bacterium UBA6814 | reverse complement strand
GGCCCGCCGGTCCTTGGAGCGCAGGGGGATGACCGCGTACAGGGCGTAGGAGGATATCTCCAGGGCCACGTACACGGTCACCAGCTCCACGGCCGAGGCCAGGAACATGAGCCCCAGGGCGGAGAAGGACAGGAACATGAAGTAGTCGGCCCGGTGCTCCTGCTCCAGGGTGGGCTGGCGCAGGGCGTTCAGGCAGGCGATGAAGAAGCCCACGGCCACCGCCAGCTTGAAGAACTGGGACAGGGCGTCCACCTGGTACGCGCCGTGGAACATGGTCCCGGCCGCGCCCAGGGAGGCGGCCGCCAGGCCCACGCCCATGACCCCGGCCACGGGGATCCAGGAGGCGTCGTCGCGCAGGGTGCGCGAACCGCTCAGGCTCTGCAGGAGGAGCGCCAGCGTCACCGCGCTCTGGAAGGCCTCGGGCAGGAACGAAGCGAGGGTGAAGGCCACGTCAGTTCCTCCTCTGCGCGCCCGGCAGGGCGGCAAGCACGTGGGGGGCCTGGGGGGCGGGCTGGGACGCCGCGATCCGGACCCGGCCCGCGTAGTCGCTGAGCATCTTTTCCAGGGAGGGGTCCACCACCTTGAGGAAGATGCCCGGGGCCAGGCCCACGTAGAGGACCAGGGCCGCCAGCGGGGTCAGGTAGGCCCACTCCCGGGCCCCCAGGTCGTACCAGTGGCCGTGCCCGGACTTGGGGGAGGGCGGCTCGCCCCAGGCCAGCTTGAGGGCCAGGCGCAGCATGTAGGCCGCGGCGATCATGGCCCCGGGCACGGCCCACAGGCCGTAGGCCGTGCTGCGCTGGAAGGCCCCGAAGAACACCAGGGCCTCGCCCACGAAGCTGTTGGTGCCCGGGAACCCGAAGGAGGACAGGGCGAAGAGCCCGAAGAAGCCCATGAAGGCCGGCAGGTACTTGCCCAGGCCCAGGTTGTCCGCGATCTCCCGGCTGTGGCTGCGCTCGTAGGCCGCGCCCACCATCATGAACAGCGCGCCGGTGGTGATGCCGTGGTTGAGCATGATCATGAGCGCGCCCTCGGCCCCGCGCAGGTTGAACAGGAAGATGCCCAGGGTGCAGAAGCCCATGTGCCCCACCGAGGAGTAGGCGATGAGCTTCTTCATGTCCTGCTGGCCCAGGGCGGTGAGCCCGCCGTACAGGATGGACGCCACGGACACCGCGATCATGAGCGGGGTGAAGTACTCCGCGGCCAGCGGGGTCATGGGGATGGAGAAGCGCAGGAAGCCGTAGGCCCCCATCTTGAGCAGGATGGAGGCCAGGTACACCGAGCCGGCCGAAGGGGCCTCCACGTGGGCCGCGGGCAGCCAGGTGTGGAACGGGAACATGGGCACCTTGATGGCGAAGGCCAGACCCATGGCCAGGAACACCCAGAGCTGGAAGTCCCGCGGGTAGTCGTGGGCCATGAGCTCGGGGATGGAGAAGGTCCCGGCCTGCCAGTACAGGGCCACCATGGCCACCAGGAGCAGGGTGGACCCGGCCAGGGTGTAGAGGAAGAACTTGATGGAGGCGTAGCGCCGCCTGGGGCCGCCCCAGACCGCGATGAGCAGGTACATGGGGACCAGCATGGCCTCCCAGAACACGTAGAAGAGCACCAGGTCCAGGGCGCAGAACACCCCGGCGCAGGCTGCGGTCATGAGCAGCAGGCAGACGTGGAACTCCTTGACCCGCTTCTGGATGTAGGTCCAGGAGCAGAGGGTGCACAGGGGCAGGAGCAGCAGGGTCAGCAGCACCATGAGCAGGCTGATGCCGTCCACGCCCAGGGAGTAGGACAGGCCCCACTCCTTGACCCAGTCCACCCGCTCCACGAACTGGAACCCGCCGTTGCCGGTGGCGAAGGCCAGCAGCGGCAGGGCCAGGACCAGCTCAGCCAGGCCCGCCGCCAGGGTGAACACCCGCACCGCCCGGTCGTCGCGGAACAGGGCCAGCGCCAGGGCGGCCAGCAGGGGGAAGAAGATGAGGTAGCTCAGCACCGGATAGGCATGCATAGGCCGTATCTCCCTTGGCGGTTCAGCCCAGGATCCAGGCCAGGGCGAAGGCGCACAGGCCGATGAGGGTGGCCAGGGCCAGGTAGTCCTGGAGCCGGCCGGTCTGCACCCGGGCCAGCCCCCGGCCCGCCCCGCGCACGGCGACCGCCGAGCCGTCCACCACCCCGTCGATGGCCGCCCGGTCGAACCAGCCCGCGCCCTTGGCCGAGCCCATGAGGCCGCGCAGGCCAAGCTTCGCGTAGACCTCGCTCCACACCGCGTCGATGGCGGCCAGGGGGAGGCTCACCAGGAACATGAGGGCCCGTCCCACCAGGCGGTAGACATAGTCGAAGTCCAGGTTGAGCTGGGCGTGGGGACGCACGGTTGCGCGCAGCAGGTAGAAGCCCAGGGCGGTGAAGCCCAGGAGCAGGAACGCGGTCTGCACCTTGTAGGGCTCGTAGGGATGGAACTCCACGCCGGAGTAGGGCAGCAGGTTGTACAGGAAGTCCGGGTAGATGCCGGTGAAGAAGCAGAGCAGCGCGGCCAGGGACATGGCCAGGATCATGTTGCCCGGGATGGGCCTCAGCGCCCGCATCTTGTCCTCGGGCTTTCCCCAGAAGGCGAAGTACGGCAGCTTGATGCCCACCGAGAGGAAGGTGCCCACCGCGGCCACCTCCATGCCGATGCCCAGCCACAGGCGGTGGTCCTCGAAGGCCCCGGCGATGGTCATGGTCTTGGACACGAACCCGTTGAAGAAGGGCATGCCCGAGATGGAGACCCCGGCCACCATGTAGCAGAGCATGACCAGGGGCAGGCGCGAGGCCAGGCCGCCCAGCTCGGTGAGCTTCTGGGTGCCCGCGGCGTAGAGCACCGCGCCCGCGGCCATGAAGAGCAGGCCCTTGTACAGGATGTGGGCGTAGGCGTGGGCGCAGGCCCCGTTGATGGTCATGGCCGTGCCGATCCCGACGCCGGCCACCATGTACCCCACCTGGGACACGATGTGGTAGGACAGGATGCGCCGGGCGTTGTTCTCGATGGTGGCGTAGAAGACGCCGTAGAGGGTCATGACCACGCCCATGACCGCCAGCACCTCCCAGCCGTAGAACCCCCGCGCCAGCACGTAGACCGCGGTCTTGGTGGTGAAGGCGCTCATGAACACCGAGCCGGTGACCGTGCCCTCGGGATAGGCGTCGGGCAGCCAGGCGTGCAGGGGCACCACCGCGGCGTTGACGCAGAACCCGATGAGGATGAGCCAGTCGTAGTACTGGGCCCCGGCCTGGTCCACGTGGGTGAAGGCGAAGGTGCCCAGGTCGCCGTGGCGCAACAGCAGCCCGGCCAGGAGGAACAGCCCGCCCAGGGTGTGGAACAGGAAGTAGCGGAAGCCCGCGCCCGTGGACCGGGGATTGCGGTTGAGCCAGACCAGGAAGGTGCTGGCCACGCTCATGAGCTCCCAGAAGATGAACAGGGTCACGTAGTCCCCGGCGAACACGCAGCCGAAGCCGCCGGCCACGTAGAGCAGGGCGGACACGTGCTGGGCCTTGTCCTCCACGTGGTAGGCGTAGAGGAAGCCCAGGAGCGCCTGGATGGCGAACACGTGGGCGAAGATGNNTGGACAGGGGGTCCACCCGGCCCAGGGTCAGGGTGAGGCCCAGGTAGTGGACCTGCCAGAACTCGCCGCTGCCCCCCACCATGGCCAGCACCGCGGCGATGGCCGCCAGGGGCGGGGCGATGATGAAGAACCGCCAGCCCCGGGCCTGCCACAGGCCCAGCAGGACGGCCCCGGCGATGAGGGCCACGGAGGGGTGGAAGAAGCCCGTGAGCCCGTGGGTGTGGACCATCTCCAGGGCCGCGGAGGCCGCCTCGTGGGCGCTACTTAGAGCGGTCATGGAAGTCCTCGGACACGCCGATGATGTGGGCCACCACCTTCTTGAGCACCAGGATCATGGCCAGGGCGAAGAACAGGCCGAATCCCGCCCAGAAGCCGGGGATGGCCTCCAGGGAGAAGTGGGGGTGGTGCGGGTGGAGCAGGAGCAGGTTGCTGGCCACCAGCAGGGCCAGGAAGGCCAGGGCCAGCCGGCCCCAGGCCTTGGCGCGCAACCTCTGCCAGGACAGCCAGTTGCCGAGCCGTTCGCCGATCATGACGGGTACCCTCCGAACACCTTGACCAGATTCAGGAAGGTCTGCGGATACAGGCCCAGGAACACCGAGATGGCCGCGGTGAGGACCAGGGGCGCCACCATGGCCTTGGGGGCCTCGGAGTAGTGCTCCAGGTCCACCCCCGGGGCCGGGGCCAGGAAGAAGGCCCGGTAGAGGATGGGCACGAAGTAGCCCGCGTTCAGGATGGTGGAGGCCAGGAGCGCGCCGAGCAGGATGGTCTGGTGGTTGCTCACCGCGCCGTTGACCATGTACCACTTGGACACGAACCCGCACACCGGCGGCACCCCGATCATGGACAGGGAGGCGATGGCGAAGGCCCCGAAGGTGAAGGGCATGCGCCGGCCGAACCCGCCCATGAGGCTGATCT
>DKEU01000028.1:0-4655 GCA_002452635.1 Desulfovibrionaceae bacterium UBA6814 | reverse complement strand
CGTAGGAGAGCTGGCTCACCGTGGAATAGGCCAGCCGGGCCTTGAGGTCGTCCTTGGTGAGGGCGATCAGGGAGGCGGCCACGATGGTGAAGGCCGCGGCGTAGGCCGTGGGGATGCCCAGCCCCAGGTCGTGCAGGGCCTGGACCCCGAAGCCCGAGAGCATGACCCGGCTCACCGAGAACACCCCGGCCTTGACCACCGCCACCGCGTGGAGCAGGGCCGACACCGGGGTGGGGGCCACCATGGCCGAGGGCAGCCAGTTGTGGAAGGGCATGAGCGCGGCCTTGGCCAGGCCGGCGATGTACAGCACGTAGGTGAGCTGCACCAGGGCCGGGTTGGCGTCGGCCGGGAAGATGCCGTGCACGATGTCCGTCAGGTTGAAGTCCAGGGTGCCGCACAGCACGTAGGTGAGGGCCATGGCCGGGAGGAAGAAGAGCTTGGAGGTGCCCATGAGGTACACCAGGTACTTGCGCGCCCCGGACCAGGCCTCCTCGTCCTGGTGGTGGGCCACCAGGGGGTAGGTGAACACCGAGATGATCTCGTAGAAGAGGTACAGGGTGAAGATGTTGGCGGCCATGGCCACGCCCACCGCGCCGAAGATGGCCACCGCGAAGCAGACGTAGTAGCGGGTCTGGGCGTGCTCCTTGAGGGAGCGCATGTAGCCCACGTTGTAGCTGGTGACCCAGAACCAGAGGAAGGTGGAGAGCAGCCCGAAGACCATGGTCAGGCCGTCGGCGCAGAATTTCACCGTGACCCCGGGCAGCAGGGTGAACAGGGTCAGGGTGAGCACCCGGCCCTGCAGCACCCCGGGGACCAGGGAGAGCATGCCCAGGAAGGCCACCACCGCCGCGAGGAAGGACACCGCCTCGCGGCGGTTCTCGTCGCGGCGGGCCAGCCAGATGCCGAAGGGCGCGACCAAGGTGGCCGCCAGGGGGACGAGCAGGCGCAGGCTTTCGGAGGTTTCCATGGCCCTATCCTCTCAACTCGAAGATGTCCTGGCTCTCGCCGTGCCCGAACCGCTTGACCACCACCAGCACGATGGCCAGCACCAGGGTGGCCTCGGCCGCGGCCAGGCCCATGACCAGCAGGGTGGCCAGCTGGGCCAGGGCGTTGTCCGCCGCGGTGAGCTGGCCCGCGGCCACGATGGAGAGCCCGGCGCCGTTGAGCATGAGCTCCACGCTGATGAGCATGCCCACCAGGCTCCTGCGCCAGACCAGGCCGAACAGGCCCAGGGCCAGGAGCGCCAGGGCCGCCAGTTGGTAGAGTTGCAGCGGGGTCATTGCCCTTTCCTCCGGGTGAAGCCGAGCAGCACCGCGCCGGCCATGGCGATGAACAGGACCACCGAGATGAGCTCGAAGGCCAGCACGTAGCTGGTGAGCAGGTGCGCGCCCAGGAGCTTGAGCTCCACCTCCGCGGGCCGCGTGGCGCTGGCCAGGGGGTTGGCGAGCAGCGCCGCGCCCAGGACCGCGGCCGGGGCCAGTCCGGCCAGTCCGGCCAGGAGCGCCTGCCGGCCGGCGCGGGGCTTGGCCTCCTCGCCCCCGGCCGGGGAGCGGGTGAGCATGATGGCGAAGAAGATGAGCACCACCACCGCGCCCACGTAGATGAGGATCTGCATGAAGGCCATGAACGGGGTGTTCAGGAGCAGGTACAGGCCCGCCACCCCGAACAGGGTCATGACCAGCCCCACCATGGCCCGCACCAGGTTCCGGGCCAGCACCGCCGCCAGGCCGCCGGCCAGGATGACCAGGGCGTAGAGGGCGAAGAGGAGCTGCGCCGCAAGGGTCTGGTTCATTCCGCCACCTCCCCGGAAGTCGGGGCCGCGCCGGCCCGGGCGCGCAGCCGGGCGAGCAGGTCCATGCCGGAGAAGGCCTCCCGGCTCCGGCCGGCCAGGTACACGTTGGACGAATACTCCAGGGAGTCCACCGGGCAGACCGCCACGCAGGTGCCGCACAGGCTGCACAGGGTGAAGTCCAGGGACCAGACCCCGGGGGCCTTCTTGGCCGCCTTCTTGGCCGGCTTGTCCCCGGCCTTGTCCTCGCCCTTGCCCGCGGCCTTGGCCGGGGCCTTGCCCGCCGGCTTGTCCGCCCCGGCCGGGGGCTCCGGGGGCGGGACCTGGCCGTCCCGGGTCTTGGGGATGAGCCGGCCGCCGTGCACCTGGGCCCGTTCGGACCAGTCCGTCGCCCCGGCGTCGGCCTTGGCCGTTGCGGCCGGGGCCGCGGCAGCCGCCGGGTCCGGCGGGGGCGGGGCCTCCTCCTTGACCTGCACGGTGATGCACGCGGAGGGGCAGCTGTTCACGCACATCATGCAGCAGATGCACCGGGGCTCGGCCGGGTCGCCCGGCTTGCCCACCAACTGCACGTGGCCGCGGTAGCCCTCCAGGCTCTCCACGGTGCGGCGGGGATAGTGGACCGTGATCTGGGGGCGCAGCATGTTGTCGCCGGTGACGCGCAACCCCACCACCAGGCTCCACAGGCTCTTGGCCTGCTTGCGTACGGAGTCCAGACACTGCATGGCGTTCGTCCTCGCGGGGATCAGGCCAGTTCCACCAGGACCGCGGTGGCCAGGAGATTCACCAGGGCCAGGGGGATGAGCCACTTCCAGGCCAGGTTCAGCAACTGGTCGAACCGGGTCCGGGGATAGGTCCAGCGGAACCACATGATGAGGAAGATGAGGGCGTAGACCTTGAGCAGGAACCACCACGGCCCGGGCAGCACCGGCCCCTTCCAGCCGCCCAGGAACAGGGTGGTGGCCACCGCGGACACCACGATCATGTTGGCGTACTCGGCCAGGAAGAACAGGCCGAAGCCCATGCCCGAGTACTCGGTGTGGAAGCCCGCGGTCAGCTCGCTCTCGGCCTCGGGCAGGTCGAAGGGGGCGCGGTTGGTCTCGGCCACGGCGCAGACCACGTAGATGACGAAGGCCAGGGGCTGGGAAGCGCCGAGCCACTCCCAGGGCATGTCGCCCTGGCACGCCACGATCAGGCCCAGGTCCAGGGTGCCGGTCAGGAACACCACGGCCAGCACGGCCAGGAGCAGGGGTATCTCGTAGGCCACGCTCTGGGCCACGGCCCGGGCCGCGCCGATGAGCGCCCACTTGTTGTTGGAGCCCCAGCCCGCCAGGCACAGGGCCAGCACGTTGAGGCCGGCGAAGGCCAGGATGAGCAGAAGCCCCAGGTTAACCGGGAACGCGGTGAGGGTGTGGCTCCAGGGCAGGGGCAGGAGCATGACGAACACCGGCAGGAAGGCGGTGAAGGGCGCGGTCCAGAACAGGGTCCGGTCGCCGCCGGGCGGGGTGAAGAGCTGCTTGGCCACCAGCTTGACCGCGTCGGCCACGGTCTGCAGCAGGCCCCAGGGGCCCACCTCGTAGGGGCCGGGACGGCGCTGGAAGTGGCCGGCCACCTTGCGCTCCATCCAGACCAGGAGCACCGCGTTCAGGCCCACGAAGGCGGCCAGGGCCACCAGCCCCACCACCATCTGCACCAGGGGCAGGGCCACGCCCAGGGATTTCGCCAGGGTATGCAGGTTCATCGGTCTATCTCCGGGATCACGAGGTCCAGGCTGCCCAGGATGGACACCGCGTCGGCCAGCAGGGTGCCCCGGGCCAGCTCCGCAAACAGGCTCAGGTTGGAGAACCCGGGGGCGCGCAGCTTGATGCGGTACGGGTTCTTGCCGCCGTCGCTGGCCAGGTAGATGCCGATCTTGCCCCGCGCCCCCTCGGTGGCGGCGTACACGTCGCCGGCCGGGAGCTTCCAGTTGGGCTTGGGGGCCTTGGGGTTCAGGTGCCCGCCCGCGGCCTTGGGCAGCATAGCCGCGGCCTGCTCCAGGATGCGCAGGCTCTGCTCCATCTCGGCCATGCGCACCAGGTAGCGGGCCATGGCGTCCCCCTCGGGGCGGGTGGGGATGACGAAGTCGAAGCGGTCGTACAGGGAGTACGGCTCGGCGCGGCGGCAGTCGTAGCGGATGCCCGAGCCCCGGGCCACCGGGCCGGTGGCTCCGTAGCGCCGGATCATGTCCGGGGCGATGGGGCCGATCTTCTCGCAGCGGCCGCGCAGGATCACGTTGTCCGTGACCAGGTCGCGGTACATGGGGAAGCGGCCGCGCTGGTACTTCACGTAGTCCAGGAGCTTGCCGGCGAAGGCCTCGTCCACGTCCGCGTTCACCCCGCCGAAGCGGAAGTAGCAGTAGGTGAGCCGGGAGCCGGTGGGGACCTGCAACAGGTCCATGATGATCTCCCGGTCCGCGAAGGCGTACATGATGGGGGTGAAGGCCCCCAGGTCCAGGAGGTAGGCCCCCCACCAGAGCAGGTGCGAGGACACCCGGTTGAGCTCGGTGGCGATGATGCGCAGCACCTCGGCCCGCTCCGGCACCTCCACCCCGCCCAGCCGCTCCGCGGCCAGGGCGAAGGTGTGGTTCCAGCCCATGGCGTGCAGGTAGTCCACCCGCCCCATGTTGGGCCAGAACATGGCCGCGGGCCGGGACTCGCCCATCTTCTCGTGCATGCGGTGGATGTAGCCGAGCACCGGCTCGGCGCGGCGGATGTACTCGCCGTCCAGCTCGCACACGATGCGCAGCACGCCGTGGGTGGAGGGGTGCTGCGGCCCCATGTTGATGACCATGGTGTCCGGGTCGGCCCCGGACTCGAAGTGCCGGGTGTAG
>DKEU01000248.1 GCA_002452635.1 Desulfovibrionaceae bacterium UBA6814 | reverse complement strand
GGCGGCGCATGCCGCCGGAGTGGTCGTAATGGCCGTGGGACAGGACCACGTGGTCCAGGTTGGAGAGGTCGATGCCCAGCTTGGCCGCGTTGTCCAGGATGGCCCCGGACTGGCCCGTGTCGAAGAGCAGGCGGGTGTCGCCCGCGGCCACGTGGAAGCTCAGGCCGTGCTCGGTGACGAGGCCCTTGTGCTCACCCGGGGAGTTCTCGATGAGCGTGGTGATGGTCAGGGTCATGGGGCCGTCCTTCCGTTGCCGCCGGCGGCGGGCGAGGATGTTTGACGTCATCCTGGATACGAAATCGTAGCGACCGGTACAATTGGCAAGAACAAGAAAAAACCTTGTGGAGCTGGCGGGGTTTTGGCATTTTGCACAAAAAATGGGGCAGCGCCATGCTGATGAACGACGAATTGGCTCAGAAAATCGTGGATACTGCACAATGCCTGGTACATCGCAATGTTAACGTCATGAACCGGGACGGGGTCATCGTGGGCACGGCCCAGCCGGAGCGCTACGGCAGCCGCCACAAGGGGGCCCAGGACGTGCTGGAGACCGGTTCCGAGGTGGACATCTACCCCCGGGAGGTGGGCCTGTATCCCGGCGCCCTGCCCGGGGTGAACCTGCCCCTGGTGCTGGACGGCCAGATCATCGGGGTGGTGGGGGTCACGGGCCAGCCCGACGAGGTGCGGGGCACGGCGCGGCTGGTCAAGGCCATCACCGAGCTCATCATCGAGCGGGAGCTCCTGCAGCAGGAGGCCAGCTCCCGGCTGCGGCTCAAGGAGCAGCTGGCCGAGCTGCTCCTGTGGCAGAACGAGCCCGGCACCCAGGGCCGCATCCGGCGCGCGGCCAAGGCCCTGGGCCTGGATCTGGGGGTGTCCCGGGCCGTGGCGGTGGCCGACGTGTCCGGCCCGGCCGCGGCCCTGCGCGTCCGGCAGCCGGGCGGGGGGTCGGTGCTGGACCGGGCCGCGGAGACGCTGTTGCGCCGGTTCGGCGACGGCCCGGGCAGCGCGGAGTGCGACCTGGCGGTGGTGCTCCAGGACCGGCTGGTGGCCCTGCGGCCGGTGGACGGGGAGGACCCCCGGCCCCTGGTGCGGGAGTGGGCCGAGCAACTGGCGGAGAACTTCGCGGCCTGGCCGGGCGGGGCGGTGCGCTGCGGGGTGGGGGCCACGGCCCGGGCCGTGGGCGAGTACCCGGACTCCCTGCGCCAGGCCGAGTTCTGCCTGCGCCTGGCGGGCAACGGGGCGCGGGTGCGCTCGGTGTACGCCCCGGGCCTGGCCGTGGGCTACCTGCTGGCCGAGGCCGCGTCCGGCCCGGGGGGCATGCTCCTGCGCAACCTGTTTCCGGAGGTGGAGGCCCTGCTGGAGGGGCAGGAGCGGCTGGCCGAGACCCTGGAGGCGCTCCTGGCGAACAACCTGGAGATGGAGGCCACGGCCCACGCCCTGGGCATCCACCGCAACACCCTGGCCTACCGCCTGGGCCGCATCCAGGCGGCCACCGGCCTGGACCCGGCCCGCCAGTTGGACCACGCGGTGCTCCTGCGGGTGGCGCTCCTGGTTCGCTCCCCCGGAGCGCTCCCTCCGGCCGGAGTGAGAACCGCCTGAGCTAGTCCTCGGCGCAGACCTGGTTCTTGCCCTGGCCCTTGGCCCGGTACATGCGCTGGTCCGCGCGCAGGATGAGGTCTTCCACCGGCTCCTCGGGCCGGCTCACGGCCAGGCCGATGCTCACGGTCTTGGTCTCCCGGCCGCCCTCGCTCAGGGTGAAGGGGTTCTCGGCCACGGTGCGGCGCAGGCGCTCGGCCAACAGCCGCGCCTCCTCGTTCCCGGTCTCGGGCAGGAGCACCACGAACTCCTCGCCGCCGTAGCGGTAGGCCGAGTCCGAATCCCGGATGCAGCCCCGGATGGTCTCGCCCAGGGCGGCCAGCAGGCGGTCGCCCTCCTGGTGGCCGTGGGCGTCGTTGAAGGCCTTGAAGTCGTCCAGGTCCAGGAGCAGCACCGACAGGCTGCGGCCGTACCGGCTGGCCCGCTCGGCCTCGGCCCGGATCTGGCGGTAGAGGTGGCGGGCGTTGTACAGCCCGGTCAGGTCGTCGGTGATGGACAGCTCGCGGTAGCGCGCCTCGCTCTGCCTGAGCTGCTCCTCGGCCTTCTTGCGTTCGGTGATGTCCCGGATCACGAAGAGCACCGCGGGCTCGCCCGCGTAGGGGGTCAGCCCGGCGCTGATCTCCACCGGCACGGTGCGGCCCGAGGCGGTGATGAGGGCGGACTCGAAGCTGCCCGGCGTCCCCTCGCCCCGGGAGCGGCTGCGCGCCACCTCGGCCAGGAGGCCGCGCTGGTCCGGGGGCAGGAAGGCCTCCAGGGACCGGCCGGCCAGGGCCTCGGCCGGGGCGTCCAGCAGCTCGGCCAGGCGGGGGTTGGCGTAGAGCAGGGTGTGGTCCTTGAGCACCGCGATGCCGTCGTTGGCCCGTTCCACCACGTTGCGGTACTGCTCCTCGGACTCGGCCAGGTGCTCCTGGGCGGCCTGGCGTTCGGCGATTTCCTCGGCCAGCAACTCGTTGGCCGCGGCCAGGTCCTTGTTGCGCTGGATGATGAGCCCGAGCCCCGCGCCGATGACCGCCAGGAGGAAGGTGATGACGATGCCCACCAGCCGGCTGGAGGCCACCATGGCCTTGACCGCGCCCGCGGCCACGTCCATGCCCAGCACCCCCAGGATGGCCCCGGTCTCGTCCTTGACCGGCGCGAACCCGGATATCCAGCTGCCCCAGCGGTCCTCGTAGGGGCCCACCAGGGCGGCCTTGCCGTTGGAGAAGATGGCCCTGAGCTCGTCCGGGGCCTCGGTATAGGGCTCCCCGGGCGGCACATAGTCCTCGGAGGTGGGGGGCTCGGTGTCCAGGGCCAGGAGCACCGTGCGGTCGGGCAGGCGCAGGGTGGTGATGTACACGAAGCGCAGGTCCGGGTTGCCCAGCCGGATCTTGGTGAGCTGGCGCAGGAGCTGGATGTAGTTGGCGGACTCCAGGTCCGAGGCGTCGCCCTTGAGCTGGCCCACCAGGTCCGGGTCGATGGCCGCGCCCACCGCGGCCACCCGCATGAAGAGCTCGCCGCGCAGGGTTTCTTCGGCCTGGCGGCCCAGGGTGTCGCTGACCGTGAAGCCCATGAACACTGCGAAGGCCACGGCCACCAAGCCGATGGCGTAGGCGTGCAACCCCTTGCGCCGGACCGAGGGCTCGGCCTCGGCGGTGAGGGACCGGGCGAAGACCGTGGCCGCGCAGGCCGCGGTGGCGGCCAGGACAACGGCGTAGAACAGGGGCGGCAGGTTCTCGTGCAGGGTGTCGGGGCCGCCCCTGGCCAGGCGCACCAGGATGTGCGCCCCGGGCAGGATCTCGGCGCAGAACAGGTAGGCGGCCAGCAGGGCGCGCAGGGCGCCGGAGGGGTGGGGGGCCTCCTCGCGCCAGGCCGGCCCGGTCAGCCCGGCCAGGGCCAGGAGCCCGGCCGCCGGCCCCAGGCCCAGGCGCTGCGCCAGGAGGAAGCCCTGCAGGCCCCAGATGGCGGCCCCGGCCGCGGGCAGCACCAAGAGGATGCCCGCGCCCATGAAGCCCGCGGCCCGGGTCCGGCCCAGGGGCAGGCTGTGCAGGCCGTACAGGCTCAGGAAGAAGGCGGCCAGGCCGTGCAGGGACCAGCCCGCGTATTTGAGGGCCTCGCCGTCGGTGCTGGCCTGGGACACCAGGTACAGGGCGATGCCCAGGGTCTGGGCCGCGGCGAACAGGGCCAGCCAGAGCCAGCGCAGGGAGCGCCGGTCCCGGGCCTGGTCCAGGGAGAACAGGGCCAGGAAGAACAGGCACAGGGCCTGGACGAACAGGACGAAGTCCAGGCGCGGGCCGAGGAACTCATTGATCATGCAACCCCCAGTGGAGTCCGGGTTACACGACTCGGCAGGGAAAATCGACCGGTTTCGGCGGCCTGCCGGTCAGGGCCGGGCGGGCAGGGCGGCCGGGGCGTCGTAGCTGTCCGGCCCGAATCGGCCGCCGAACAGGAAGTAGGCCAGCTTGGCGGTCTCGGACAGGACCTTGAGCGCGGTCTGTTGGGTGGTCCACCAGCGGGCGGGGAAGGGCTCGTAGGGCGTGCCGGACACCAGCACCCGCCAGCCCGGCAGTTCCCGGCCGAAGGTCAGGCGGGTGCGCAGCACGTGGTAGGGCGAGGTGACCACCACCAGGACGCCCGGGCCGGGACCCAGGACGCGGGAGAGCTCCTCGGCCTCCCGGGCGGTGCTGACCAGGCCCTGGCCGAAGGTCCGGATGGCCGCGTCCGGCACCCCGCGGGCCTTGAGCAGGCGGATGTAGACCTCTTCCTGGGGCAGGGGAGCGGCGTCCACGGTCTCCAGCAGGGCCGCGTCCTTGCCGCGCACCGGCGCGGACACGTAGATGCGCGGGGCCAGGCCCCGGGCAAAGAGGTCCGCGGCGTGCAGGGGCCGGAAGGGCGAGCCGCCCAGCACCACGATGGCCGCGGCCGGGCGCTCGGGGCCGATCCCGGCCAGGTCGTCGTCCCGGGTGAGCCAGGCCCCGGCCAGGAGCATGGCCGCGGCCGCCAGCGCCAGCGCGGCCAGGCACAGGCCCCCGAACCAGGCCAGCGCTCCCCGCATCCATCCTCCGCGCCGCGCCCTCATCCCTGCGTCCCCCCGTACACCGCCTCCACCCCGGCCTTGTACGCCGCGAACCGTCCCTCCTGGATGGCCCGGCGGGCGCCCGCGGCCAGGGCCAGGAAGTAGGTGAGGTTGTGGATGGTGTTCAGGCGGTAGGACAACAGCTCCCGGGACACGTAGAGGTGGCGCAGGTAGGCCCGGGAGAAGCGGCGGCAGGCCAGGCAGGGGCAGTTCGGGTCCAGGGGGCCGTCGTCCTCGCGAAACTCGGCCCGCTTGATGTTCACCCGGCCCTGGGTGGTGAACAGGGTGCCGTTGCGCGCATTGCGGGTGGGCAGCACGCAGTCGAACATGTCGATGCCCGCTTCTATCCCATCTAAAATGTCCAGGGGCGTGCCCACGCCCATGAGGTAGCGGGGCTTGCCCGCGGGCAGCAGCGGCGCGGTGTGGCGCATGATGGCGAGCATCTCGGGCTTGGACTCGCCCACGGACAGCCCGCCCAGGGCGTAGCCCTCGCAGGGGATGTCGATGGTGCGCGCCGCGCTCTCGGCGCGCAGATCCTCGTAGAACCCGCCCTGCACGATGCCGAACAGGAGCTGGTCGCCCGAGCCCTGGGGATAGGCCGCGCGGCAGGCTGCGGCCCAGTTGGCGGACAGCTCCAGGGAGCGGGCCGCGTAGTCCCGGTCCGCGCCGTAGGGCGGGCACTCGTCCAGCACCATCATGATGTCCGAGCCCAGGTTGCGCTGGATGGACACCACCTTTTCCGGGGAGAAGAAGTGGGCCGACCCGTCCAGGTGGGAGCGGAACTCCACGCCCTCGGGGGTGAGCTTGCGCAGGGCGGACAGGGAGAAGACCTGGAACCCGCCCGAGTCCGTGAGGATGGGCTGGTCCCAGGCCATGAAGCGGTGCAGCCCGCCGCGCCGCGCCACCAGGTCGTCGCCCGGCCGCAAATAGAGATGGTACGTGTTGCCCAGGATGATCTGGGCCCCGGCGGCGTTCAGGTCGTCCGGGTCCACGCTCTTCACGCTGCCCACGGTGCCCACGGGCATGAACACCGGGGTCCGGACCGCGCCGTGGGCGGTCATGAGGGTGCCGGCCCGGGCCGCGCCGTCGGTGGCTTCCAGGATGAATTCGCCGGGCTTCACGATTCCACCCCCGCCCGGGGGCAGATGTCCGCCAGCTCGCAGCCCCCGCAGCGGGGCTTGCGGGCCTGGCACACGTCGCGGCCGTAGTAGACCAGCAGGTGGTTCACCTCGCCCCAGTCCTGGCGGGGATAGAGGGCCATGAGGTCCTTTTCGATGACCAGCACGTCCTCGGACCCGGTCAGGCCCAGGCGGAAGGACAGGCGCTTGGCGTGGGTGTCCACGGCCACGCCCTCGTGGATGCCGAAGGCGTTGGACAGCACGATGTTGGCGGTCTTGCGCGCCACCCCGGGCAGGGTGGTGAGCTCGGCCATGGTGCGGGGCAGCTCGCCGCCGTAGGCCTCCATCACCCGCCTGGCCGCAGCGATGAGGTTCTTGGCCTTGTTGCGGAAGAAGCCGGTGGGCCGCACCACGGCCTCCACCTCCTCCTGGCTGGCCTCGGCCATCTCGGCCGGGCCGGGCCAGCGGCGGAACAGTTCCGGGGTCACGGTGTTCACCCGGGCGTCGGTGCACTGGGCGGCCAGCACCGTGGCCACCAGGAGCTCCCAGGCGTTTTCGTGGTTCAGGGCGGGTTCGGTGCGCGGGTAGCGGCGGCGCAGCCGGGCGAAGATCTCCCGGGCGCGTTGGGCTGTGGTCATGGGTCCTCGCAGAAACGGAGTCGCCCGCCAGGCGGGCGCTAGCTAGCGGCCTTGTAGCCCAACTGGCCCCGGGACGCCAGGGGAGTCGCCTGGGGTTGGACAGGTGTCCAGCCGGATTGGACGTTTCCAGGGGGATTGGACGCCTCCGGGCCGGGTCGCTTCCGGGAGGGTTTGCGTAACCTGCCGGAATGGCAATGTGTAGATGAGATGGCAGGACGGATTCGGTTTGGCACGGATGTTGTTAAACGACCATTTAATTTTCGATCACTCGGAGCCAGCCAGGAGGCCGCGCATGTCCCAAGCATTCGATTCCACCGCCCCCCGCGCCCATTTCGAACTGCGCGCCTTTGCCGCCAACCACCGCAGCGAACTGGTGGACCGCGGCCGCCGCTTCCAGGCTGACCTCATCTCCGTGAGCTACCGCGGCGCCCGCCTGCGGGTTCCGGAACCGGAGGTGGAGAGCGCCCTGCGCGAAGGCCAGGATCTGGTGCTCAACCTGCGCATCGCCCGGGCCGAGGGCGCCACCGAGAACGTGGCCTGCCTGGTGCGCTGGATGCAGGGCCGCGACCTGGGCGTGGATTTCTCCCGGCCCCTGCCCGTGGGAGTGGCCGATCTGCAGCACTGGCTGGATAAATAAGTCTCCAGGAGGCCCCCCTGCCTCCCTTCCCTGGGCCCTCCCCTGGGCCCCCCCCTGGCCCGTCCCCCACGGGCCGTGTCCCCCGGCCCGTCCCCGCGGGCCCGTCCCCCCGGCCAGGAGCGCCTCGCCCGGCGCTCCTGGCCTGTTTTCGCGTTGTCTCGGGGCCGGGATGGTGCTACTCTGGACAGCGGAGAATCCATGCCCGGCAAGCCGTTCCCTCCCACGCGGCCATCGGCCCTGGCCGTGCGGCTGTATCCGCTCCTGGCCGGGCTGCTGGCGGTGCTCCTGGCCGGCGCGGGCTGCGCCAAGCCGTCGTTGCCCGGTTACGCGGACCGGGCCGAGGCCCTGCGCAGCGCCT
>DKEU01000163.1 GCA_002452635.1 Desulfovibrionaceae bacterium UBA6814 | reverse complement strand
ACCCCCATCAAGCTCTCGGCCCAGCGCATCGCCCACAAGTTCGGGGAGCGCCTGGACGACCCGGTGCTCACCCAGTGCACCGACCTCATCGTGCGCCAGGTGGAGCACCTGCAGCAGATGGTGGCCGAGTTCTCCACCTTCGCCCGGCTGCCCGAACTCACCCTGGCCCCGGACCACCTGCCCCCCATCCTGGAGGAGGTGGCCCAGACCTTCCAGCACAGCCACACCCACATCGCCTGGACCCTGCACGTGGCCCCGGACATGCCCGAGCTCCCCCTGGACCGGGCCGGCATGCGCCACGTGCTGGTGAACCTCCTGTCCAACGCGGCCGAGGTCCTCAAGGACCAGCCGGGCGGGGCCGTGGAGGTGCGGGCCGAGTACGACCGGGCCGCGGGCCGGGTGCGGCTGGAGGTGCGGGACAACGGCCCCGGGCTCACTCCCGAGGAGCGCTCCCGGGCCTTCGAGCCCTACTTCTCGCGCAAGAAGGGCGGCACCGGCCTGGGCCTGACCATCGTCAAGAGCATCGTCACCGACCACCACGGCCAGGTCCGGATGCGGCCCAACCGCCCCCGGGGCACGGTGCTGGAGGTGGAGCTGCCCGTGCCCCAGGGCAGCGCTGCGGCGTGATCCGCGCCCGCTGCTTGTTCCCGACGAAAAAATCGCTACACTTGCGCCGGGATTCATCTCGGCTCTCCCGGAGGTTGGCATGCGGGTGATTGTGACCGGCGGCACGGGCTTCATCGGCAGGGTGCTGGTGCCCCTGCTCCTGGACCGCGGCCATGAGGTGGCGGTGCCCTCCCGGAATCCGGACCGGGCCGGCCGCCTCTTTGCAGGCCGGGTCCTGGCCCAGGCCTGGGACGGCAGCGACCCCGGCCCCCTGGCCGAGCTGCTGGACACGGCCCCCGGCCCGAGCGCCCTGGTCAACCTGGCCGGGGAGAACATCGCCGCGGGCCGCTGGACCCGGCAGCGCCGCGCGGACATCCTGGTGAGCCGCCTGGCCGCGGGCCGGGCCTGCTCCGCGGCCGTGCGCCTGGCCTGCTGCACGCCCGAGGTCCTGGTTCAGGGCTCGGCCGTGGGCTACTACGGGGTGCGTCCCTCGGCCCAGGGCGCGGTGCTGGACGAGTCCGCGCCTGCGGGGGACGGCTTCCTGGCCGAGGTGTGCCGCGACTGGGAGGCCTCCTCGGCCGGGGTGGAGGACGCCGGGGTGCGCCGGGCCGTGGCCCGCACCGGGGTGGTGCTGGGGCCGGGCGGCGGGGCTCTGGCCAAGATGCTTCCTCCCTTCCGCTTTTTCCTGGGCGGCCCCCCAGGCGGGGGAGGGCAGTGGGTGTCCTGGATCGGCCTGGCCGACCAGGCCGCGGCCCTGGCCTTCCTGGTGGAGAACCCGGACGCCTCCGGCCCCTTCAACCTCACCGCGCCCGAACCCTGCACCATGGCCGAGCTCTGCGCCGCGGTGGGCGCGGCCCTGGGGCGGCCCTCCTGGCTGCCGGTCCCGGCCGTGCTCCTGCGCCTGGGCCTGGGCGGCATGGCCGAGGAGACCATCCTCGCCAACCAGCGGGCGATACCCTCCCGGCTGCTGGCCTTGGGTTTCGAATTCGGATATCCTGTACTCAGCCAAGCAGTGTCCCTGGCCCTGGCCGGGACGGATGCGGCGCCTCCCGGGCCGCAAGGATGACGATATGGGCAAGCTCCGGATCATGGTGGTGGAAGACGAACCCATCGTGGCCATGGATATCCAGCACCGGCTGCGCAAACTGGGCTACGCCGTGGTCCGGGTGGTGCCCTCGGGCGAGGAGGCCGTTGCGGCGGCCCGCGAACTGACCCCGGACCTGATGCTCATGGATATCATGCTCGAGGGCCGCATGGACGGCATCGAGACCGCGTCGACCATCCGCGAAGAGCGGGACGTTCCCATCATCTACCTCACCGCCTACGCGGACGAGAAGACCCTGGCCCGGGCCAAGATCACCGAGCCCTTCGGCTACATCATCAAGCCCTTCGAGGACCGGGAAATCCACTCCTCCATCGAGATGGCCCGCTACAAGTACGAGGCCGAGCGCCGCAAGCGCGAGCACGAGCAGTGGATGAAGGCCGCCCTGCAAAGCATCGGGGACGGGCTCATCACCACCGACCGCAAGGGCCGCATCACCTACGCCAACGGCGCGGCCGAGGTCATGACCGGAACCACCCGGTCCGTGGCCCTGGGCATGGGCCTGGACGAGGTGTTCCGCATCGCGGACGAGGAAACCCCGGACCAGGTGGAGGACCTGGTGGGGCAGGTGGTGGATGCGAGCCATGTGGTGGGGCTGGACTCGGCCTGGCTCCTGCTGCCCGGGGACAAGCGCCTGCCGGTGGAGGTCTACGCCACGCCCATCCTGGACCACCGCCGCCGGGTGGATGGGGTGGCGGTGGCCTTTTCGGACATCTCCGGCCGCAAGCGGAGCATGGAGGAGCTGCGCGAGAGCGTGGTCAAGATGCGCCGCACCCTGGAGCAGACCGTGGCCGCCCTGGCCGCCACGGCCGAGAAGCGGGACCCCTACACCGCGGGCCACCAGCAGCGGGTGGCCGCCCTGGCCGAGGCCCTGGCCGTCAAGCTGGGCCTGAACGGCGACCGGCTGGACGGGCTGCGGGTGGCCGGCCTGCTGCACGACCTGGGC
>DKEU01000170.1 GCA_002452635.1 Desulfovibrionaceae bacterium UBA6814 | reverse complement strand
CCAGTTCCTTGAGCAGCCGGGTGTGGTTCTCCACGGCCCGGGGGAACAGGCCGTTGGCCTGGAACATGCCCAGCATCTGGGCGAAGCTGAAGGCCCCGGCGGCGCAGGACCCGGGCGCGCAGGAGCCGGCATGGGGCATCCGGGGCGCGTTGTCCGTGCGCAGGAGGTCCGAGACCACCAGGGCGCCGCCCGGGGCCAGGACCCGCGCCAGCTCGCGCACGGCCCGCCCCGGGTCCGGGACCAGGGAGAGCACGCACTCGCAGAACACCGCGCCGAAGACGCCGTCCGCAAAGGGCAGGGCCTGCACGTCCCCGGCCACCCGGGGGTGCGCATCCCGGCCGGGAGCGGGGGGGGCCGGGCGCGGCGGGTCCAGGTCCAGGCCGCAGGGGCGCAGACCCTGGCCGGCCAGGAAATCCAGGGTGGCCCCGGGGCCGCAGCCCGCGTCCAGCACCCGGCTGCCCGGGGGCGTCTCGGCCAGGGCCAGGCCGCGCCGGGTCAGGGCCAGGCCGCCAGGCCGCAGGGCGTCGCCCACCACCTTGCGCATGCCGGGCCGCGCCCAGAAGGGAATATCGGCCCTGGTCTGGGTCATTTGTCCTCCAGCAGCTTCTCCACCTGGGCCATCCTGCCCAGGGCCAGGTCCTCGGGGATGAGCGCCAGGCCGCAGGCCGGGCAGGCGGGCAGCTCCACGCTGAAGCGGCTGCCCAGGTAGTCCAGCTCCACGGGCCGCATGGCCAGCGGCTGGCCGCAGGCCGCGCAGGTCCAGGCCGAGAAATCGCCCTCCAGCACCTTGAGCGTGCTCATGCCACCTCCCGCACCTGCATGCGGTGGCTCCAGGCGTTGTGCACCGTGAAGCCGCCCGCAGCGTCGGGCTCGTATTCGATCCAGTAGGTCACGGCCACGGGCCGGTGCGCGGCCAGACGGCGGCCGGTGGCGGCGTTCTTGAGAAAGCGGCCGGACCGCTCCGCCGCGAACAGGACCTTCTGGACATCGGAAACCAGGATGCGCCGCTCCTCCAGCCGGGCCGCGGCCTCGGGGGTGAAGCTCACGGCCACCCCGGCCCAGGGCTCGGGCTCGGGGCACTCGGCCGTGTCGGGCCACAGGTCGCGCATGAGGTCCTCCTTGAGCCGGGCCCGGTTCTCCCGGCGCTGGGAATGGCCGGGCGCGGGCCGGGCCGCGGGGTCCGGGTCCGAACCCGGGGCCAGCAGGTCCGCCAGGTGCAGGCTGCGCTTGCCCGCGCGGGCCAGCAGGTCCCGGCACATGGCGCAGGTGGTCACGAAATCCTCCGGGGCGGCCTCTCCGCGCAGCCTGGCCACTGCGGCCCCCAGGGGCGGGTTGGCGTGGACCAGGAGCCCGCCGAACCCGCAGCACTCGGTGAGGTTCCCGCTGCGCGCCGGCTCGGTCCAGGCCACGCCCAGCCGGTCCAGGAGCCCGCGCAGGGCGGCCCGCTGGTCCGGGTCGTGGCGCGAGGCGCAGGGGTCGTGCACCGCCAGGGTCCGGCCCGCGGCGGACGGGGAAGCCGGCAGGCCGGCCTCGGCCAGGACCTCCCACAGGGAGTGCACCTCGGCCTCGGGCAGTTCGGCCCGGAGGGCCACCACGCAGGAGGGGCAGGCCACGGCCAGCCTGGGCCTGCCCAGGCCCTCCCAGTCTTGGCGCAGGTCCGCCGCGGCCGCGCCAGCCGTCTCGTCCCGGCCGGCCCAGCGCGCGGGCGCGCCGCAGCAGCGCAGGAGCAGGCCGCAGCCCTGGGGCAGGGCCTGGCGCGCCAGGGCGTAGAGCCGAGCCGTGGCCCCGGGGTCCGAGGCCGGCAACTGGCAGCCCGGGAACAGGGCCCAGGGGCTCACGTCCTGTCCGGGCGCGGGCCGGGCCAGGGCGCTGTGCGGGCCGTTGGCGAACGCCATGTCGCGCAGGGCGAACTCGTGGGCCGAGGGCGGCATCTTGCCCCGGGCCACCATGCCCTGCCGGGCGTCGAGGCAGAGGTCCGCCACCGCGAAGTCCGTGGGGCAGACCTGGGCGCACAGGCCGCAGAGCATGCAGGAGTTGATGAACTCGTTGGCCTGCCGGCTGCCCATGACGATGGCCTCGTTGTTGAACACGCGGCGGGCGTAGACCTTGGGGTAGGAGCCGTAGTGCGCAAGGTACGCGCAGTGGCGCACGCACTCCAGGCACGAGCAGTCCAGGCAGCGGGCGGCCTCGGCCCGGGCCTCGTCCGGGCCGTAGCCCGCATCCGGGACCGGGACCGGGGCCAGGTCCGCCACCTGGGAGATGTCGGTGAACAGGTTGGTTGCGAACACCCCCTCCCGCTCCCGGCCCGCGGCGAGGGACGCGCCCTGCACGTGGCGCTCCACCGAATTGGCCAGGCGGCGGCCCAGGGCGGCCAGGACCGCGGGCGAGGTGTCCGCGCGGCAGGCCGAGCCGGGCGCGGCGAACAGGCCCGGCAGATCGGTGGCCAGGGTCACGGGGTCCGAGCCGGGCAGGTCCAGGATCTCGCAGGGGCAGTACTCGGGGTCCAGGGCCACGGCGTCGAAGGTGCGCAGGGCGGCCTCGGCCGCGGCGCGGTCCACCTCCGGGGCCGGGGCCAGGGTCACGCCCAGGCGGGCCAGGGTCTCCATCTCCCGGTCCAGGGCCGCGGGGGGCAGGCGGCCCGGGTAGCGGTCCAGGAGCGCCTCCAGCGGGGCGTGGGTGAACAGGGTGACGGTGCAGCCCTTGCGGGCCAGGTCCCAGGCCGCAGCCAGGCCGGCCAGCCCCGCGCCGCACACGGCCACGGTCTTGCCCCGGGAGGGCAGGGCCGTGACCCGCGGGGTGCGGGTGGCGTGCTCGGCGCAGAAGCGCTCCAGCGCGCCCACCTCCAGGCCGCCGCCGCGCTGGGCGCGCAGGCAGGAGGCGCGGCAGGGCGCGTCGCAGATGCGGGCCAGGACGCCGGGCAGGGGCAGGGTGCGGCAGAGCGCGGCCCAGGCCTCGTCCACTCGGCCTGCGGCCAGGTGGCCGCAGACCGCGCGGGCGTCCACGTGCAGCGGGCAGGCCGCCGTGCACCAGGGAGGCTCCTCCTGGATGCACCGGGCCTCCCACATGCGCAGTTCGGCCTGGTCCATGCAGGTCCTCGCAGGAAGCCGGCTGGGCGGCGGTCCCCCGATCGGGGGACCGCCGCTCGGCTGTTTCAGTCTAGGGCTAGGCCTTCAGGCCCGCAAGCACCTTCTCCGGCAGGGCCGGGAGCTTGGTGATGCGGACGCCGCAGGCGTTGTAGATGGCGTTGATCACCGCCGCATGGGGGCAGGTCAGGGGCAGCTCGCCCACGCCGGACGCGCCGAAGGGGCCGTCGGGCCGCGGGGTCTCCACGTAGACCAGCTCCATGTCGTCGGGGATCTGCTTGATGTAGGGGAAGCCCGCCCCCACCATGGTGGCGTGCTTCTTGAGGTCCTCGTAGTCCTCGGTGAGCGCCAGGCCGATGCCCTGGGCCATGCCGCCGTACATCTGGCCGTCCACCACCAGGCGGTTGTTGACCTTGCCGATGTCGGCCACCAGGGTCATCTTCTCCACCTGGGTCTTGCCCGTGGCCGTCTCCACCGCCACCTCGGCCATGAACAGGCCGTACATGTAGCAGCAGAAGGGGTTGCCCTGGCCGTTCTCGTCGCAGTTGGAGGCCGGCGCGGTCCACTTGCCCTCCACGCGCAGGGGCTTCTTCTCGGCCACCATCTCGTCGTAGGTGCGGAAGGAGCCGTCGGGCTTGCGCAGGGCGGCCACCATGGCCTCGCCCGCCACCCGGGCGGCGTTGCCGGTCATGACCTGGGAGCGGGAGCCGCCGGCCGGGCCGGAGTTGGGGGCCAGGCTGGTGTCGTTCATCACCAGCCTGATCTTGTCCGGGGCGATGCCCAGGGGCAGCAGCGCGGTGTGGGCCGTGCCCAGGAGGCCGGCGTCCGCGCCCTGGCCGTGGTCCTCCCAGCAGGCGAACACGCTGACGGCGCCGTCGGGGTTCAGCTCCATGTCCACCTGGGAGGAGTCCGGCCCGTCCAGGCCCGCGCCGTACACGCCCAGGGAGATGCCCACCCCGCGCTTGACCTCGGCGGTGGAGTTCTTCTTGGCCTTGTCCAGGGCGGCCTTGTACTTGGGCCGCATGGTGTCGATGATCTCGGGCAGGCTCAGGACCTCGGGGGTCTGGCCCGTGGGAGTGGTCGAGCCCTGGCGGTAGGCGTTCTTGTAGCGCAGCTCCAGGGGGTCCATGCCCAGCTTCTCGGCCAGCTCGTCCATGAGCACTTCCGAGGCGAACTCGCTCTGGGGCGAGCCGTAGGCGCGGAAGGCCGAGCCCCAGGCGTGGTTGGTGCAGACCGTGCGGCCCTCGCCGCGGATGGAGGCGATGTCGTAGCCCGAGCCGATGAACTGGGCCCCGCGCAGGGTGAGCAGGTCGCCGAACTCGGAGTACGGGCCGTGGTCCACGGTCCAGTCGCTCTCCATGGCCAGCAGCTTGCCGTCCTTGTCCGCCGCGTACTTCAGGTTGATGAAGAACGGCGAGCGCTTTCCGGTGTAGGTCTGCTGCTGGTGCCAGGAGTACTTCAGGGAGACCGGCTTGCCGGTGGCCAGGGCCGCCGCGCCCACCAACGCCTCCATGGTGGGGCTGAACTTGTAGCCGAAGGTGCCGCCCGCCGGGTTCTGGACCATGACGAGCTTGTCCGGCTCCACGCCCAGGCCCGGGGCGATCATGTACAGGTGCAGGTGCAGGCCGATGGACTTGGAGTGGATGTGGAGCTTGCCGTCGTCGTCCAGGTAGGCGAAGCCGTTGTCCGGCTCGAGGGGCATGTGCGGCTGCCGGCCCACGTAGAAGTCGTCCTCCACCACGGCCGCGGCCGAGGCGAAGACCGGCGCGGTGTCGCCGCCCTTGGCGATCTTCTGGACATAGTACACGTTGGGCGTGCCGGGATGGATCTCCATGGCCCCTTCGGCCATGGCCGCGGGCGCGCTCATGTACTCGGGCAGGGGCTCCAGGTCCACCTTGACCGCGGCGGCCGCGGCCTTGGCGTTGGCCTCGGTGTCCGCGCACACGATGGCGATGGCGTCGCCGAACTGGTGCACCTTGGTGTCGCACAGGATGGGCCTATCCCAGCCGTCGCCCTTGTTGGTGGGGAAGGTGATGAGGCCGGTGATGCGGTTCTTGCCCTTGATGTCCTTGGCGGTGACGACCTTGTACACGCCGGGCATCTTCTCGGCCTCGGACGCGTCCACACCCTTGATGTTGGCGTGGGAGACCGGGGACTGCACCAGGGCGCAGCGCAGGGTGCCGGCGGGCAGCTTGAGGGCCAGGTCCGCGCCGTAGTCCAGGGTGCCGGTGACCTTGGCCACCGCCGTGGGCCGCGGGAAGTAGGTGCCCCAGATGCGGCCGTCCTCGGGAATCTTGAAGAGCAGGTCCTCCTTCTTCATGTCCCCGCGCAGCACCGCGGCCGCGTCCATGACCGCGTCCACCAGCTGCTTGTAGCCGGTGCAGCGGCAGGCGTTGCGGTGCTTCTGGAACCAGTCGCGCACGTCGTCCCGGGTGGGCTTGGGGTTCTCCAGGAGCAGGGCGTAGGTGGACACGATGAAGCCCGGGGAGCAGAAGCCGCACTGGGCCCCGCCGTGGGCGATCCAGGCCAGCTGCACCGGGTGCAGGTTGCCCGGGGCGCCGATGCCCTCGGTGGTGGTCACGGCCGCGCCGTTCTCCAGCTTCTTCATTTTCACGCTGCAGGAGCGCACCAGCTTGCCGTCCAGGATGACGCTGCACGCGCCGCACTGGCCCTGGCCGCAGCC
>DKEU01000092.1 GCA_002452635.1 Desulfovibrionaceae bacterium UBA6814 | reverse complement strand
GGCAAAGCGGGTAATCCAGGCCGGACACCATTCCCGGAGCCTGCCATGGAGACCAAGAACCTCGCCCGCCTGCGCATCACCTGCCCGGACCAGCCGGGCATCGTGGCCGCGGTGACCGGCTTCCTGTACTCGCACAACGTCAACATCACCGCCCTGGACCAGCACNNTCATGCGCCTGGAGTTCCAGACCCCGTACCTGGACGTGACCCGCCAGGCCCTGGAGGACGCCTTTACCCGGGTGGTGGGCGAGCGGTTCTCCATGGACTGGAAGATGACCTACGGCGCGGACACCAAGCGGGTGGCCATCCTGGTGTCCCAGGACGACCACTGCCTGATGGAGCTCATGTGGCGCTGGGCGCGCGGCGAGATGGACTGCCGGGTGGAGCGGGTCATCTCCAACCACCCCAACCACCGCGAGGCCATCGAGCGCTTCGGCGTGCCCTACGACTACATCCCGGTGGAGGGCGGGGACAAGGCCGCGTCCGAGGCCCGCATCCTGGAGCTTCTGGAGGGCCGCACCGACCTGGTGATCCTGGCCCGCTACATGCAGATCCTGTCGCCCGGGTTCGTGTCCCACTTCAAGGACCACATCATCAACATCCACCACTCGTTTTTGCCCGCCTTCATCGGGGCCAATCCCTACCGCCAGGCCTACGACAAGGGCGTGAAGCTCATCGGCGCCACGGCCCACTACGTGACCGAGGAGCTGGACAAGGGCCCCATCATCGAGCAGGACGTGGCCCGGGTGTCCCACCGCCAGAGCGTGCAGGACCTCAAGGACCTGGGCCGCGACCTGGAGCGCCAGGTCCTGGCCCGGGCCGTGCGCGCCCACCTGGACGACCGCATCATCATCTTCGGCAACAAGACAGTGGTATTCTAGTCGGATTCCGAGACAACGCAGTGGGCCGGCCGCAGGCCCGCTGTGTTCCTTTTTGGTGCGATCCCGAACCCAGAGTTCCTGCGTCCAGCCTGCCCGGCGTCCGTTTCGGGTAGTGTCCATCTCTCAATGCAATGCAGTGATATTGGTTGCAACACGCCATGTTCGGTCGCATGTAGGCTGTTCTCGTGTTCTTTGGCGCGGTATCAGGTTGCCTGGTGTTATGCAGTGTTCGACATATGGCGTTCATATGCATCATCTTGTATGCACAGCTTGCAAGGGAGAGCAGGATACGGATTGGGCATTCCATTGATGCTGCCTTTTTGATATAATGCGTGGGCGGGCTGAAGTTGGTAGTAGGCGGGTAAGTATACTGTACCCCTATGATAAACGGCGCTGACGGGCGAGGCCTGATGCAGGACCCCGAAACCAACCGACCGGCGGATGCGGGCTGCAATAGCGAGTCAGCCGAACGCCGGGCGTTTCCCGGCCGGCCCTACGACTTGCTGCCCATCGGCCACATGGCCGCCTCCCTCGGCGGGCGGCTGCTGCGGGTCAATCCCAACCTGGCGGCCATGCTCGGCTGCGCCGGAGAGGAAGAGTTGTACCGGTGGTGCAACGGCGCGGCGAAGAACCTGTTCGAGGAATCCACCGACTGGAATGCCCTGGTATCCCTGGCCGAGACCCGGGGAGAACTGGTGCGGTTTCCCGCCATCCTGCGGCAGCGAGGCGGGGAGATCCTGCCGTGCATGGTCTGGGCTCGCCTGTCCCCCTGGCCCTGGGCCGGGGTCAAGGCCGTGGAGCTCGTGGTCCAGAGCATGGCCGAACGCCACCAGGCCTTTGCCGCCCTGACCCAGGTCCTGCGCCTGTACCGGGACATGATGGCCCTGAACCCGGATCCGGTGCTGATCCACGAACAGAAACGCATCATGCTGGCCAACCGCGCGGCCGAGGCCTTTTTCGGATTCAGCAAGCCGGGCGCCCTGGTGGGGTACGCTGTGGAGGACCTGCTGGACCCCCGCTGCCTGGATGCAATGAACCGCCACATTAGCGCCGCGGCCTCGAACCTGTCCGCAGAGGATGAGTTCCAGATGGTGCTGGCGGGCGGTGCGGTGCGGTGGTTGCGCAACTACAGCACGCGCATCACCTTCCACGGCAAGCCGGCCATCCTCACCCTGCTGCACGACCGCACCGAGCGCAAAAAGGCCGAGGCGGCCCTGACCCAGGCCGAGCGTCTCCACCGCACGGTGGTGGACACCTCTCCTGACCCGACCTTTTTCCAGGACAACGGCCTCATCCTCTACGCCAATGCGGCCTTTGCGCAGTTCCTGGGACTGCCGGAGGAAGGCGGGGAGCTGGTCGGCAAGCGGATACGGGAGTTGCTGCATCCCGACACGCTGCCGGTGCTCAGGGACCGCCAAGCTACCATCCTGAGGTGCCACGGCTCCACCGAGGCGGAATACGATGTCCGCCTGCTCAGCGGCGAGGTCAGGCGGGTGGAGTCCCGCAGCGTCCGGGCGGATTACGAGGGCCGGCCGGCCGTGCTCACCGTGTTCCGCGACCTGACCGAGCGCCGGCTGGCCGAGGCGTCCCTGGCCCAGGCCGAGCGCATCCATCGCCTCATGGCCGAGTCCGCGCCGGACCCCACCTTCTTCCACGAGGACGGCTACCTCCTCCACGTCAATCCCGCCACCGCGGCCTTCATGGGGGCGGCAGCCCCCGAGGCCCTGGTGGGCAGGAGCCTGTTCGAGCTCTTCCGGGATGACATGGTCCCTCTGCTCAGGACCCGCATCCTGGAGATACTGGAGACGACCGGGGTTTCCGAGGCCGAGTACGCCCTGCACATGCCGGACGGTTCGGAGAAGTTCGTCCTGGCCCGCAGCACCCGGGTGGAGTTCGAGGGCCGGCCGGCCATCCTCTCGGTCCTGCACGACCAGACCGGCCGGCGCCGGGCCGAGGCCGCCCTGGCCGAGACCCAGCGCTTTTACCGCATCCTGGTGGACAGCCTGCCCGAGGCCGTGTGCCTGCACGACGACGGCCGCATCCTCTACGCCAATCCCTGCCAGCGCCACCTGCTCGCCCCGGGGGATGCCTCCGACCTCTGCGGGCGGCACCTGACGGAGTTCCTGCACCCCGACATGCTGCCCCTCTACGAGCGCCGCCGGGCAGCGGTCCTGGCCGGCCAGGAGGAGAGCATGGAGGCGTATCCGGTCCGGTATGCCGACGGCCGGTTGGTCCACGTGGCGGAAAAGACCGTGCCCGTGGAGGTCGGGGGCCGGCCGGCCTTCCTGGCCATCATCCGGGACATCACCGACCGGGTGGAGGCGGAGCAGGCCCGGGCCGAGGCCGAGCATCTCTACCGGACCATCGTGGAGAACTCGCCGCACCCCATCGCCATCCACACGCCGGAGGGGCTGCTCTACGGCAACCCCGCCCTGGCCCGCTTCTACCGCCGGGGCAGCGTCGAAGAGCTCCTGCGCACCCCCCTGACCGAGTTGGTGGACGACGAGACCGGGGCCCGGCTCGTGGCCAAGATCCGCCACATGTTCGAGCACAATGTCGGCGGCGAAGACGTGGACACCCTGCGGCTGCGCAGCGGCGAGGTGCTGCACCATCAGGTGTCCACAGAGCCCATCCAGTACCAGGGCCGGCGCTGCCTGCTCAGCTTGTTGAGCGACCTGACCGAGCATCGTCTCGCGGAGCAGGCCCGGGCCGAGGCCGAGAAGCTCTACCGGACCATCGTGGAGACCTCGCCGGACCCGATATTCATCTACAATCTCGATGGATTGCTCTACGCCAACCAGGCCGCGGCGAGTTTCTACCAGGTGCCCAGTGTTGCGGAGTTCCTGCGCATGGGCATCGACGAGCTGGTGGACGAGGAGAGCGCGGTCCGGCTCAAGGCCCGGATCAAGGCCCTGTACGAGGGGACCGCGTACGGCCGGAGCATCGCCAGTGTCCGGCTGCGCAGCGGCGAGGAACGGCACAGCCTCGTATCCACCGTGCCCATCCAGTACCTGGGCCGCCCCTGCCTGCTCACCATCCTGCACGACCTGACCGGGCACCGCCGGACCGAGGCCGAGCGGGACCGGGCCCTGGCCCGCTACGAGGACCTGTTCCAGTCTGCGCCCCTGGGCATCGCCCTGGCGCTGCCCGGGCGGCGTTTCGTCCGCGTCAACCAGGGCATGGCCGCGATGTACGGCTATCCCTCCCCCGAGGCCATGGTGGCCGAGGTGGAGGAC
>DKEU01000117.1:651-6571 GCA_002452635.1 Desulfovibrionaceae bacterium UBA6814 | reverse complement strand
CGCTGGTGCTGATCGCCGGTCCCTGCCAGATGGAAAGCCGCGATCATGCCTTCATGATCGCCGGCCAGCTTTCGGAGATCTGTGGCGAACTCGGCATTGGCCTCGTCTACAAGTCGTCCTTCGACAAGGCGAACCGTACCTCGCTGTCCGCCGAGCGCGGCATCGGGCTGGAAAAGGCGATGGAAGTCTTCGCCGACCTCAAGAAGGAATACGGCTTTCCGGTACTGACCGACGTACACACAGAAGAGCACTGCCGGCTCGTCGCGCCGACGGTCGACGTCCTGCAGATCCCCGCCTTTCTCTGCCGCCAGACCGATCTGGTGGTGGCTGCCGCCAAGACCGGCAAGGTGGTCAATGTCAAAAAAGGACAGTTCCTGGCCCCCTGGGACATGGCCCAGGTCACGGGCAAGCTGGCCGAGGCCGCGGCCCCGGGCCGGCCCCTCACCTGGCTCACCGAGCGCGGGGCCAGCTTCGGGTACAACAACCTGGTGGTGGATTTTCGCTCCATTCCGATCCTGAAGAAGCTGGGCCACCCGGTGGTGTTCGACGCCACCCATTCGGTGCAGCTTCCCGGCGGCCTGGGCGGGGCCTCGGGCGGGCAGCGGGAGTTCGTGCCCGGCCTGGCCCGGGCCGCGGTGGCCATGGGCGCGTCCGGCGTGTTCATGGAGGTCCATCCCGACCCGGACCACGCCCTGTGCGACGGCCCCAACTCCTGGCCCCTGGCCCGGGCCGAGGCCCTGCTGCGCGACCTGAAGACGGCCTGGGATGCGCGCTATGAATGCTAGGGAGCGCGCTGCGCGCATTCGGCTCCTGGTCCTGGACGTGGACGGGGTGCTCACCGACGGCGGCCTGTACTACGGGCCCGACGGCTCGACCATGAAGCGCTTCAACGTGCAGGACGGGCTGGGCATCAAGCTGGCCCAGTCCGTGGGCGTGGTGGTGGCGGTCATCTCCGGCCTGGACTCCCCGGCCGTGGCCGCCCGGGTCAAGGATCTGGGCATCGCGGACTACCACGCCGGCTTCCACGCCAAGATCGGCCTGGTGGAAGGGCTCTGCGAAAAGTACGGCCTGGGCCTGGACGAGGTGGCCTTCCTGGGCGACGACTGGGTGGACGCCGGCCCCCTGGGCGTGGTGGGCCTGCCCATGGCCGTGGCCAACGCCCAGCCCGAGGTGCTGCAGCGCGCGGCCTGGGTGTCCACCCGCGCCGGCGGGCACGGGGCGGTGCGCGAGGCCATTCGCTTCATTCTGGATGCCCGCGGCCTGCTGGACGGCCTGTGGGAGGAGTGGGCCACCCGATGAAGCGTCTGCTCTGGGCAGTGGCCATTTTGGCCGTGCTGGCCGTCGGGTCCTATGCGGCCTGGCGGTTCTCCGGCCTGGGCAAGGCCGCCCGCGAGGTGGCCAAGGCCGCCAAGGACACCAAGGTGGACGTGTCGGTGCAGGGGCTCACCCTGTCCCAGGGCAAGGAGGGCAAGCTCTCCTGGACCCTGTCCGCCCAGAGCGCGGAATACCTCCAGGAGCAGGGCCGCATCCGGGTGTACAATCCCCGGCTGGTCTATTATGCCGAGGACCGGGACGGAAAGCGGCACGAGGTGGTGGTGAGCGCGCCCCAGGGCGAGGTGGACCAGGAGAAGGAAGTGGCGGACCTGGGGCCTGCGGTGCGCATCGAGAGCAACAACAGCACCATCCGGGCCGACGCCCTGCACTACGCCGGCGCGGGCCGCACCCTGCGCCTGTCCGGCCACGTGTCCCTGCTCCACCGGTCGCTGGCCATGAACGCCACCGAGGTGGTCCTGGACCTGACAACCAACGAGATCACGGCCCGCGGCGGGGTCGTCGGCGAACTCTATGCCGGCGGCCTCCCCCGGACCCAGGAGTGAACCCCGTGCGCATCCGTCTCCTGTTTGCGACCTTGTGCCTGTTGGCCCTGGCGGCCGCGCCGGCCCTGGCTGCGGAGCCCGCCGCGGACCTGGGCAAGACCCCCACCAAGATCGAGTCCGACAGCATGCGCTACGACCAGGCCGCGGGAACCGTGGTGTTCACCGGCAAGGTCCACGTGAAGCGGCCGGACTTCGCCCTGTGGTCCGACACCCTCACCGTGCATTTCGCTCCCCAGGACCAGGCCAAGGCCCAGGAAAAGGGCGGAGCCGCGCCCACCGATGCCGGCCGCATCGAGAAGATCGTGGCCAAGGGCGCGGTGCGCATCGAGCGCGACGGCAAGGTGGGCACCTGCGAGACCGCCACCTACCTGGTGCAGCAGGGGCTCTTCAGCATGGAGGGCAACCCGGTGCTCAAGGACGGGGCCAACACCGTCACCGGCCAGGTGGTGAAGCTCTATTTCAAGGACAACCGCTCCGAGGTCCTGGGCGGCGAGGGCAAGCGGGTGGAGGCCACCTTCAGCACCCCCAAGGGAGTGGGGCAGTGAGCGAAGCGGTCCTCTCGGGCGCTTCGCTCGTCAAGCGCTACGGCCAGCGGGAGGTGGTGCACGAGGTCTCCCTGCGCCTGACCCAGGGCGAGGTGGTGGGCCTGCTCGGCCCCAACGGCGCGGGCAAGACCACCACCTTCTACATGCTGGTGGGCATCATCAAGCCCAACGCCGGCCAGGTCTCCCTGGACGGCCTGGACCTGACCCGCAAGCCCCTGCACGAGCGCGCCCGCCTGGGCCTGTCCTACCTGCCCCAGGAGAGTTCGGTGTTCCGCAAGCTCACGGTGCGCGAGAACCTCGAGGTGATCCTGGAGCACACCGCCCTGGGCAAGGCCGAGCAGCGGGAGCGGGCCGACGCCCTGCTGAACGAGCTGGGCATCGCCCGGCTGGCCGACCAGCCGGCCATGCATCTTTCCGGTGGAGAGAGGAGAAGGCTGGAGATCGCCCGGGCCCTCATCCTGGAGCCGAAGTTCATGCTCCTGGACGAACCCTTCGCGGGCATCGATCCCCTGGCCGTGGACGACATCCAGGGCATTGTGCGCGGGCTCAAGTCCAAGGGCATCGGGGTGCTCATCTCCGACCACAACGTGCGCGAGACCCTGCGCATCTGCGACCGCGCCTACCTGGCCTTCGAGGGCCGCATCATCCTGGACGGCACGCCGGACCAGATCATCGCGGACGAGCGCGCCCGGCGCTGCTACCTGGGCGAGAGCTTCTGCATGTAGGGCGCAAACCCCGCCCCGCAAGGCCTGAACTTCTCCTGGCATTCCTGTTGCAAGTGGCCGGCGCTTGTGCCATCATGCGTCCCGGGGAATGGACGCGCGCCCGCTCCCGGAGCGGGCTGCGGGACGGATGAATAAAACACGGACGCGGCCGGGCGACCGGCTGTTTGACCTTGTGGGTGCCCATGGCGCTGGAACTCCGCCAACAGCTCAAGCTCAGCCAGCAACTGGTGATGACNNCCCAGTTGCAACAGGCCATCAAGCTCCTGCAACTTTCCCGTCTGGAACTGGTGGACATGGTCCAGCAGGAGCTTCTGGAGAATCCGCTCCTGGAGGAGCGCCCGGACGAGGACGGCAGCGGCGACGTCCGCAGCCGCGACACCACCGACGACGACCTGCGCGAGGCTCCCGCGCCAGCCGTGGCCGAGCCCTCCCGCGACGAGACCCTGCAGCGCGAGCTGAACAAGAACGCCGACTGGGAGGACTACCTGGGCGAGTTCTCCTCCATGGGCCGCGCCTCCCAGATGCGGGAGAGCGAGATCCCGGAGGAGGGCCTGTCCTTCGAGGCCCGGCTCTCGGCCCGGCCCTCCCTGCAGGGGCACCTCATCTGGCAGCTCCGCCTGTCCCGCCTGGCCCCCGAGCAGATGGAGGTGGGCGAACACGTCATCGGCAACCTGGACTCCATGGGCTACCTCAAGGCCACCTCCCAGGAGATCGCCGAGGCCACGGCACAGACCGTGGAGGCGGTGGAGGCGGTCATCGCCGCGGTGCAGCTCTTCGATCCCATCGGCGTGGCCGCGCGCACGCCCCAGGAGTGCCTGCTGGTGCAGATCAAGGCCCTGGGCTACGACCGCGACCCGGTGCTGGTGGAGCTGGTGCGCGAGCACATGGAGGACCTGGAGAAGCGGCGCTACAAGCCCCTCATGCGCAAGTTCAAGCTCTCCCTGGAGGACATCAAGGAGTACCTGGACCTGCTCTCCACCCTGGATCCCATGCCCGGGGCCTCCTTCGGCAGCGAGGAGCCGCAGTACGTCAGCCCCGACGCCTACGTGTACAAGTACGACGACGAGTGGGTCATCATTCTCAACGAGGACGGCATGCCCCGGCTGGCCCTGTCCCCGGTCTACGCCCAGGGCATGTCCGGGGCCGCGGGCAAGGACAAGGAATATCTCCAGGACAAGATGCGATCCGCGGTTTGGCTCATGAAGAGCCTTTACCAGCGCCAGCGCACGCTTTATAAGGTAGTTGAGAGCATAGTGAAGTTCCAGCGGGAGTTCTTCGAGCACGGGGTGACCCGGCTGCGCCCGCTGATCCTCAAGGATGTGGCCGAGGACATCAGCATGCATGAATCCACGGTATCCCGCATCACCACCAGCAAGTACCTGGCAACCCCGCACGGCATCTACGAACTCAAGTTTTTCTTCAACAGCGCCCTGGAACTGGACGACGGTTCCATGGTAGGGTCCGAGAGCGTCAAGGCCCTCATCAAGAGGTACATCGACGAGGAGGACCCGCACCATCCCCTGTCCGACGACAAGCTCGCCGAGGATCTCAAGGAGAAACTCAAAGTGAACATCGCCCGCCGCACCGTGGCCAAATACCGCGGCGCCCTGGGCATCCCCTCGTCGTCGCGGCGCAAACAGGTCTTCTAGGCCTGTTCCCCAGGAGAATGACGCGGCCTTTGCGGCTGCTTTGCACACAAGGAGGACCACATGAACATCACCTTCACCTTCAAGAACTTCGAACCGTCCGACCACTTGAAGAAGTACGCCCAGAAGAAGTTCGAGAAGCTGCTCAAGTTTGCCGAGCCCAAGAGCGAAAACGCCTCCGTGCAGGTCAACCTGTCGGTGGAAAAGTTCCGGCACATGGCCGAGGTGGCCATCGCGGCCGACAGCGTGAACATTTCCGGGTACGAGGAGAGCGAGGACATGTACTCCACCATCGACCTGGTCCTGGACAAGCTGGAGGCCCAGCTGCGCAAGACCCGGGAGAAGGTGAAGGACCGCCGCAAGCGGGCCGAGCGCGGCGCGGTCACCGTGGACTTCATGAGCTTCCTGGCCACCGACGGCGGGGATCGGGAAAAGGTCATCGAGGAGAGCGATTCCTACGATCCCATGCCCATGTCCGTGGAGGAGGCCGCCGAGCAGTTGGACAACCTGAATTACGAGTTCCTGGTGTTCCAGAACGCCGAGAGCGAACGCATCAACGTGATCTATCGCCGCAAGGAAAACGTGTACGGCCTGATCGACCCGGGGTTCTAGGATGAGGCTCGCCGATTTCCTGGACCGGGACCTGGTATTGCCCGAGCTGAAGGCCAGGACCAAGAACGAGGTCCTGGCCGAACTCGTGGCCGCCCTGGGCGGCAAGCTGCCCGACCTGGACGCCGAGCGCACCCGTCAGGTGCTCCAGGAGCGGGAGCACCTGGGCACCACGGGCATCGGCGAGGGGGTGGCCATCCCCCACGGCAAGATGGAGGACCTCCAGGAGATCGTCCTGGTGGTGGGCCGCAGCAAGGCCGGGGTGGACTTCGACGCCCTGGACTTCAAGCCCTGCACCATCTTCTTCCTGGTTCTCGCGCCGGAACAGGTGGCCGGGACGCACCTGCGCATCCTGGCCACCATCTCCCGGCTGCTGCGTGACGAGAGTTTCCGCCGCTCCTTCCTGGCCGCGGCCGACCGCGACGAACTGTGGAGGCTGTTGGCCTCCACCTAGATGTCGGAAATGCGTCCGGCATTTCCCACTGGGACGCGGAGGAAAAAGCGCGGTTTTTCCTCCG
>DKEU01000117.1:0-630 GCA_002452635.1 Desulfovibrionaceae bacterium UBA6814 | reverse complement strand
GCATGGCTGAACCGGCTGGAGGGGCGATGGACCAACCGCGGGATTTCCCGGTCATTCTCTTGTCCGGCCTGTCCGGGGCGGGCAAGAGCACGGCCATGAAGGTCTTCGAGGACCTGGGCTTCATCGCGGTGGACGGCCTGCCCCCGGACCTGGTGCCCGGCCTGGCCGCCCTGTTCCTGAGCCAGCAGGAGGCCCACCACCAGGGCCTGGTCATGGGCCTGGACGTGCGCCACGCCGGGTTCCAGGAGGACTTCTCGGCGGCCATGGCCGGACTCAGGGACCAGGGCGTGTCCCCCCGGGTGGTGTTCATCGAGTCCCGGCCCGTGGTGCTCAGGCGGCGCTACGCCTCCACCCGCCGGCCCCATCCCCTGGAGGGCGGGGAACTGGACCTGGACCGGGCCCTGGATGCCGAGCGGGAGCTCCTCAGGCCGGTGCGCGACGCGGCCGAGTTGGTGGTGGACACCTCGGACTATTCCATCCACGACCTGCGCGCGCATCTCCAGGAGCGCTGGGAGTTCGTGCGGGAGCGCCGCACCGGGCTCAAGGTCTATCTCCTGTCCTTTGGGTTCAAGTACGGCCAGCCCACCGAAGCGGACCTGGTCTTCGACCTGCGTTTTCTGCCCAACCCCT
>DKEU01000009.1 GCA_002452635.1 Desulfovibrionaceae bacterium UBA6814 | reverse complement strand
GCCGTGGTAGCGCAGGCCGCCGGCGTGGATGGGCGGGGGATAGAACCCGTGCCCCAGGGTGTGCATCTTGAGCAGCGGGGTCAGGCCGGCCACGTCGCCGTAGTCGTAGCGGTACTGGCCCCGGGTCAGGGTGGGGCAGGCCTGGGGCTCGGCGGCCAGGAGCCGCACCTTGGACCCGGCCAGCTTGTCCGGCACGAAGGGGCACACGAACCCGCCGAAGTTGCTGCCGCCGCCCACGCAGCCGATGAGCACGTCCGGCGTCTCACCCATGAGTTCCAACTGCCGCTTGGTCTCCAGGCCGGTGACGGTCTGGTGCAGGATCACGTGGTTGAGCACGCTGCCCAGGGCGTAGTTGGTGTCGCCGTGGGTGGCGGCGTCCTCCACCGCCTCGGAGATGGCCAGGCCCAGAGCGCCGGGATTGTTCGGATTCTCGGCCAGAGCCGCGCGGCCGGACTGGGTCTTGTCCGAGGGCGAGGGGAAGACCTCGGCCCCGTAGGAGCGGATGAGGATGCCCCGATAGGGCTTGGCGTCGTAGCTCACCCGCACCATGTACACGGTGCAGGCCATGCCGAACATCTGGCAGGCGAAGGACAGGGCCGTGCCCCACTGCCCTGCCCCGGTCTCGGTGGCCAGGCGCTTGGTGCCGGCCATCTTGTTGTACCAGGCCTGGGGCACCGCGGTGTTGGGCTTGTGCGAGCCGGCCGGGGAGACCGACTCGTTCTTGTAGTAGATCCGGGCCTTGGTGCCCAGCGCCTTTTCCAGCCGCCGGGCGCGCACCAGGGGCGAGGGACGCCACAGCTTGTAGATCTCCCGCACCTCTTCCGGGATGGGAATCCACCGCTCGGGCGACATCTCCTGCGCGATGAGCGCGGGCGGGAAGATGGCCGCGAGCATGTCCGGAGACACGGGCTGGTGGGTGCGCGGGTCGAGCGGCGGCGGCAGCGGCGTGGGCAGGTCGGGCAGCACGTTGTACCAAGCCGTGGGCAGCTCGCTCTCGGGCAGGATGAACTTGGTGTCGGACATGGTTCCCCCTTTCACGTGCAAAGGCGCGCAATCAGTCCCCGGCCGGCGGCCAGGGCGTCAAATGCCTCGCCGGGGCGTAGCCTTTGCGCATGGCCTCTGTCAACGTTGGGAACTTTATGCGGTGGCCCGCCCCCACCCGTTTCGCCTCCTGGGACGAGGCCGGAAAGGCGCGGCCGCTGCGCGTGTTGCCCACCCAGGGCCGGTTGGCCGCGGGCAGGGACATAATGCGCGGCCAGAAGCCGCGGCCCGCGTCCATGGCCCGCACCTGGGCGGCCAGGAGCCGCGCGTCCAGGCCCGGGGGCCGGCCCGGAAAGTAGAGGTAGAAGGCCGCGCCCTGCTCCAGGAGCGCCTCGTTCACCAGCACCCCGTCCGCCCGGACCAGGCCCAGGAGCCGGCCGTAATCGTCCCGGCCCAGGGACTCCACCTCCAGGTCCCGCCCCCCCGCCAGGGACTCCAGCAGGGCCGTGGCCTCGGCCGCCCAGTATTGCGCCGCCCTGCCCTGCTCCAGGTTTTCGGCCTCGGGCGCGTCGATCCCGGCCAGGCGCACCTTGTCCCCGCCCTCCAGCCACAGGGTGTCGCCGTCCACCACCCGGGCCGTTCGGGTCGGGAACCCGCCGGCCTGCGCGAACAAACCAGAGCATAAAACAAGGATACAGGCCGCAAGCCCGAGCATGGGCCGGGACAGGCCGCGAGACCGCCCCCGGGCCCGCCCCAGGCCGGCCCAGGGCCGTAGCCAGGAACCGGAGTTTGTGGCAGTATCCCCGGACGCCAATGCAGGAGGAAGATTCATGGCCCGTCGCGCTCCCGAGCAACCCAAAGGATATTCCGGCACGGTCCTGGCCGTGTCCGTCATGGCGGCCCTGGCCGTGGGCGTCGTCATCGGCCTGCAGCTGTCCGTGCTCCAGGCCCCGCCCCAGGCGCAGCAGGCCGCCCGGCCCGCGGCCCAGGCCCCCCAGGCCGCGATCACCGAGGCGGACAAGGCCTCGGTGCGCATCCCCTCGCTCAAGGCCGCGGCCGAGGCCAACCCGAACAGCCCCCAGGCCTGGACCGACCTGGGCAACGCCTATTTCGACGCGGACATGCCCGAGCCTGCGGTGCACGCCTACCAGCACGCCCTGGACCTGGCCCCGGGCAGCGCCGACGTGTGGACCGACATGGGCGTCATGCTGCGGGAGCTGAACCGCTTCCAGGAGGCCGTGGCGGCCTTCGACAAGGCCGCCGGCCTGGCCCCCACCCACCGCAACGCCCGCTTCAACAAGGGCGTGGTGCTCTTCCACGACCTGAACGACAAGGCCGGGGCCATCGCCGCCTGGAAGCAAGTGCTGCTCATCGACCCTGAGGCGCGCACGCCGGACGGGGTGCCCATCAAGGAGATGATCCAGGAGCTGGAAAAGAGCAACTAGATTAGGCCGTCAAAACACCGTTAGGTGTTTTGAAAAAAGAATAGATGCCCGGGTTCGCCAGCCGGAATCACTCGCAGAGTTTGCGCCCGGCCAGGGATGCGGCGTCCTCGGCCGTGACCCTGCCGGGCAGTCCCGTCTTGGCGGCCAGGCCCGCGGACAGGGCCGCGGCCTCCTCCTCGGTCTTGGCCTGGCCCACGGCCACCACATACCAGACCACGTCCCCCTCCCCGGGAGTGCGCACCACGCACGGCTCGAAGCCCAGCTTGGCCAGTTCCTTGGCCCGCCCGTCCGCCGCGTGCCGGGTGAGGTATTCCCCGGCGCCCACCAGGTAGACCGTGCTCGGCCCCTTGGCCGCGGACACGGGCTTGGCCTCCGGGTCCACGGGCAGGGCCCGGGTCCAGACGCCCTTGTCCCGGGCCAGGCGGTCGGCCTCGGCCTGGGCCGGGGCCTGGTCCGGGAACCGGCCCAGGTGGACCTCCCACCAGGTCTGGCCGGACGCGTCGGGCCGCCTGAAGAGCGTGGGGGCCAGGCCCCGCTCCCGCAGGTCGGCCAGGGTGGCGTTGGCCACGGCCGCGGACAGGTAGGCCCCGGCCACCAGGTCGTGCGGCGCGGGCGGCGGGCCGGCGGCGGTGGCGTTGGCGGCCGTGGCGTTGGAGGAGGTTGCGTTGCCGGCGGCAGTGGCGTTGCCGCCCGGGACAGCGGTGGCGTTGGAGCCGAGGAGCCCGGCCAGGGCCTTGCCAGCCTGGGCGGCCGGGGCGGCGGTGGCGTTGCCCGCCGTGGCGTTGGCCGAAGTGGCGTTGGATGCGGTGGCGTTGCCGGCGGCAGGAGTGAAGGGGCCGGCGCCCAGAAACAGCGCCAGGACCAGGACGAGGACGGCCAGGAGAACAAGCCCGAGCAGGATGATCGCGAATTTCTTCATGTGTTGCCTGAAGTTTTCGGATGGGGTCCCGACGGTCGCCTCCTGGGCCTTCCTCGCCCGGTCCTGGCAAAAGATCAACTAACGCGGAGCGCTCTGGCGCAGTGCGGTCCAGAAGCTGGACCAAGAGCTGGAATCGAAACAATTCCAGCGCACTGCATAAGAGCGAGCAAGCCTCTTCGCGGCAACTCGCTCTAATGGCTGCAGGAGCAGCCGCTGCCGCAGCCCTCGCCGCCTTCCTCGCCTTCGCCCTCTTCCTCGAACTCCAGCACGCCCTTCTCGTTGGCGAACTCGAGGATGCCCTGCATGAGCGCCTCGGCGTTGTCGAACAGGCCGCGGATATCGTCGTCGGACAGGCTCTCCAGCTTGGACTCGATGTAGTGCTTGAGCCCGATGGCGAACACCACCTGGCCCAGGTCCTCGTACTCCTCGTCCTCCACCAGCACGGTGTACAGCCCGCCGTACAGGGCCTCCAGCAGTTCGCCGCGGTCCATCTCGGCCAGGGCCTTTTCTTCAGCTTCCATCATGGTTCTCCTTGAATGCAAGCGGCCCGGACGACGGAACACCCGCCGCCGGGCCGCTTTGCTTGACGTGGTATGGGTGGTCTAGCTTTCGTAGTAGGAACGCAGCAGCTGCGACCGCACGGGATGGCGCAGCTTGCGCAGGGCCTTGG
>DKEU01000137.1 GCA_002452635.1 Desulfovibrionaceae bacterium UBA6814 | reverse complement strand
AGGAACTGTGGTTCCAGGTGCCCACCCGCCGGGCATTCATCAACATCACGGGCGAGGTCGAGGAGTGCCTGCGCGAGAGCGGCATCCGCGAAGGCCTGGTGCTGGTCAACGCCATGCACATCACGGCCTCGGTCTTCATCAACGACGACGAGTCCGGCCTGCACCACGACTACGAGAAATGGCTGGAGAGGCTCGCGCCCCACGAACCCGTGGGCCAGTACCGGCACAACGTGGGCGAGGACAACGCCGACGCCCACATGAAGCGGCAGATCATGGGACGCGAGGTGGTCGTGGCCGTGACCGAAGGGCGCCTGGACTTCGGGACCTGGGAGCGGATCTTCTACGGGGAGTTCGACGGGCGCCGCAAAAAGCGGGTGCTGGTCAAGATTATCGGGGAGTGAGGCCGCGCCGCCTGCCGGGTACGGGGAACGCCTCTTCCCGATCGCCGGGAAGAGGCGTTTTGCGTTCCGGCGGTGATGCCCTCAGCCCAGGTTGGCGGCCGCGAACTCCCAGTTGGCGAGTTTCTCCAGCACGGCCTTGACGTAGTCGGCCCGGCGGTTCTGGTAGTCCAGATAGTAGGCGTGCTCCCAGACGTCGATGGTCAGCAGGGGTTTGAGGCCCAGGGTCAGGGGCGTGTCCGCGTTCATGGTGTTCATGACCTTGAGGGTCCCGCCGTCGGACACCAGCCAGGCCCAGCCGCTGGCGAAGCGTCCCGTCGCCGCGGCGCTCAGTTCCTTGAGGCATGTCTCCACGTCGCCGAAGGAGTCGGCCATCTTCTGCTTGAGGCCCGCCGGGGGTGTCCCGCCGCCCTTGGGGGAGAGGCTGTTCCAGTAGAAGGTGTGGTTCCAGGTCTGGGCGGCGTTGTTGAAGACGCCCACCTTGTCGGCCTTGCCCGCCGTGGCCGCCACGACCTGCTCCAGGGGCATGTCCGCGTATTCCGTGCCCGCCGCGAGTTTGTTCAGGTTGTTCAGGTAGCCCTGATGGTGCTTGCCGTAGTGGAAGCCGATGGTCCTGGCGGAGATGACCGGTTCCAGGGCGTTGTCCGCCCAAGGCAGCGGCGGGAGTTCGAAGGGGGCCGACCAGGCCGTGCCGCGCAGGCCGCCGAGGGTGAAGAGCAGGGCCGCGCCGGAGGTCGCGGCCAGGAATTTGCGGCGGCTCATGCCGCCGGGACGCGTGTTCTCTTCCATGGATGTACCTCTCATGTGGGAATGGTTGCATCGTTGCGTGTTCGGGTCGCGGATCGGGAGCCGGCGATCCTGCACCGCCCGTAGCACAGGATGCCGCGCATGGCAAAGCAAAGTCTCGAATTTTTCGTCCCGTCTACGCAAAGGGCCGCGATCCGCTGTCGAGCGGATCGCGGCCCTGCATATGGGAGGGAGAGGATGGTTCAGTTCTTTTTCTGCACTTCCCAGTCCGCCACCTCGCCTTCCTCGACCTCTTCCCAGCCGCTGAACATGGCGGCGATGTGGCTGGTCAGGGTGTGGCCGGTGGTGGTCATGTAGACGTGGATGATGACGAAGGCCAGGATGGCGAAGGCGCAGGCCAAGTGGATGATGGCCAGCAGGCGCAGGTCCAGGAAGGTCAGGTTCCAGATGGCCCAGTCGTTGTAGAGCCAGTACAAGAGGCCCGTGCCCATCTGCAGGGTCAGCAGGACGGCCGTCAGCCCCAGGTAGGTCAGGCGCTGCAGGGGGTTGTGCTTGGCCTCCTTGGACTTCTGCACCGGGTGCGGCAGGCCCTTGAAGATGCCCGAGGAATAGTAGCCGATGACCTCGAAGAGCTTCTTGGTCGTCGGGATGTACTGCCTCCATTCGCCCGTGGTCAGGACCCAGAAGACGATGAAGATGAAGAGAATGATCCAGGTCAGGCCCAGGTAGTTGTGGTACTCCACCGCTTTCTGGAAGCCGAACAGGGTGAAGGTGCCGTGCACTTCGAACCCCGTCAGCAGGAGCAGGAAGATGAGCAGGGACTGCACCCAGTGCCAGAAGCGCTCGAAGCGCGTGTACAGGTAGATCTTCTTTTTGGCTTTCATGTGACTACTCCCTCCTGCGTCCGACGGAACTCAGAAAACGCCCCAGACCGTGCAGGGCCACGCCCAGAAGCGACGCGCCCACCAGGGCCCAGCCGCCCATGTCCAGCAGGCCGACCGAGTCGCGGCCGGGCATGTAGAAGCCTTCCAGGTTGGACAGGCGTCCGGCCTTGGCGTGGCATTCCACACAACGCACGGCCTGGTCCTTGGGCGCGACCATGTGCGTGATGGGGAAGACGTACTGCGTCTCGACGAAATCGTACTCGCCGCTGTAGGGCAGCCCGTTGTATTCCTGCCCCGCGGCGATGGCCTTGTTCCAGTCGAACTCGGCCCAGTAGGCGCCCGAACCCTTGGGCCCGAAGAGCTTGGGGATGACCATGGTCTTGCGCACCTTGTCGTATGGGGTCTTGCCCGTATGCACCTTGAAGGGAAAGATGCGCGCGTTGGGGTCCTTCGCGTCGCCGATGGGCCAGGACATGCGCACCGGCGCCGAGGGATCGATGACGTCCTTGGCCGTGGTACCCTTGATGGCACCGTTGAACCACTCGTAATGCGGGACCTCGTTCTTGCCCCACACGAAATCGCCCTTCTTGGCGTCGTAGTCGGGCTTGCCGAACTCGTCCTTCTTCACTTCGCGGCCCTTGTCGCCGGCCGTGGACCAGTCCCAGCGCATCTTGGTCGGGTTGACCCGGGCGAAGGTCGGGATGTGGCAGGACTGGCAGGCCACCTTGTCCGTGTGGTCGTTGGCCTTCTGGTTGGTCTTGTGCGGGTTCGCGCCGTGGCAGGACTCGCACATGATCTTGGGCGTCAGGTCGTTTTCCAGGAGGCTCTTGCGGTCGGCCGAGGCCGGGGTGGCATAGATGCGGCCCGCGATGTTGTGGGCGTCCGTGGTGTGGCAGCGGCTGCAGTCGAAGTTCTGGCCGTCGGTGCCCATGTGCACGTCAAGCTGCTTGTTGGGCATGGCCATGGACGAATCCAGGTCGCCGTGCTTCACGCCGTCGCCACCTCCGCCGTAGAAGTGGCAGGTGCCGCAGTTGTTCCGGCCCGGCCTGCCCACGGACTGGGCCACGGCGTTGTAGTCGGGCGGCAGGAACTCGGTCTTGCCCTCGAACATGGTCGCGTTGGTCACGGGGTAGCCGGCCTTGGTCGGGAACTTTTTGTAGGTCCCGGTCTGCTCGTGACAGACGAGGCAGTCCACGGACTCGGCCCTGGTGAAGTCGAAATTCTTGTCCTTCCAGCCGTAGCCGATGTGGCATGAGGTGCAGCGCGGCTCGTTGGAACCCACGCTGATGCAGAAGTTGTTGACCGAGAGGCCGCCCTTGCCCGTCTCGCCCTTGGGGTCCGAGGGGTCCTTCCATGTCCAGTGGATGGTCTTGTGGATCTGCAGGGAGGCCTGGTTGTGACAGGACAGGCAGGCCTTGGTCACGTCCTCGGGCTTCTCGAACCGCTGCTTGAGGATGGGGTGCTGCGAATGGTCCGCCGTGATCCATTTCACGGCGTCGTTTTTGACGGTCTGCCTGGCCAGCTGCCGGCCCGGGGCCTCTTCCGTGGCGGCCAGGGCGACCATGGGCCACAACAGAAGGACGCTCCAGAACGCTCCCCTGCGTACGAGTTTGTGCATTGCTCACTCCTTAGGATGTTGAAAATGAAGCTGTTCTCTTTGCCCTCTGCATCTCTTGAGCAACGCTCATGCCAGGCCGCCATGCATGTGTTGTAATAAATAACTATCCGATATTGATTAGTAAATTTTATATGGACCAGCGGTGAACGGCAGGAGGCATTGACAGGTGTATATATAATTGCGACAAGTGTTAAAATTTTAAGCATCTAACTTCAGAACGACGGAAATCCCGGTGCCCGGAAACTGTTACGGAGCGGAATACGATGGATGAATGCACACTGTTTCGAAACGCGAGACAGGGCGAGGGGCTGACCCGGACGCCCGATCTGGAGTCCCATTGGCGGGAGATCGTGGACATCATGCAGGAGGGCCTCCTGCTGGTGGATCCGGACGGGGTCGTGCGCATGGTCAACCGGGCCCTGGAGGAGATCACCGGGTATTCCCGGGCGGAGCTCATCGGCTCCAACTGCTCCATCTTCAAATGCGACGCCTGCCGCCGGGTCCGCTCCGAGGCGCGGTCGGCCTGGTGCATGCTCTTCGAGCAGGGGAGCTATGTCCGCCGCAAGTGCCACATCATGCGCAAGGACGGCGTTTACGTGCCCATCCTCAAGAGCGCCTCGATCCTCAGCGCCCCGGACGGCACGCCCATGGGCGCCGTGGAGACCATGATCGACCTCACGGAACTGGACCGCAAGGAACACGAACTGCAGCAGTTGTCCCTGCTGCTGGGCGAGAAGAACATGTTCCATGGCTTGGTCGGCCGGTCCGCCAGGATGCTCGAGGTCTTCCATCTCGTGGAAAGGGCCGCCCAGAGCGACGCGCCCGTCTTCATCTGCGGCGAGTCGGGCACGGGCAAGGAGCTCGTGGCCCGGGCCATCCATGACCTCGGGCCGCGCAGGGAGGAGCCGTACGTGCAGGTCAACTGCGCGGCCTTGAACGAGGCACTGCTGGAAAGCGAGCTCTTCGGCCACGTCAAGGGAGCTTTCACGGGCGCCTTCCGGCACCGCCAGGGCCGCTTCGAGGCCGCCGGGGGCGGGGACATCTTCCTGGACGAGATCGGCGACCTGCCCCCGGACCTCCAGGCCAAGCTGCTCCAGGTGCTGGAGGACCGCAGCTTCTACCCCCTGGGCGCCACCACCCCCACCGCGGTGAACGTGCGGGTGCTCTCGGCCACCAACCACGACCTGGGGGCCATGGCCCGGGCCGGCCAGTTCCGGCCCGACCTCTACTACCGGCTGCGGGTGGTGGAGCTGCGCATCCCGCCCCTGCGCGAGCGGCCCGGGGACATCCCCCTGCTCCTGGACCACTTCCTGGCCGCCGCGGCCGGCCGCTACCGCCGGGCGGTGCGCGGCTTCTCTCCCGAGGCCCGGCGCATCCTGGCCCGCGCCCCCTTCCCGGGCAACGTGCGCGAGCTCAAGCATGTGGTGGAGCAGGCCGTGCTGCTGTGCGCCGGGGACACGGTGGAGCCCGGGCACCTGCCCGCCTACCTGCTGCAGGCCGCGGAACCCGCCGCGCCGTCCGGGCCGGGCGGTCCGGGCGAACCCGCGGGTCGCACCCTGGCCGACCGGGAGCGCCAGCTCCTCCTGGACGCCCTGGCGGACAACGGCTGGTCCGTGGGCCGCACCGCCCAGAGCCTGGGCATCAACCGCTCCACCCTCTGGCGGCGCATGCGCAAGTACGGGATCTGAACGTGTTCCAGACCAGGACTGCGTCCTGCAGTCTTGGACTTCCTCCCCGGCCTTCTCCTTGGTGCGGCAACGCACCATCCCGTTGTTGCGCATGCGCAACATCCCGGACCGGCTTGGCCCAGGCGTCCCTCCAACCTGCCGGAATCCTTGGGCGCATCGCGCCGCACGCCTTGGCACGCATCTTCCTAGGCAGGGGAAAACCCCGCACAAGGAGTCCGCACCCATGACCCTACTCGATATCATGGCCCCGGAGCAGTGGGAGACCCTGGAGAAGGAACTGCACGTCATGTCCGGCATGAACGCCGCGGTGTTCGACGCCGAGGGTCGCCGGGTCACCGGCTTCGTCAAGTGGGCCAACTCCCTGTGCCCGGCCATCAAGGGCCACCCCGACGGGGTGGCCGCCATCTGCGCCGTGGCCAACCGGGTGGTGTCGGCCCGGGCCGCCGGCACCGGCCAGCCGGTGGTGGAGGAGTGCGACGCGGGCCTGGTCAAGATCGCGGCCCCGGTCATGGTGCGGGGCGACTGCCTGGGCACCGTGGGCTGTTGCGGGCTGCGCCTGGACGGGGTCCGGCCCGAGGTGGACTACGTGGCCCGGACCCTGGGGCGGGACCCCGGGGAGGTGGCCCGCATGGCCTTCAGCGTGGGCTCCGTGACCCGGGAGCGGGCCGAGGAGCTGGCCGGCTTCATGGCCGGCCGGGTGCGGGAAATACTCCAGGCCATAGGCGGCCCGGCCCTGGCCCAGGGCTGAACCCCGGGAGCGTGGACATGGACGAGACCCGCCGCGAGTTCCTGGAGGCCAAGGTGGTCCCCTACGTGTCGGCCATGACCCGGCTCCTGCACCTCCTGGGCCGGGACTCCGCGTCCTGGCGCGCCCGGCCCGAACCGCGCGGGAACATCGCCGAGTGCCTGCTGGACCGTCCCGACTTCAGCGTGCGCATCGTATGCCGTCCCGGCGGCATCCGGCCCTTCCTGGGCTTCATGGACCGGCCCTGGCCGCACAAGGCCTTCCTGGGCCGCCTGAACCGGGACGGCAGCGTGCACGTGTCCGACTACGGGCTCAAGGTCTTCTTCAACTTCCTTTGGGAGGAGGGGGTGCTGGACAGCTTCACCGCGGACGTCGAGGCCGCGGTGCGCCGCTTCGCGGAGGCCGCGGCGCGGGACGACGGCGCGGCCCGCGCCCGGCTGCCCGAGAACGAGGTGCGCCCGTCGGACCGGGAGACCCGGAACCAGTAACCTGGAGGGATGGCGCATGCAGGCGGAAGCACCCCTGGCGCTCGCAGTCGAGACCCCGTTCCTGAACGGCCTCAAGTCCCTGCTGCCCGCGGGCGGCAACCTGGCCGCCTGCCTGACCTGCGGGGCCTGCGTGGCGGGCTGCCCGGCCGCGGGCCTGGAGGGCATGGACCCGCGCAAGTTCCTGCGCCTGGTGGCCCTGGGCCTGGAGCAGCAGGCGCTGGACAGCCCGTGGGTGTGGATGTGCACCCTGTGCTACCGGTGCGTGAAGGCCTGCCCCATGCAGGTGGACATCCCCCAGATGATCTACTACGCGCGCCAGTCCTGGCCCCGGGAGCGGAAGCCCAAGGGCATCGTGGGCTCGTGCGACCAGGGGCTGCGCACCGAGGGCGCCAGCGCGGTGGGCATCTCCAGCGAGGATTTCAGCTTCGTGGTGGCGGACGTGCTGGAGGAGGTGCGCGAGACCCAGCCCCGGTTCAAGGACCTGCGCGCGCCGGTCAACAAGCACGGCGCGCACTTCTTCGTGAACCAGAATTCGCGCGAGCCGGTCAAGGAGCCGGACGAGATGGTGCCCCTGTGGAAGATCCTGCACCAGGCCGGGGTGGACTGGACCTACGGCACCCTGGGTTGGGGGGCGGAGAACTACTGCATGTTCGCGGCCGAGGACGAGCACTGGCGCGAGGTGCTCGGCAAGCAGGTGGAGGGCGTCAGGCGACTGGGGTGCGCCTCGTGGATCAACATCGAGTGCGGCCACTCGTTCTATTCCATCTGGGCCGGGCTCAAGCGGTTCAACATCGAGGCCGGGGTGGAGTTCGACCACATCGTGAACTGGTACGCGCGCTGGATACGCGAGGGCCGGCTGGCGCCCAGCGCGGACTGGAACCGGGACCTGCGGCTGCGCTTCACGGTGCAGGACCCGTGCATGGCGGTGCGCAAGTCCATGGGCGACCCCTTTGCCGAGGAGTTGCGGTTCGTGGTCAAGGCGTGCGTGGGCGAGGAGAACTTCGTGGACATGTTCCCCAACCGCTCCAACAACTACTGCTGCGGGGGCGGGGGCGGATTTCTGCAGTCCGGATACAAGGAGGCCCGGCTGGCCTACGGCCGGGTCAAGGCCGGGCAGATCAAGGCCACCCGGGCGCAGTACGTCATCACCCCGTGCCACAACTGCCACGCCCAGATCGAGGAGCTTTCCGAGCACTACCAGGGCGGCTGGCACACCGTGAACCTCTGGACCATTCTCTGCCTGAGCCTGGGACTGCTGGGCGAAAACGAGCGGACCTATCTCGGTCCCGAACTGGCCGAGGTCTGGCTGCCACAGTGACCCCGGGCCGGGGCGTCACGCGCCTCCGGCCGGGCACACCGCGCGGGCAGGGCATGCCGCGCAAAGGAGGGCATATGGAGACTGCTGCGCCGCTTGCGGTTCCCGCCGCAACCCCGTTCCTGGATCATGTGCAAGGGCTTCTGCCCGAGGGCGGCAACCTGTCCGCCTGCCTCACCTGCGGGGCCTGCGTGGCCGGCTGCCCGGCCGCCGGGCTGGAGGGCATGGACCCGCGCAAGTTCCTGCGCCTCATCACCCTGGGCCTGGAGGACGAGGCCCTGAAAAGCCCCTGGGTGTGGATGTGCACCATGTGCCGGCGCTGCCTCATGGCCTGCCCCATGCAGGTGGACATCCCCCAGATGATCTACCAGGCCCGCCAGTCCTGGCCGCGCGAGACCCGGCCCAAGGGCATCATGGGCTCCTGCGACCAGGCCCTGCGCACCGAGGGGGCCTCGGCCATGGGCGCGCGCAGCGAGGACTTCGAGTTCGTCATTGGCGACATCCTCGAAGAGGTCCATGAGAGCCAGCCCGGCTGGGAGGAGCTCCAGGCCCCGGTGAACAAGCAGGGGGCCATGTACTTCCTGAACCAGAACTCCCGGGAGCCGGTCACCGAGCCCGACGAGATGGTGCCCCTGTGGAAGATCCTCCACCTGGTGGGCGCGGACTGGACCTACGGCACCCAGGGCTGGGCCGCGGAGAACTACTGCATGTTCCTGGCCGACGACGCGGCCTGGGAGGAGGTGGTGCGCAAGAAGGTGGCCGGGGTGGAGAGCCTGGGGGCCAAGGTCTGGCTCAACACCGAGTGAGGCCACGAATTCTACGCAGTCCGGGCCGGACTGCAGAAGTTCAACATCCAGCCCAAGTTCGAGCTGGACTCCATCATCCGCCTCTACGCCGTGTGGATCCGCGAGGGCAAGCTCAAGCCCGACTCCAGTTGGAACGACGACCTCCAGGTGAAGTTCACGGTCCAGGACCCCTGCCAACTGGTGCGCAAGTCCCTGGGCGACCCCATTGCCGAGGACCTGCGCTTCGTGGTCAAGGCCGTGGTGGGCGCGGACAACTTCATCGACATGTGGCCCAACAAGTCCAACAACTACTGCTGCGGCGGCGGGGGCGGGTTCCTCCAGTCCGGGTACAGCGAGGCGCGCTGGGCCTACGGCCGCATGAAGTACGACCAGATCCTGGCCACCGGGGCGCAGTACTGCATCGCGCCCTGCCACAACTGCCATTCCCAGATCCACGACCTGGCCCACCACTACGGCGGGACGTACCATACCGTGCACCTGTGGACGCTCCTGGCGCTCTCCCTGGGCATCCTGGGAGAGAACGAACGCAGCTACCTGGGGCCGGACCTGGCCGACCTGGGCCTGGAATGAGGTGAGAGGGACGGGATTGCCGGCCCGGGATGGCGCCCTGGGCACGGCGTCCGGTAGAGAAGGGGGGAGCCCGGTCGGGCTCCCCCCGGTTGTTGGGGGCAGCGGGCGGGCCAGGACCGCGGTAGGGGCGAAGTTGGCGGGCCGTGCGGGTTGGCGGCTATATTCATATCTGTATGGTATGCTATCGTATTCGGCCGACAAGCCCGTCACTATTGATTTATCGCGTATTCTACTTGACTTGTTCTCCGGGTCATCCCTAAGCTCTGCGCCGGGTGTTTCGTTCGTGTTGCACGGCTGTTTGGGCGGATGCAGGCGGAGTCCTCCCCTTTCCGGGTGCGGCCGGTCTGGGGGATGGGCCTGCGCAATCGCGGCGCGATGCCGCGCGTCCGATGGCCGTGAGGGCGACGCGCAGAGAGAGGGGATGGGAAATCGGGGGAGTTTCCTGGCCGGCCTCAACGGCTGGCGTTTGTGGACTGGCGTGGGCCTGGGCGCTCTGTTCTGGGCTCTGGACTGGTCCCTTCGCGTCGCCTTCGCCAGGCCGGCCGGCGCGCTGCCTGGGGTATTCTCCCTGGATAGCCCTGACATCTGGATACGCCTGCTGGTCTTCCTGCTCTGTGCGGCCCTGGGTTACCAGGCCCAGCGGACGGCCCGCACCCGGGCCGCGGACCAGCGCCGGGAGGAGGAGGCCCGCCAGCGGCTGGAGGCGGTGAATTCCGCGCGCCAGGCGGCCGCCGCGGCGGAGGAGGAGCGCCTGCGCGGCGAGATCCGGAAGCTGGAGCTGGCGGAACTGCACTCCCGGGACCATGTGGAGCGGCTCGAGTCCATCCTCGGCGCCGCCCGGATCGGCGTGAGCATCACCGGTCCGGGCTTTGCGTTGCGCTTCGTGGACCCGGCCCTGGCCGGCGCCCACGGGAACCCGCAGGGCCGCACCTGCCACGACTATTTCATGGGCCGGCCGGAGCCCTGTCCCGGCTGCCCGGCCGAGGAGGTCCGCCGGACCGGACGGGCCGTGGTCGCCGAGACGGTGCTGCCCCGGGAGGGCTCGCGGCCGGTGCAGGTCCGCCACGTCCCCCTGGACGGGGCCGGGGAGAACCTCCAGGCCCAGGTCTGGTCCGACATCTCCGGCCAGCGCCAGGCCGAGGAGGCCTTGCGGCAGGCCCTGGGGTGCTTCCTGGCCGGCCCGGTGGTGGCCTTCACCCGGCGGGGGCTGCCGGACTGGTCCGTGGAATGGGTCTCGGACAACGTCTCCCGGTTCAGCTACCGCCCCGAGGACTTCCTGGGAGGACGCGCCAGGTTCTCGTCCCTGGTCCACCCCGAGGACCTGCCCCGGGTCACCGGCGCCCTGGGCGAGGCCCTGCGCCAGGGCCGCAGCAGCGTGGCCCTGGGGTACCGCCTCCTGCGGCCCGACGGCGCGGCCCAGTGGGTGTACGACACCACGGTGCCGGAGCGCGACGCCGAGGGCCGGGTCGTCCGCCTGCACAGCTTTCTCCAGGATGCGGAGAGCCTGGCCGAGAGCCAGGGAGAGCCGCGCCGCCATGCCTCCGGGGCGCAGTCCGCCGAAGGCCTGCCCCAGAGCCTGCTCTGGGCCGCCGCCCTGCTGCTGGACCGGGACGGGACCATCCTCCAGTGCAACCAGCTCGCCGAGGAGCTGCTGGGCCACCCGGCCCGGGACCTGGCCGGGCGGGACCTGGCCGGCCTGGCCGCGACTCCGGAGGAGGGCGAGGCCGTGCGCCGGGCGGTGGCCCGCAGCCGCGGCCCCGGCCCGGCCCCGGCGCCCTCCCGGCACGTGCTGGCCGGTCCGGACGGCTCCCCCCGGGAGGTGATCCTGGCCCTGGCCGGCGTGCGCCACCCCACCGGCCTGCTGGCCCTGGTCCACGGCTGCGGCGACGCCGCGCCCGGCCCGGCGTCCGAGGCCTCCTGGGAGGGGGCCCGGGTCGCCCCGGCCGGGGGAATGGCGGAACAGTTGCCGCCCCTGCCGCCCCTGCGCATCCTGCTGGCCGAGGACAACCAGCCCAGCTCGGAGGCCCTGGCGTACTTCCTGGGCAAGGCCGGGCTGCAGGTCACCTGTGCGGCCGACGGCCGCGAGGCCCTGGATTGCCTGGCCCGGGAGCCCTTCGACCTGGTGCTCATGGACGTCCAGATGCCGGGCATGGACGGGGTGGAGGCGGTGCGGCGCATCCGCTGCGACACCTCGGGCGCCTTCGATCCCGCCATTCCGGTCATCGCCCTCACCGCCTACGCCCTGGACGGCAACCGGGAGGAGTTCCTGGCCGAGGGGATGGACGACTACGTGTCCAAGCCCATCAACCTGCAGGCCCTGTTCGCGGCCCTGGCGCGCCAGTGCCGGCCCGACGGCGCAGGCGGCGACGTCGAGGAGGACGCCGGGCTCCGGGAGGAGTTCGCGGGGGACGAGGCCCTTTACCGGGCCGCCGTCTCCCTGGTGCTGGCCGAGGCCCCCGAGCGGCTGGACGGGCTGCGCCGTTCCCTGGCCGCCGGCGACCTCGCCGTTGCGCAGGGCCGGGTGGGAATTCTGGCCGCCACCCTGGACCTGCTGCCCGCGCCGGAGCTGTCCGAAGCGGTCCAGGCGGTGGACCGCGCCCTGGATGCCGCGGACTCGGCCGGGGCGGGAGCGGCCCTGGAGGAGCTGGAGGCCGTCCAGGCCCGGCATCTGGCCCGCTTGGCCCGGAGCCTGGCCGTGCCCGACGCGCCCCGGCCCGGGGGCGGGGAGGTTGCGCCATGAGCCTGCGCGCGTCGGTGGTGGCCATCATCGCCTGCACCACCCTGGTGCTGGCGGCCCTGGCCCACATCATCTCGGGCGGGCTCATCCGGGGCAGCTTCGCCGGGCTGGAGGAGCATACGGTCCAGGAGAACGTGCAGCGGGTCGTCTCGGCCATGCAGGACGACATCACCAAGCTGGATCGCTTCGTCCTGGACTGGGCCTCCTGGGACGACACCTACCGCTTCATCGTCGACCGCAACCCGGCCTATGAGGAATCCAATCTCCTGGACGGGACCTTCCGCGACCAGAAGCTCTCGCTCATCGCCTATTTCGACGCCCAGGGCCGGATGGCCTGGGGCCGGTGCTTCGATCTCAAGGCCGACGCCCAGGTCCCCTTCTTCTCCGGGCTGCTGCCCCAGCTCACGCCTAGCGCCCCGCTGCTCCACCACCAGCGCGAGGACAGCAGCAAGGCGGGCGTCATCATGCTGGACCAGGGCCCCATGTACGTGGCCTCGCGGCCCATCCTCACCAGCGACGGCCAGGGCCCCATCCGCGGAGCGCTGGTCATGGGCCGGCTGCTGGACAACACGGTGCTGGCGGCCCTGGCCGCGCGGACCCGGCTGGCCCTGCGGCTGACCTCGTTGCGGTCCGGGCAGTTCTCCCCCCGGGAGCTCGAGGCCGTCTCCCGGCTCAAGGATTCGCCCGAACCCCTGGTCATGCCCCGGGACCAGGATCTGACCGAGGGATACATCCTCTTGCCCGACGTGAGCGGCCGGCCCGCGCAGCTCCTGACCGTGCGCATGCCCCGCGACATCTTCGCGGCCGGGCAGCGGACCGCCCTGCACAACCTGGTCACCACCCTGGCGGTCTGCCTGGTCCTGGGCCTGGCCATGGTCCTCCTGCTGGAGCGTCTGGTGGTGTGGCCCATCTCCAGCCTGGGCCGGGAAGTGAACCGGATAGGCAGCCAGCGGGCCTTTGCCGAGCGGGTGGCCGCCCCGGGCCAGGCGGAGCTGGACATGCTGGCCGGCCGCATCAACGCCATGCTCGGGGAGCTCGAAGACAGCCAGCGCAGCCTGGAGGCCCGGGTGGAGGAGCGGACCCGGGAGCTCACCCTGTCCAACCTGAGCCTGCAGGCCGAGGTGGCCGAGCGCCTCCGGGTGGAGAAGTCCCTGGAGCAGGCCAAGGACCAGGCGGTGGCCGCGGACCGGGCCAAGAGCGAGTTTTTGGCCAACATGAGCCACGAGATACGCACCCCCCTGAACGTCATCCTGGGCAACGTGGACGTGATCCGGGATTCGGGCGTGCCCGGGCTGTACCGGGGCTGGCTGGACAACGTCCGGCATGCGGCCCTGACCCTGCAGGCCGTGGTGGAGGATGTCCTGGACCTCTCCAAGATCGAGGCCGGCAAGCTGAACGTGCGGCCGGAGCCCTTCGACCTGCACGACCTCCTGAAGCGTACCCTGCGGCTGTTCGAGGCCCAGGCCGAAGGCAAGGGGCTGGAGCTGGCCCTGGACATCGACCCGGACCTGCCCCGCCAGGTGGTGGGGGCGGCCGACCGCCTGGGCCAGGTCCTGCGCAACCTGCTGGGCAACGCGCTCAAGTTCACCAACCAGGGGGGGGTGGCGATGCAGGCCCGGATCGTCCCGGACTTCCCCGGAGGGTTGGGGATGGAGATCCAGGTCCAGGACTCGGGCATCGGCATCGCCGCCGCGGACATGGGCCGGCTCTTCGCCAAGTTCGGGCAGATCGACCGGTCCTATGCCAAGCAGCACTCCGGCACGGGCCTGGGGCTGGCCATCAGCAAGCGGCTGGTGGAGCTCATGGGCGGCGGCATCCGGGTGGAGAGCGTCCCGGGCCGGGGCAGCGTGTTCTCCTTCCGGGTCCCCCTGGCCCTGCCCGCGCCGGAAGCGGCTGCGCCCCCCGGGGCCGGGCTGGCGGACAACCCGGGCCTGCCCCCCCTGGACATCCTCCTGGCCGAGGGCAGCCCGTCGGAACGGGAATTCCTGTGCCACGTCCTGGAGGAGGCCGGGCACCGGGTGGCCGGCACCGCGGGCGGCTCCGTGGCCCGGGAGGCCCTGGGCCGGAAGCGGTTCGACCTGGTGCTCCTGGACATCCAGGCCCTGGCCGGAGAGGGCCGGGAGATTCTCCGGGAGATACGCGCCGCCAAGGCCGGAGCCACCGGACCGGACGTGCCGGTGGTGGCCCTGGCCGCATACCGCTTCGGCAACGGGCAGGACGGGGTCCCCGAGGCGGATGCGGACGGGTTCCTGAGCAAGCCCGTGGAGGTCGACGGCCTGTTCCGGACCATGGCCCGGGTCCTGGGGACCCGGGAGCGGGACCGGAAGGTGGCGGACAGCCCGACCCTGGACCGGGGCGTCCTGCGCCGCCGTTATGCGGGCAAGGAGCAGTTCCTGTCCCGCCTGTCCGCCCTGGTGGCCGTGGACCTGCCGGACCGCCTCGCGGCCCTGGGCCGCGCCCTGGATGGGCAGGACCTGGCCGCGGCCAGGGACCTGGCCCGCCGCCTGGCCGGCCCCCTAAGCCTGCTCCCGGCGGGGCGGGCCCGTGGCCTGGCCGGGGAGCTGGCCCGGGCCGCGGAGGCCGGGGACCTGTCCCGGGCCCGGGCCCTGCTGCGCCGCCTGGAGCACGAGGCGGCGGCGCTCCTGGACCTCCTGGCCGACTCGTCCCCCGCGTCCCCCGCCTAGAGCATCTTACGCTTGAAAAGCGTTAGATGCTCTTGTGCATTTCTTTGAAATGATAGGATATCGTTTCAATTCTTCCGCTTGTTTCAAGCGTGAAATGCGCTAGAACTTGTTCCCGTGGATGTGGCAGCGGTTGCAGTCTGTCCGCTTGTTGTGGCGGTCTCCCTTGCCGGAATGGCAGGCGGCCAGGCACAGCGACTGGTAGCTGGTCTGGCTCATATCCGGGAAGGAGACCGCCACCCCGTTGATGGACGCGCGCAGCAGGTAGACGTTGGCCGTGGAGCCGTGCGGCTCGTGGCAGTCCAGGCAGCTGACGGTGTGGGTCCCGGAATAGGGCGCGCGCAGGTCCTCGGCCGAGCCGGTCTTGGCCCCGTGCACGTCGCCGCCCGTGGTCGACCAGTCGGGCTGGTTCAGGTTGCGCGGCGTGCTGGGCAGCCGGGGATTGGTGCTGTAGATGGTGTTGTTCGGGTTGTGACAATCGGTGCACAGGCCCACGTAGTCGGGAGCGTTGGACCCGTCGCTGGTGGTGCTGTCGGCCGGCTCGTAGCGGGTGGTGCTGCCGTACCAGTAGGGCGACAGGTAGCCGGGGTTGGCGTCCAGGCGCTCGGTGGCGTCGTCCCCCCAGAGGGTGTCGTGGTCCGAGGGCCGGGAGATGGCGGTGTTCAGCACCCCGCCCGTATGGCTGATGGGGTGGGCGCGCTGGGCCACGTGGGGGTTGTGGCACCCGTCGCAGGGCGCGGAGCCCGCGGGCAGGGTCCAGGACGCGCCGTCCAGGTTGGTCATGGAGGCGCCCAGGACCTGGGACACGATGTCCGGCAGGTAGTGGGACGATCCCGCGGTGGTGTGGCTGAAGGCGGACGCGATGTCCACATCGTAGGCGCCGGCTGTGGTGCACCCCCCGAAGGTGTAGGCGTAGCTGTAGTTGGTGGTGATGCCTCCGGACTGGTAGCCGCCGGTGGCGGTGTGGCACTGCAGGCACACGTTGCTGGTCTGGCTCGACGCGGGCGGGTAGAAGAGCAGGGCGCTGTCCGGCCCGCCGGTGGGGGCGGG
>DKEU01000198.1:16629-17178 GCA_002452635.1 Desulfovibrionaceae bacterium UBA6814 | reverse complement strand
GTGCGGGATGCGCTCGGTGGTCAGCACGTGCGCGAACAGCATCGCGTTGGCGATGATGAACAGGAGCATGATGCTGACCTTGGACGCCTCCAGCATCACGTGCTGCACGTCCTTGTGGAAGAAGCTCCCGGGAAAGACCTTGAGCATCCCGCCCACGTTTCGCGCGGCGGCCATGCCCACGGACTCGCCCGGCTTGCGCCAGGCCACGCCCTTGAGCGGCCCCATGTCCCGGTAGCCGAAGATCGCCACAAAGAAGGCGTACACCGCCGAGATGGCCGCCGCCTCGGTGGGGCTGGCCACGCCCAGGTAGATGGACCCCAGCACGATGAAGATGAGGAGCAGCCCGCCCGAGGCGCTGAAGAACGCCCCGGCCAGGGCGGTGAATCCCTGCCAGGGCTGGGCCGGCAGATTCTTGTACCGGGCCACCACGTAGATGGCGATCATGAGCATGACGCCCATCATGAGGCCCGGGATGATGCCGGCCATGAACAGCTTGGCCGCCGATTCCTCGGTGGCCGCAGCATAGACCAGCATCACGATGGAAGGCGG
>DKEU01000198.1:2242-16580 GCA_002452635.1 Desulfovibrionaceae bacterium UBA6814 | reverse complement strand
CGATGACGATGCTGCCGATGGCCGCCACCGTGGCCGGCGAGGAGCCGGACACCGCGGCGAAGATCATGCAGGCCAGGACCGAGGCCATGGCCAGGCCGCCGCGCACCGGACCCACCAGGGCCACGGCGAAGTTGATGATCCGCCGGGCCACGCCGCCCGTGGACAGGAAGGCCGAGGACAGGATGAAGAACGGGATGGCCAGGAGCGTGTAGTGTTCGGTCAGGTTGGCCGTGAGCTTGAGCGCCACCGAGGCCAGGGAGTCCTGCGAAAAGAACAGGATGGTGGCGATGCTCGACAGGCCCAGGCCCATGGAGATGGGCATGCCCGAGAGCAGACAGACGAGGAGTATGGCGAAGAGGGCGACAGTGGTCATGCCTGGCCGCCCTCCCTGGCCTTCTCGCCGGTTTTCTTCACGTACATCTTCATGCTTTCCTTGGCCTCGTCCGCGAGCTTGAACCCTTCAGCCTTGCCCGTGAGGATCTTGCCCAGCAGCGCAACGAGCCGGTACGCCAGCATGGCGTAGCCCAGGACGAGCGGCGAATGGGCGATCCAGCGCTGGATGGGCATGTCCTGCAGCTCCAGTTGGACCTTATACACCTTGGACAGGTAGCCCCAGGAGCCGAACATGATGAGCCCGCAGTAGACCAGGGCCAGAAGGATAGCGAACGAACTCACGGCGCGCCTTCCCGCCGGGGGCAGGGTGCGCACGAAGGCGTCCACGCCGATGTGGGATCCGACCTTCACGCCGTAGGACGCCCCGAAGAGCACCATCCAGGCCGACAGGTGCTGGGTCAGTTCCGTGCCGAAGGAGACCCCCGTGTTGAAGCCATACCGGAGTATGACCTCCACGAAGACCTCCAGGGTCATGGCCGCGAGGAGGAGGCAGATGAATGCCTCCTCCACGCGGTTCAAAAGGTTCTTGATCATCGAAGCCCTTCTTGCCGAGCCTTACTTCTTGTTGGAGGCCAGGGCCGCGTCGAGCATTTCCTTGCCGATGTCGCCTTCGAACTTCTTCCACACGGGCTTCATGGCATCGGCCCACTTGTCCTTCTCGGCGTCGGTGAGCTCGATGATGGTGGTGCGGCCGGAATCGAGAATCTTCTTCTTGTCCTCGGTGCTCTTCGCGTCGGAAACCTTGTTGTTGTGGGCCACGGCCTCGTCGATGCACTTCTTGAGCACGGGCTTCACGTCAGCCGGCAGGCTGTTCCAGAACTCCACCGAGGTCACCAGCATGTAGTCCAGCACGCCGTGGTTGGTCTCGGTGATGTAGGGCTGCACTTCGTGGAACTTCTTGGAGTAGATGTTGGACCAGGAGTTCTCCTGGCCGTCGATGGCCTTGGTCTGCAGCAGGGTGAAGACCTCGGAGAACGGGGCCTTGAGGGGAACGGCGTCCAGGGTCTCGAACTGGGCCTGGAGCACGTCGGACTGCATGATGCGGAACTTCTTGCCCTTGGCGTCGCCGGGGGTCTTGAGCGGGTCGTTGGAGGACATCTGCTTCATGCCGTTGTGCATGTAGCCCAGGCCCAGGATGCCCTTGTCCTTCATGGACTCGAGCAGCTTCTGGCCGTAGGGGCCCTGCTGGAAGCGGTCGATGGCCGCCATGTCCCGGAACAGGAAGGGCAGGTCGTAGATCTGCAGCTTCTTGGTGAACTTCTCGAACTTGGACAGGGCCGGGGCGGCCAGCTGCACGTCGCCCAGCAGCATGGCGGACAGAACCTTGTCGTCGTCGAAGAGCTGGGAGTTGGGGAACACCTCAACCACCACCTTGCCCTTCAGGCGCTCGTCCACGAGCTCCTTGAGCTTGATGCCCATCTGCCCCTTGGGCGTGTTCTCGGCCACCACATGGGAGTACTTGATCACGATGGGGCCAGCGAACGCGACACTGGCAAGGGAGCACACAAAAGACGCCAGGACTAGGCACAGGAGCAATTTCTTCGCCGACTTCATACGATTCAGACCTCCGTGCTAGGGGATATTGGCAGGAATCATCTTCCTAAACAGTTTTTACGTGTTTAATCAAGGCGAGCCCAAGCTTGTTCAATATTTCACGTTATGTTATACAGGCTGAAGTGATAATTATAACATAGCGATATTAAACAGATAATATGCCTAAAATTTGGCGGCTACCCAGGGGAGGTATTCTTCTACCAAACATGGGGGGATTGTTATAACATTTTGGAATAATATGACTATGCTATTGTGAAAAAAAGAACTAATCAGAAGGCAGATACCGTATCCACCCGACAAACAAGCATCTATCTATACGTTCGGAGGAAACAGGGGCGAGGACAGCCGGCCCCAGCGGGCCAGGCGGTAGGCCAGGGCGGTGCGCAGGCAACCCAGGCCGTAGATCACGCTGCGCGAGAAATTGATGGACGAGGCGTCGGGAAAGTAGCTGGCCGGGCAACTGATCTCGCCGATGATGGTGCCCAGCCACAAAGCCTGGGCCAGCATCTGGGCGTCGAACACGAAGTCGTCCGAATTGTGCCGCCAGGGGATGCGCAGGAGCAGCTCCCGGGAAAAGGCCCGGTAGCCGGTGTGGTATTCCGAGAGCTTGGCGCCCATGAGCAGGTTCTGGACCAGGGTGAGCCCGCGGTTGGCCAGATACTTGTACAGGGGCATGCCCCCGGCCAGGGCCCGGCCGCCCAGGATGCGCGACCCCAGCACGCAGTCGTAGAGCCCGCTGGCCACCAGCGCCACCATGGCCGGCAGGAGCTTGGGCGTGTACTGGTAGTCGGGGTGGACCATGACCACGATGTCCGCGCCCTGCTCCAGGGCCAGGCGGTAGCAGGTCTTCTGGTTGCCGCCGTAGCCGGTGTTGCGCTCGTGCGCGTGCACCAGGGTGTGGGGCAGGGACCGGGCCAGGGCCGCGGTGCGGTCGGAGCTGGCGTCGTCCACCAGCACCACCAGGTCCACGATCCCCTGCTCCATGACCTCCGTGTAGGTGGCCAACAAGGTCTTCTCCGCATTGTACGCGGGCATGACCACCACCACTTTCTTGCCGTGAAACATCGCTCCTCACTGCCGTGAAGCCGGAGCCGCGTCAATCCATCTCCGGGACCGCCACGGCCGCGGACTGCTCCGCCCCGCTGTCGGGCGCGGTTGCGTTGGCCCCCTCCTGGACGCGGCGGCGCATCGCTTCCTGCAGCTTGAGCACGTTGGCCCGGCTCTTCTCCAGCCCGCGCAGCCTCGGGGTGACGGCCTCGGCCCGGTCCAGGGCCGCCAACGCCTGGGAAAAACGGCCGGTATAGGCGTAGAGCGTAGCCAGGTAGCGCAACGCATAGGGATTGTCCGGGTAGATTTCCAGGGCCTGGAGCAGTTGCTCCTGGGCGCGTTTGAACTGGCTGTACACCAGGTAGAAGCGCCCGCTCTCGGTGTGCTTGGCGGAGACCGCGTAGGGGCTGTAGTCCACGGCCCGCTGGTAGTGGCGGTAGTAGGCGGGCCAGTCCTCCCGGCCCCTGGCCTCCGCGGCCAGCAGGAACTCGGCCAGGCCGTTGCGCTCCGTGACCTGGACCGTGTGGGTGAACAGGGTCTGGGTGTCCACCCACAGGCTGGCCTGGCCGTGGGCGAGCGCGCCGAACCAGGCGGCCAGGGCCAGGACCGCTCCCGCCGCGCCCCACGGCCGCAGGCGCAGGCGCCCGGCCAGCTCCCGACCGCCCCAGACCAGGGCCAGGAACAGGCCCAGGTGGGGCACGTAGGCATAGCGGTCCGCCCAGGCCTGGGACCCCACCTGGACCAGGCCGATGACCGGCACCAGGGTCCCAACGAACCAGAACCATCCCGTGAACAGATAGGGCCGCTGCCCGGCCTGCCGCCAGGCCAGGGTGCTCGCCGCAACCACGGCCAGAAGCCCGGCGACCCCGCCCCAGACCGACACGTCGGTGTAGGGATGGGGATAGAACGGGGCCAGGCCCAGGGGGAGGACGGTCTTGCCCAGGTAGGCCAGATAGGCCGTCCCGGCGTTGAGCAGACGCGCCCACGGGGGCAGATAGCCCAGGCCCGACATGCTGTCGGCCTGGGCCACCACCGTGGCCCAGCACGTGGCCGCGGCCGCGGCCAGGAATGGCAGCTTCTCCAGCAGGAGCCGCCGGCCGGGCAAGGGCAGGCCCCACAGGAACCGCTCGCCGGCCTGCCCGGTCCCGAACCGGCGCAGGGGCCAATAATCGAAGAGCAGGAGCACGCAGGGCAGGGTCACCAGCATTGGTTTCGCCATGAGGCCCAGGCAGAACAATCCCAGGCAGGCCGCATAGCGCCACGCCGAAAGACGGGCCGCGTACCGGGTGTAGGCCAGCATGCAGGCCAGCCAGAAGAAGGTGGACAGCACGTCCTTGCGTTCGGAGATCCAGGCCACGGACTCCACGTGCAGGGGATGCACGGCAAAGAGCAGGGCCGCGGCCAGGGCGGGCAGGAGCCGGCCGGTGGCGGTGTGGAGCAGGGTCAGGAAGAGCAGGACGTTGGCCGCGTGCAGGGCCACGTTCATGATGTGGTAGCCCGGCGCGGACACCCCGAAGATCTCGGCGTCCAGCATGAGGGAGAGCCAGGTGAGGGGATGCCAGTTGCTGGCGCGCAGGGAGGTGAAGGCCCAGGAGAATCCGTCCCGGGTCAGGCCCCGCAGCACGTCCGGATTGCGGTAGACGTAGGTGTAGTCGTCGAACCGGACGAAATCGCCCCACATGGCCGGCCAATAGACGAACACCACCAGGGCGACCAGGCCCACGCCCCCCAGGCGCAGGGCCACGGCCGGGGGCAGTCCGACAGCAAGGGGCCGGGATGCACGGTGGGGGCCTGGGGTGCTCATGCCGTCAGCAGCGGTCTCTCCGCCCCTCCGCAGGGGGGCAGCAGGAAAGAAAAAAGGGAGGATCCCATCCTCCCTTTCCGGAGTTCTAGATGCGAGGCGAGTCCTAGTCGCCCTTGGGGAACGGGGCAAACCCGGTCGTCTCGTTGCTTTCCTTGTCAGTTGCCGTGATTTCAGCACCGACCAGGCCGTTGACCGTGGTGTCCGCAAACCCCAGGGTGTAGTCGCCGGCGTCCGTGTCCAGGATGTTGGCGTCGAGGTCGCCGACCTCGGTGGGCACCTTGCCGTTGGCCAGGATGTACTTGGCCGCGGCGGCGTTGACCCGGGACTGGCCTTCGGCGATGGCCTGCTGCAGGGCCGCCACCTTGGCGTCCGTGGTGAGGTTGGTGAACTTGGGCACCAGCACGGCGGCAAGCACGCCGAGCAGCACGATGACCGCGATGATTTCAATGAGGGTAAAACCCTGTTGCCCCTGTCTTTGCCTATCCATGATGATTTCCTCCTCGTCTGTGGTCGACTCGGTCAGGCCGGGTGGCGGAGTTGCGCTCCCCAGTCCGGACTGACTGGTTGCAACGTATCAAAAACCACGCCATAGTCAACGGACACAGAAAAAATTAAGAAATTTCACAGGGAACTACCCCCTCTCCCCGCCCCGGGCCAGGCAAGTTCTCCAAAATTTGAAGCTTCTACATCAAAATTTGTCGCTCCGCGCCGCGGCCGCGTCAATCTTGTACTTCTTGACCCTGTGCCAGAGACTCCTCGGCTTGATGCCCAGGAGTTGGGCGGCCCGGGCCTGCACCCCCCCGCTGCGGGCCAGGGCGGCCATAATGACGCGCAGCTCCACGTCCTCCAGGTACCTGTCAAGATTACGGCCCGGGGGCAGGTCGTCGAGCCCCGCCTCCCCGGCCTCCTGGCTCGGGTCCAGGGACAGGTGCCGGGGCTCCACGGTCTCCCCGCCGGACAGGATCAGGGCCCGCTCCAGCACGTTGGCCAGTTCCCGCACATTGCCCGGCCAAAAATGGGCCTGCAGCAAGGCCATGGCCTCGCCGTTCACCTGGGAAGGGCTCCCCTTGCGGGCCAGGATCTCGGCCACCAGGGGCGGGATGTCCTCCCGCCGGTCGCGCAGGGGCGGCAGGGAGATGGCCAGCACGTTCAGCCGATAGTACAGGTCCTGCCGAAACTGCTTCTCCTCCACCATGCGGGCCAGGTTCTTGTTGGTGGCGGCGATGAAGCGCACGTCCACCCGCACCTCCTCGGTGCCCCCCACCCGCTCCAGGACCTTGTCCTCCAGCACCCGGAGAATCTTGCCCTGCAAGGGCAGCGGCAGGTCGCCGATCTCGTCCAGGAACACCGTGCCGGTGTGCGCGGCCTCCAGCTTGCCCAACTTGCGGGCCGCGGCCCCGGTGAAGGCCCCCTTCTCGTGGCCGAAGAGTTCGCTCTCCAGGAGCGGCTCCGGGATGGCTGCGCAGTTGATGCTCACCAGGGGCCGCCCCTGCCGCGGGCTGTGGGCGTGGATGCTGCGGGCCAGGATTCCCTTGCCCGTTCCGCTCTCGCCCATGATGAGCACCGTGGCGTCGGTCTGGGCCACCTTGAGCACCTGGTGCAGGATGCCCCGCATGATCTTGCTGTGCGCCACCACCCCGGGGAAGGCCTCCCGCGCCTCCACCTCGCCCAGGAAATCCGTGAGTTGGGCGAATATCTCCGCGTGGCGGGCCAGTTCGTCCCGGTGCTCCGGCTGTTCGGCCATGCGGGTGCGCACCGCGGGGAGCCGCTCGGCCTCGCGCACGAACCGCTCCACCGGGGTGAGCAGCTTGAAAAAAATGAGCAGCCCCACCCCGAAAGTCAGGCCGCACACCACAAGGGACCACAGGACCATGAGCCCGGTGGGGTCCACGCCCCTGACGTCGGCCCAGTCGGTGATCCGGTAGGCCACCACCGCGGCCAGCAGGCTCAGGAACGCGAACACCAGGGGCGCGGCGTAGCGCAGGCGGGTGTGGATATGCCGGGGCATGGCTGCGGTCGCCTATTTCATGGCCTTGATGAGGTCGGCCAGGGGCAGGTAGATGGACAACACGAAGAAGCCCACCACCCCGGCCAGGCCCACGGTGAGGATCGGAGTGATGAGCTCGGTGAGCCGGCCCACCGCGTACTCCACCTCGAAGTCGTAGTGCATGGCCACCTCCCGCAGCATCTCCTCCAGGTTGCCGCTCTCCTCGCCGATGGCGATCATGTTGATGACCATGGGCGGGAACCAGCGCGAGGAGCGCAGCGGGCCCGAGATGCCCCTCCCCTCCTCCAGCTTCTCCCGCAGCCGGTCGAACTCCCGGGCGATGACCACGTTGCCGATGACCCCGGAGATGACCCGGATGGACTCCAGGACAGTCACGCCGCTGGACTGGAGAATGGCGAAGATGCTGGCGAACCGGGACATGGCCCCCTTCTGGAGCACCGGCCCCACCAGGGGGAAACGCAGGAAGACCGTATCCAGGATGTAGCGGCCGTTCCTGGTCTTGGACCAGGCGATGAACCCGAACACGGACGCAATGAAGCCGACCACCACGAAGGGCCAGTTGCCCTTGAGGAACTCGTAGATGGCCATGTTGATCCGGGTGGGCAGGGGAAGCGCCACCCCGGCCTTGGAGAACATGACCACGAACTGGGGCAGCACGAAGGTCAGCAGGAAGATGAACGCGCCCACCAGCATGACCACCACCACCGCGGGATAGATGAGGGCCGAGGTGATCTGCTTGCGCACCTTGTAGTCGTGCTCGATGATGTAGATCATCCGCTCCAGCACCTCCACCAGCGAACCGCTGGACTCGCCCGCCTGGAGCATGCTGCAGTACAGGCTGCCGAAGATGGCCGGATGGCGGCGGAAGGCCTCGTGCAGCGCGCTGCCCTGGCGGATGTCCTGGGTGATGCGGACAATGGCGTCCTTGAGCCCCTGGTGCTCGGTCTGCTGCTCCAGCACCTCCAGGAGCTTGGTGATGGACAGGCCGGCCCGGAACATGGTGCGGAACTGCTTGGTGAACAGGATGAGGTCCGCGGCCTTGACCTTGCCCGACTTCTTGGACGCCTTCTTGAGCCAGGCGAAGTCCATCCCGCCGCCGGACTTGCTCACCGCCGAGGGGATGAGGCCCTTGGCCGCCACCATGGCCATGGCCATCTGCTCGTTCTCCGCCTCCAGCGTGCCTCGGGTCTCGGTGCCGCTCTCGGTGAAGCCGCGGTAGGTATAGGTGGGCATGCATCTACCTCAGATAGGGCTCAAAGAGGGCTCAGATCAGGACCACCGAGGCGGCCTCCTCCAGGGAGGTCACGCCCTCGGCCACCAGCCGGGCGGCGTCCTGTTTCAGGGTGCGCATGCGGCCGGAGCGCACCAGGGCCCGGCCGATCTCCGTGGACGAGGCCCGGCGCAGGATCATGTCCTGCACCATCTCGTCCACGGGCAGGACCTCGTACACCCCGGTGCGGCCCATGTAGGCCGTGTTGTTGCACCGGTAGCAGCCCTTGCCCCGCTTGAACACCACCCCCGGGGTCTGGTCCAGGCCCAGGGCCGCCACCGCGGACTCGGGAGGGCGGTACTCCTCCAGGCAGTAGGGACAGTTGCGGCGCACCAGGCGCTGAGCCACGGCCAGCAGCAGGGTGGAGGACACCAGGAAGGGCTCCACCCCCATCTCGATGAGCCGGGTCACGGCCCCGGCCGCGTCGTTGGTGTGCAGGGTGGAGAGCACCTGGTGGCCGGTGAGCGCGGCCTGCACCGCGATGCCCGCGGTTTCGGCGTCGCGGATCTCGCCCACCATGATGGTGTCCGGGTCCTGGCGCAGGATGGAGCGCAGGCCCGAGGCGAAGGTCATGCCCGCCTTGCGGTTGAGCTGCACCTGGCGGATCTTGCCCACCCGGTACTCCACCGGGTCCTCCAGGGTGACGATGTTGATGTCCGGCTTGTTGATGCGCTTGAGCAGCGCATAGAGGGTGGTGGTCTTGCCCGAACCCGTGGGGCCGGTGGCCAGGATCATGCCCCAGGGCTTCTCCACCACCTCGGCCATGATCTGCAGGTCCCGCGGGTCCAGGCCCAGGTCGGGCAGGTCCAGGGCCTCGCCGGTGCGGTAGAGCAGGCGCAGGACCAGATTCTCGCCGTGGATGGTGGGCAGGGACGAGGCCCGGACGTGCACCTCCCGGTTCTCCATGGTGAAGGTGAAGCGGCCGTCCTGGGGCACCCGGGAGGCGGCGATGTCCATGTTGGCCAGGATCTTGATGCGGGACACGATGGGCAGAAAGATGTTCTTGGGCGGGGCCGGCACTTCGCGCAGCTTGCCGTCCACCCGGAAGCGCAGCTGCACGCTGCCCTTCTCCGGGGACACGTGGATGTCGCTGGCCCGCTCCCGCACCGCCTGGGACAGGATGGAGTTGACCAGGCGCACCACCGGGGCCTCGTCCGCCATCTCCTGCAGGGAGGTCACGGCCACGTCCTCGCCCGGGGCCTCCCCGGACTCGGACTCGATGCTCATGCCCTCCATGTCCTCCATGACCTCGCCCAGGTCCGAGGACAGGCCGTAGATGGCGTAGGTCAGCTCCTGCAGCTGGTGCTCGGTGCACATGAGCGGGTCGGCTTCCAGGCGGGTCTGGACCTCCAGGGCGTCCAGGGCATCGATGTCCATGGGGTCCACCATGCACACCGTGAGCAGCGACCCCTTGCGCCTGATGGGGGCCAGGCGGTGCTTCTGGGCGAACTCCACCGGGATGAGGGTGTCCAGGCCCACGTCAAAGGGGTGCTTGTCCGGCTGGTACACGTCGATGCGCAACTGCCGGCTCACCAGCTCCACTATCTGCTGTTCCTTGAGGTGGCCGCGCTGGATGAGGAACTGGCCGAGCTTGAGCCCGCTCTTGCGCTGCTCGGCCAGGATCGAGTCCAGGTGCTCCCGGGTCAGGAGCCCGGCTTCCACGATGAGTTCGCCAAGTTTCTTGCGCAACTGCCGCATGCGGATGTCCTTGTTCGCCGGCTCGCCGCGTTCCGTTCCGGGGTTCCCGCATCCGGGGAGGGAGAACCCGGCAGGGGATCGCGGCTTATTATAAAAACATAAATGTTTTTATAGTGTTATATCAGAGCTTCCAGTTCGCGACGTCGGTGAAGAAGACCGCACCCTCGCCGTCCAGCCGGACCACCTCGGCCTGTTCCCCCAGGCCCCCGGGCAGGCTCTGGCGCACTTCCTCCGCCGCTGCCGCAGCCTGGAACGGCCCCCTCGCCACCACCTCGAAGCGCAGGCCCCCGGCCGGGGTCCACCAGGGGACCAACCGCAGCTTGGGCCCCCCGGCCGGCGCATCGGCCACGTAATCCCAGGCCGGCTGCAGGGAGGCGAACGAGGCCAGGCGCAACCAGTGCCCCTCCCGGGCCGCGGCGGGCATGGGCATGGGAATGCTGGGCAGGGCCACCGCCATGCCCGCAGGCACCAGGTCCGAGTCGCGCAGGCGGGGATTGGCCGCCTCCACCCGCCGCAGGTGCACCACCCGGAACACGCCGTAGACCTTGCTGATGACGTCGGAGAGTATCTCCCCCCGCTCGATGCGCAGCCGGCCCAGGGTGGGCGGGCATCCCGGGGGCAGGTCCGCGGCCCAGGGCGCGACGGTTTCCCCCCCGGCGGGAGCCGGCGCCTGCACAGCCTCCTCCGCTGCCGCCGGGACCGGAGCGGCCGAGGCGGGAGCGGCCTGCGCCGGCAGGGGCGGAGCGGCCTGGGGCGGGGCGGGCTTGGCCGCGTCCAGGGCCGGGGCGGGCTCGGCCGGGGCCGGGGCGGCAGGAGCCGGCGAGGCCGGTTCGGGCGCGGGCGACGGCGGGTCCGCCGGAAGGGGATGCGGCTGGGCCTGGGGCCGGGGTTCGGGCAGCGGGGCCGCGGGACCGGCGCGATCGGGAATCCGCCCGGAGAACAGTTGGCTCACGCCCTCGTTGGCCCACCAGGAGAAATAGCGGTAGGCCCGGCCGGGCACGGTCCGAGGTCCCATGAACGCCCCGGTCACCAGAATCGCGGCCAGGGCCAGGGTCAGCACCACCACGGCCAGGGCCACGGGATTGGTGCGGGGAGCCGCCTGGCCTCCCCCCTCCAGCACCGTGCGCACCAGGCGCCGGTCGGCCCGGGTGCGGTTCTGCACCAGCATGGCCAGGAGCACTCGGTGGCACAGGCCGATGATCTTGCGGGGATATCCCCCAGTGGCCTGGTGGATGGCCTTGAGCGCCCCCTCGGTGAACACCCGGGGGGCCTTGAAGGTGGAGGCCGCCTTGTTCAGGCGGTAGGCGATCATCTCCCGGGTCTCGCTCAGGTCCAGGGGGCCCAGCTCCATGGACAGGTTGACCCGGTCCGCCAGGTTGGGCCGCTCCAGGAGCAGGGGCAGAAACTCCCGCTGGGCGAAGATCACGATCTGCAGGAGCTTGGCCTCGTTGGTCTCGTAGTTGAGCAGCTCGCGCAACAGCTCCAGGAACTCGCCGCCGGCCTTCTGGCCCTCGTCCACGATGAGCACCACGGTCTTGCCCTCCTCCACCCCCAGGCGGAACAGGGCGTTCTTGATGGCCTCCTTGAGTCCGAACTCGCTGGCCACGGCCGGGGGCTCCGCCCCCAGGAACATGCGGTGCAGCACGGTGAGGAATTCCCGCGCCGTGGAAAAGGAGGGGTCCAGGATCAGGTGGGCCACGATCTCCCGGTCCCGGGCCAGGACCCGCAGGAGTTGGCGGCACAGGGTGGTCTTGCCCGTGCCCACCTCGCCGTAGACCAGGTTCAGGCCGCGGCGCAGGCGAATGGCGATCTCCACCTTGCGCAGGCACTCGGCGTGCTCGCGCGAGCCGTAGAAGAACTCCGGGTCCGGGGAGTTGGAGAACGGCTCGCTCTTGAGGTTGAGGATCTCGAAATACTGCATTGGGGCCTGCGCGGGCTAACCCTTGTCCTTCTGTTCCTTCTCCTGCTCGATTTCCTTCTCGATCTGCTCCAGGGACTTCTGCATCTCCTCCATCTTCCAGCGGTCCAGGATGGTGGGGGTGATGAAGATGAGCACTTCCTCGCTGGTGTCGTTCTTGGCCTGGCTCTTGAAGAGCCAGCCCAGCACGGGCACGTCCATGAGCCCGGGCACGCCCGTGTCGTTGTTCGTGGTGAGCTTCTTGGTCAGCCCGGAGATGACGATGGTCTCGTTGTTGCGGCAGATGAGGGTGGTCTCGGTCTGCTTCTTGTTGATGAAGGGGTTGCCCAGCACCGTGTTGCTGGTGTCCACCTCGTCCTTCTTGACCAGGATCTTGAGCTTGAGTTGTTCGTCGTCGATGATGTGCGGGGTCATCTCCAGGCGCAACACCGCGTCCTCGAACTTGACCTCGGTGTTGCCGTCCTCGTCTATGGTTGCGTAGGGGACCTTGGCGCCGTTCTCGGTGAAGGCCATCTGGTTGTCCAGGGTGGTGATGGACGGGCTGGAGAGGATCCTCAGCTTGTCGTCCTTCTGCAGGGCCGAGAGCTGGAGCTCCAGGAGGTTGCCGCCCACAAGGCCGTAGGCCAGGCCCACCTGCGCCCCGATCTGGTCGCTGAGCACGCTCTCCGCGGGAAAGTTCAAGCCCACGCCGTCGCCCAGGGCGCCCGTGGTGAGGGTGGAGGTGCTGGACAGGGGCACGTCGGCGGTGGGGTTGTAGGTGCTGGTGGCCCCCGGCCGCAGGAACAGGGCGTCGCTGGACCCCCCGCCCACGGGCACCCGGGTGTAGGAGCCGCCCCACTGCACGCCCAGCTCCCGGGCGATCTCGGTGGAGGTTTCCACGATGTTGGCCTTGAGCCGGACCTGGGCGCTGGGCTTGTCCAGGCGGCTCACCAGCTTGACCAGCCGGCGCACGTCCGTGGCCCCGGCCTGGATGATGAGCGAGTTGGTATGGGGGTCCAGGACCACCGACCCCCGGGTCTTGCCGTCCGCACCGGTGGTGAGGAACTTGGCCAGGTTTTCCGACATGACCAGGGCGTCGGCGTACTTGACCCGCACCACCGAGGTGTACATGGGCTCCACCTGCTGGCCGGCCACGGCCAGGGCCTGGCGCTTGGTCTGGATGTCCTCGAGCTTCATGTCGTGCTCGATGTCCTCCAGGGCCATGATGCGCAGGATGTCGCCCTCCCACTCGTAGCGCAGGCCGTTAGTGCGCAGCACGCCCACGAACACCTGGTCCCAGGGCATGTTCACGATGTTCACGTTGACCTTGGTGCCGGTCACGTTGGGGCTGACCATGGCGCTTATCCCGGCGCTGCGCACCAGGGTCTGGATCATGGACAGGATGGGCACGTCGCGCATGAGCATGGTGACCCGGGTGGTGGGCAGGGCGGGCTTGGGCTTGATGTTTTCCGCCCCGAGCATCTCGGGCTCCTCCACCTTGTCCTCCGCCGCTTCCGGGGCCTTGGCCGGCGACGGGGAATGGCCCTGGGACTGCTCCGCCATCCGCTTCCACTTCTCGATGAAGGGATCGGGGTGGTCCTTCTTGCCGCAGCCCGCGGCCAGGAACAGCAAACAAGCCACGGCCAGCAGGCCGGCGCGCAGGAGTCTATCGCGCGGTCCCATTGCCATTGCTCTCCTTCTTGTCCACTTCGATTTCGTCCACCGTCAGGGGAACCACGATCCGGCTGGACGCGGCCTGGCCAGGCTGTTGGTGTTCTATGGTCACCTTGTTGCGTTCGATCCGGGACAGGTAGTAGTCGACCATCTCCAGTTCCTCTCCTTCCCGGTACTCCATCCCGTTGATGATGGCAAAAAGCTCCCCTTCCATCTGCAGGAAACCGCTGTACACGAAGCTGGCCTTGGGCTGGCCGTCCGCAACCGGCGCCTCGCCGGGCTCGGTGGTGCGGTGGAAGGGATCGCGGGGGAAGGGGCTGGCGGCCCGGGCCAGGGTAAAGGCCTCCAGGGCCGAAGGCTGGCTCTTGGCCACCTTCTCCCGGATCTCCGATGCGGTCTTGGACAGGCCGGCCCGGTCCAGGACCACCGCCCCGGCGCCCTTGCCCGGCGGCGGGGCCAGGAACAGAACCCAGACCGCGTAGAGCGCTCCCACCGCGGCCAGGGACAGGATGACCATCTCGCGGCGTTTCATCGACTCACCCCGTTCCGGGCCTGGTTTTCCAGCGCCAGCCAGAGGTCCAGCCGGTAGGTCCGGCCGGCGTACACGTCCTCCACCTGGAGCCGCTCCACGTGGGCCAGGGACGGCAAGGCGCCAAGGGCCAGATAGAACGCGCGCAGGGCTGTGAAATCGCCGCCCAGAACGCAGCGCACGGAGATGAGCCCGCCGCCGGCGGCCAGGGAGTCCGGGTTGGGGGTGACCGAGCGCACCTCCAGGCCCTTTTCCCGGGCCATGTCCGCGATGGTGGCGGCCACGCCGCCCATCTCGCCCTGGGCCAGGGGGACCCGCGTCACCCGGGGCAGGGTTCCGGCCGTGGCGTTCTGGTACACGGCCAGGAGCTCCCGGTAGACCGGGAAGAGGATCTTCTGCTGTTCGATACTGGCGCGGGCGGCGGCGATCTCCCCCTCCACCCGGGTGATGGTGCGCATCTCCGG
>DKEU01000198.1:0-2216 GCA_002452635.1 Desulfovibrionaceae bacterium UBA6814 | reverse complement strand
TGGCCATGGCCGCGCCTACCCCAGGGCCACGTGCAGCACGAAACGCAGCACGCGGCCCTGCCCGCCCAGGGTTTCCTCGGACCGCTTGTGCACCTGGGGCGGCCCGAACAGAGGGGAATTCTCCAAACGCACCAGATAGCTGGCCAGGGAGGACTCGAAAGCCTGCTCTCCGCCGGTCACGAAGCCGTCGATGACCAGCAGCCGGCCCGTGGTCTCTTCCTTGACCGCCTTCCCATGCCCCGCGGGCTTCTTTTCCTCCTGCTGAGGCGGCCCCATCTCCAGGCTCACCGCAACCAGACGCACGTTCTCCGGGGTGAGGCCGGCCAGTTCGCGCAGCACGGCCAGGCCCGCGTAGCGCGTGGCCAGGTCCCGCTGGTCCTGGTTGGCTCCGGTGGCCTTGGCCGCCAGTTGCGCCAGGATCATCTGGTCCACCTGCGGCGCAAAGGCGGCCAGTTGCCCCCGGTACCCGGCCAGGTCGGTGCGGCGGGAGCTCACGATGGAGGCGTTCCAGAGATAGAACCCGGCCAGGAACGCCAGGAGCACCCCGGTCACGCTGTAGATGACCCGGGCCTGGACCCTCACCCGCCGCCGGCTCTCCTTGTCCTTGTAGGTGTACAGGAGGTTGGGGGTGTAGGTGTTGTCGCACAGGGCCAGGGCCAGCACCAGGTTGTAGTTCAGCCGGTCCGCGGTGGCCTCGGGCACTTCCTTGCCGGACAGCCAGGGGATGTCCGGGGCCAGGGGATCCAGGAGCTGGCCGGGCACGCCCAGTTGCGTCTCCACGTAGTCCAGGAGCCGGGCGTTGGTGCAGATGTCGCCGGAAAAGAACAGGCGCTCGATGCGGTCGTTGCCCAGGACCTCCACGAAATGGTCGAAGGTCCGCTCCACCTGGCGCACCAGGCGCTCGGCCGCCGGGCCGATCATGTCGAAGACCTCGGCCTCGGTGAGGCCGGCTCCGGTGCGGTCCGGGCCCAGGGGCCGGCCCAGAAGCTTGTGGTAGAGCAGCCGGCGGGCCTGGTCCAGCTCGAGGGGCTGGGGCGTGAACCCGGCCGGGGCGGCGGGCTCGACCTCCAGCTCGAATTCGCTGTTGTCGGGAGCCGACTTGGCCACGGCGGCCGGAGCCGGGGCCGGGGCCTCTGCCGGCGCCGCAGGCTCGGCCGCATCGGAATCCAGCTCCAGCTCGAAGATGGCGGGGATGTCCTCGGCCTGGCCCACGGCCTCGGCCGGCGGCGCAGCTTCGGCCGGCGGCGGGGCGTCGGCCGGCAGCGAGGCCGGCTCCTCGCCCAGGGTGTCGAAGACCAGTTCGGGCAGGTCCGCCTCCAGCTCCACGGCCGGCGGCTCGGCCGGGGAAGCCTCGGCCGCGGCCGGGGGAGCGGCCTCCTCCGGTTCGGGCCGGGCCGCCTTCGCGGCCGCGGCCAGGGACTCCTGGCGGTCGTTGTAGGCGTCCAGGAAGGCCTCCACCATGCTGTTGGTGCCGGCCTTGACCGCCCGGCTCATGACCAGGTCCCCCCGGTCGAACACGTCGATGCGCGACCAGTTCCGGCCCACGAAGATGTTGGCCCAGGCCTTGGCGGTGTTGGGCACCCACTTGGCCCGGAACAGGGTCTGCAGGGCGATGGGCGAGATGGTGGCCCCGGTCAGGGGGTACCCTGCCGCGGCGAACAACTCCCGGCGCTCCTGCACGATGCTGCGGGGCACCACGTAGGCCATGGCCGAGAGCTTCTCCACCCCGTTGTCCATGACCTTGCCCTGGATCTCGAAGTCCAGGATGAACTGGGCCTCGTCGAACTGCTTCTCCTTCTTGGCCGCCCAGTAGACCGCGTCCGGCACCTGGCGCGGCGGGACCTTGGGGATGCGCATGTGCCAGAGGTCGGCATTGGCCGAGGAGACCAGGGTCCAGATGTCCACGCCCCGGGCCGGGCCGCAGAACTCGGTCAGGCTCGCGCGCAGGAAGGAGACGAACTCCGGGCTCTTGAAGGCCATGTCCGGAGAGGGGTAGGGAGCCTGGTGGATGCCGAGCAGCTTGAAGCCGCCGTTGTCCGCCACCATCTTCACCAGGGTCAGGGAATAGGGCCCCAGGTCCGCGCCCACCCTGACCTTGCGCGACGAGTTCCGGCCGGATCCGCCGCTGCGGGTCCTGGCCGGCAGGGACGCCGGACCGGCGTCCTGACCCGACTGGTCCTGGAGTTCCTCGGCCTTGTCGCCGCGGATGATCTCCA
>DKEU01000165.1:234-16590 GCA_002452635.1 Desulfovibrionaceae bacterium UBA6814 | reverse complement strand
GCCCGGGGCGTAGGGCCGCTCCCGCGTTGCGGAGGACACCTCGTAGAGCAGGAGCAGCACGGCCTGGGCCAGGTTCAGGGAGCTGGCCTCGGAAACCGTGGGGATGTTCACCAGGCCCTGGCACAGCTCCACCTCGGCGTTCTCCAGGCCCCGGTCCTCGGACCCGAACACCAGGGCCACCCGGCCCCCCTCCCGCAGGCGCTCCGCAGCCTCGGGCCCGGCCTGGGCCGGGGTGAGCAGGCCCCGCCGCCAGCCCCCGGTGCGGGCCGTGGTGCCCACGGCGTAGGTGAACCCGGCCAGGGCGGCCGGGAGATCGTCGAAAATCGCCATGCGGCGCAGGATGTCCGCGCCCTTGGGCGTGGCCAGGGGCAGGGCCTTGTCCTCCTCCCAGCGCTCGGGCGCGACCAGGACGAGGTTGGGGCACCCGAAATTGGCGCAGGCCCGCGCCGCGGCCCCGATGTTTTCCGGGAACCTGGGGCGCACCAGGACGACTGCCACGTCGTCTAACATGGCGAAAATGCCCGCAGGCCGCTCAGCGCAGCCTTTGCTGCATAAGAGCCTCTAGCGCCTTGCGGCGCAAGACGCTCTAAAAACCGCGAGGGCAAGGCGCAAGAATCCGCCAAGCCCGAAGCGTATTCATAATACGTGAGGGTTTGGCGGGTTCGCAGCAACGCCGCCATCGCGGGATTTTCAGCGGCCTGCTAGACGTTGAAGCGGAATTCCACGATGTCGCCGTCCTGGATGAGGTAGGTCTTGCCCTCCAGGCGGTAGAGGCCCAGCTCCTTGGCGCGCTTGAAGTCCTTGGCCGTGAGGAAGTCCTGCCAGCCCAGCACCTCGGCCCGGATGAAGCCCTTCTGGATGTCCGAGTGGATGACCCCGGCGGCCTCGGGCGCGGTGCTGCCGCCGCGCACGGCCCAGGCCCGCACCTCCTTGTCCCCCGCGGTGAGGAAGGTAATGAGGCCCAGCAGGTCGTAGGTGCGCCTGATGACCCGGTCCAGGGCGGACTCGGCCAGGCCCAGGTCGGCCAGGAACCCGGCCCGCTCCTCAGGGTCCGCGATGTCGGCCAACTCGGCCTCCAGCTTGGCGGACACGGCCACGTGGGCCATGCCCGGCTTCTCCTCGGGCAGGGTGAAGGAGCCGATGGCGTCCTCGGCCAGATTCCAGGCGTAGAGCACCGGCTTGGCGGACAGGAAGCGGAAGCCCCGCAGTTCGTGCGCCAGGGCCAGCTCCGGGTCCTCGCGCAGGGGCTTCTCGGACTCCAGCCAGGCCAGGGCCCGGGCGAGGTACTCCTCTTCCTTGGGGTTCACCAGGTCCTTGGTCTTGCGCTTGTCCAGGGTCAGGCGCTCCAGCCGCTTCTCGGCCACGGCCAGGTCCGAGACCAGGAGGTCCGCCTCCACGGCGGACAACTGCCCGGCCGGGTCGTTCATGCCGGAGAAGGCGTCCAGCACCGCCAGCAGGCAGTCGTAGGGCCGGATCTCGTTCAGGATGCGCTCGCCCAGGCCCTGGCCCTTGCCCCCGCCGCCCGGGATGTCCAGGTACTCGATCTCCGAGTAGGTGGTCTTCTTGGGGTTGTACAGGGCGCAGAGCGGCTCGAGCCGGGGCTCGGGCACCTTGACCATGGCCCGGTTGCCCGCGGCCGCGGCCGGCCCGGCCAGGGCGGTGAACAGGCTGGTCTTGCCGCTGCCGGCGAAACCGAAGATGGCGGTCTTCATGGCGTACCTCGGAAGGGAATGTGGGATGCCCTGTACCCGTTTTGGCCGGACGTGTCCAAGGCGGGGAGCCCGAACGCGTACCTGGAGCAGAAGCTGCTCCCGCGGCCTCGCCGCGTGGCCCCGCCTACAGCGGGGCCGTACGCATAACTCGGAGTACGAAAACGAAGCCTTTTCTACTCCGAGTAAAAAGGGGCGAGTCCGCCGGACCCGCCCCGTGAACTTCGCGTGGCTGCGGCTATTCGCCGCGCTTGGGGGAGATGAGCACCCGCTTCAGGGGGCCGTCGCCCTTGGAGCGGGTGGACACCGCGGGGTCCTCCTGCAGGGCCAGGTGGATGATGCGGCGGTGGTACGAGGACAGGGGGCGGGTGCTCTGGGTGCGGCCCTCCTCCTTGGCCTTGGCCGCCATCTCCAGGGCCAGCTGGCGCAGTTGCTCGTCCTGCTGCTCGCGGAATTCGCCCGCATCCAGGTGGATGCGCACCGCGGCCCCGGTGAGCCGGGCCACCATGCGGTTGGCCAGGTACTGCAGGGCGGCCATGGTGGAGCCGTCCTTGCCGATGAGCAGCTCGGCCTCGGTCCCGGCGTCCACGAACACCTTCACCCGGCCGGGCTCGTGCTCCAGGGTGACGGGGGCCTCGGGACACAGGGGCTCCACCAGCTTGGCCACCACCTCGCGGGTCTTGTCCAACACCACCTGCGGGTCGTAGTCCGCGGACAGGGGGCGGCTGGTCTCTTCGTTCTCCTGGGGTTCGGGAGCGCGCCGGGGCTCGGGCCGGCGCTGCCGCCCTCCCCCGCGCTGGCTGCGCTGGCCCTCGGCCGGGCCGCGGTTGCCGCCGGCCTCGCGGTTGCCGTTCGTCTCGCGATTGCCGCCCGCCTCCCGGCTGGCTTCGCCCTGGCTCCGGCCGCGCCGGCCGCGGCCGCCCCGGTGGGTGCGCCGGCGGTTGCCGCTGCGCGCCGCCGCGGGCTGCCCGGAGGCAGGTTGCCCGGAGGCGGGCTGGCCGGCGGCGGCGGGAGAGGCGATGACGGCGTCCATGAGCGGAGCGCCCTTGGGCGCGGGCTCGAAGATGCGGTTGCCCGGAGGCGCGACCTCGTCCTCGATGTCCTCGTCGTCCGCGGCCTTGGCCGGGGCCGGCTTGGGCGCCGGGGCCGGAGCCGGAGCCGGGGCCGGCTTGGGCGCAGGCTTGGGCGCCGGGGCCTCGGCCTTGGCCTCGGGCTCGCGCTTCGGGGCGGGGCGGGTCTCCTGCCGGGGAGCGGGACGGGCCTCCTCGGCCGGGGCCGGAGCCGGCTTGTCCCGGTCCTCCATGAGCCCGGTGTCCATGGCCGCGCGGCCGCGGAGCCGGGCCTTGACCACCGCCTTCTTCTTGCCCACCAGGCCGAAGATGCCGGTGGAGCCTCCGCTCAGTATCTCGAGCTCCAGTTTTTCCCGTTTCGCGTCGAAGTGGCGGCAGGCCCTCTCGATGGCCTCGTCCACGTCCTTGCCCGTGAATTCCTTGAAATCGCTCATGCGTTCTCCCATGTGCGGCGTGCCGGCGGGGTTCCTAGGAGCCCTTGCGCATCTGCCACCACTGCTGGGCGATGGAGAGCACGTTGTTCACCAGCCAGTACACCACCAGGCCGGAGGGGAAGTTGAGGAAAAGGAAGGTGAAGATGATCGGCATGAAGAGCATGATCTTGGCCTGGGTCGGATCCCCGGGCGCGGGCGTCAGCTTCTGCTGCAGGAACATGGTCGCGCCCATGATCAGCGGGGTGACGTAGTAGGGATCCTTGGCCGAGAGGTCGGCCAGCCAGATCATGTCCGTGAAAGGCAGATGGGTGATGAAGGAGGCGTGCCGCAGCTCGATGGCGCCCAAGAGGGCCTGGTACAGGCCCAGGAACACCGGCAGCTGCACGGCCATGGGCAGGCAGCCGCCCATGGGGTTGACCTTGTAGGTCTTGTACAGCCGCATCATCTCCTCGTTCATCTTCTGCCGGTCGTCCTTGTACTGCTCCCGGATGCGGGCCATGAGGGGCTGGAGCTTCTTCATCTGGTTCATGGACCGGTAGCTCTTCTGGGAGAGGGGCCACAGGACCGCCTTGATGATGATGGTCAGGATGATGATGGCCACGCCCCAGTTCTTCACGAACCCGTGCAGCCAGTTGAGCAGCAGCAGGAGCGGCTTGGCCAGGAAGTCGGTCCAGCCGTAGGTGATGATGGTCGCCAGCTCGTTGGGCGCCGGGGCCAGGAACTTCTCGACCTTGGGGCCCAGGTACCAGGAGCAGGCCAGGGTGCGCTCCACCCCGGGCAGCACCTCCAGGTTGCCCTTCTCCAGGGCCGCGCGGAACACCTCGCCCTCGTGGTTGGCCTTGAGGACCAGGTCGCCGGGCTCGGGCGCCGCGGCCAGGATGAAGTAGTTGTCCTGCACCGCACCCCACAGCACGCCCTTGTCCCGGGTCACGCCCTCCTTCTCCAGGTCACTCTGGCTGGTCTCCTCGTCGGTGCCCTCGGCGTCGCGCCAGGAGATTCGGGTCTGGTTGTACTGGCTCTCGCCCACCCCGAGCTTGGGAGCGGCCAGGCTGTAGGAGAGCCGGCCGGCGACCTGGGAGGGGGTGGTGTTCACCACCCGGGTGTCCTCCTTGATGATGTAGGAATCCTGGGCAAAGTGCAGGGTGCGCACGATCTGCATGCCGCCGAAGACGCCGGTGAAGACCAGGCTGCCCTCCTTGTCCACCAGAAGCGAGAGGTCCTGGGCCGCGGCGTCCCAGCGGCCCTCGCGCCAGGTGGCCTGGCCGTTCCAGAGCAGGCCCAGGGGGCCCTTGTCCGCCGAGGCCGGGTTCACCAGGTTCTCCAGCCCGGAGTCCTTGGCGATGCTCTGCTTGTACTTCTTGAGCTCGAAGCTGGTGAGCACCCCGCCCCGGGTGCTGAACTCGGCCTTGTAGAGCGGGGTCTCCACCACCACGCCGCGGGCGTCGGCGGCCACGATCTCCTTGGCCTCGGCCACGGAATAGGCCGAGCCTGCGGGGGCGGACGCCGGGGCGGCCTGCTCTGCGGGCTGGGAGGCGTTCGCCGCCGGCGCCGGGGCCTTGGCGGCGGGTTTGGGGCCGGGGAAGAGGATGCTCCAGGCGAGGAACACGGCCGCGGACAGGGCCACGGCCAACAGGGTGCGTTTATTCTGATCCATGGAAGGGTCCTGTGGGTTTGAGCCGCCAGGGGAGGACGGACTCGCCGGCCGGGGGCACGGGGTCGTAACCGCCGCGGCACAGAGGGTGGCAACGCAAGAGGCGCCAGGCGGCCAGCGCGAGTCCGCGCAGCACGCCATGGACCGCCAGGGCCTCGACCGCGTAGTCCGAACACGAGGGCACGAAACGGCACGCCGGCGGCAGAAGCGGCGAGATCAGTCGCTGGTAGGCGACCACGAGCCGGATGAGCACGCTGCGCATGGGTGCTACTGTTTGCCCTCAGCTTCCGTCGCCCGGGGCGGCCGGCCGAAGTCCCGCCGGATCCTGGCCAGCAAGGGGCCAAGGTCCGCGGCCACGGCGTCCAGGTCCAGGGACCGGGCATCCACGTGCCGCTTGGGGACCACCACCACGTCCAGGGGAAGCGTCAATTCGGGTCCGTGCAGTCGGAAGAACTCGCGCACCACGCGTTTGATGCGGTTGCGCCGCACCGCGCCGCCGAGTTTCCTGCTCACGGCCAGGCCGAGCCGCCACAGGCCGGCCTGGTTGGGCTGCACGAAGACCACGAAAAGCCCGGTATAATAACGCCGGCCCCGGTCATAACAGGCCGTGAACTGCGGCCGGGACAGAAGCCGGTTGGCCCGGGCGAAACTTAAAGCGCCAATCTCTTGCGACCCTTGGCCCGACGGCGGCGCAGCACGGCGCGGCCGTTCTTGCTCTTGGAACGGACAAGGAAACCGTGGGTCCGCTTGCGCTTTATCTTGCTCGGCTGAAACGTCCTTTTCATCGGAGTACTCCTTTACGCAACGCTAAACGCTGCCGAATACATCCCATTCGGCAGCTAGTCAAGACACGGACGACAACGCCGCCGGACACGGCCGGCGGCGCTTCGGGGAGGGGCTCTATGCCCCATCGGGGCCGGGATTGTCAACCGGAGCGCTGCGGCCGATCCCCGCGCCCACGGGAACCCTGCGCCGCCGACGCCGCATCACGAATGCGCGGCGCTCTTCCTGGCCGCCCTGCCGAAGGGAATCCCCAGCTTCCGCATCTTGTGCCGCAATGTGCCGGGGTTGATGTCCAGAAGTGCGGCCGCGCCCTTCTTCCCCTCGACCCGTCCCCCGGTCATGGCCAGGACTCCCCTGATATGCTTGGACTCCATGGCGTTCAAGGCCAAGTCCTGGTTTACAGCGACGTCCTGGGGGGGCATGCTGGCGGCGGTGGACAGGCCCAGGATCTCCTCGAACTTGAGAGGCTTGGACTTGAAGAGCAGCAAGGATCGTTCCACGGCGTTGCTCAATTCCCGGACATTGCCGGGCCAATCGTACTGGCACAGGATGTCGAGGGCGCCGGGGGCCAGCACCGGGTCAAAACAGAATCCCAGTTCCGCGGCCTTGGTCTTCACGAAATGGCTGACCAGGTTCGGGATGTCCGACTTGCGCTGGCGCAACGGGGGGATGTGGATGGGGAAAACGCCCAGGCGATAGTACAGGTCGTCGCGGAAGGTCCGGTTCTTGATCAAGGGCAGCAGATCGCGGTTGGTCGCGGAGATGATGCGGATGTTGACCTTGATCGGGCTCGTTCCGCCCACTCTTTCGATCTCCTTTTCCTGCAGCGCCCGCAGCAGGCGGACCTGGGCCGCCAGGGGAAGCTCGCTCACCTCGTCGAGGAAGATGGTGCCCTGGTCGGCCCGTTCGAACCGGCCTCTCTTCCGGGAGAGCGCGCCGGTAAAGGCCCCCTTTTCATGGCCGAAGAGTTCGCTGTCGATGAGCGATTCCGGAATGGCCCCGCAGTTCACCTTGATCAGGGGGCCTTGGGCCCGCGGGGAAAGCTTGTGGATGGCGTTGGCGATGAGCTCCTTGCCGGTGCCGGTTTCGCCGTGCAGCAGGACCGGGGTGAAGGAGGACGCCACGGTCATGACCTGCTCCATCACCTCCTTCAGACCGGACTCGGCGCCCACGATGAGGTCCCCATACGGCCGGCGCAACTCGCTTTCAAAGTATTTGCGGTCGTCGGCGAGAATCTCCTTCAACCGCATCAGCTCCAGGTATTTCCTGCAGTTGGCCAGGGCCACGCCAAAGGGCTCGTTGACCAGGGACAGCAGCCGGAGGTGTTCCGCCGTGTACCCCTCCGCCGCCGCGGCGTGCACGTTGAGCGAGCCGAGAAATTTCCCCTCGACCATGAAGCGGGCCACGATCACGGACAGGAACGGGCACTCAATCTGTTTGGCGACCAGATAGGCGATGGCGTCGGTGCGGATGTCGGGCGCCATGCGGACCAGGGGATATTTTTCAGGCTCCTGGAGTTCCTTCCGCAGGTGCTGGGGGATGAGAATCTTCTCGGACCGGACCAATCCGCCCATGGCCGTGGCCGAGGCGACGATCTCCAGGATTCCCGAGTTCGCGTCGTAGAAGGTCAGGGTCAGGGCGTCCGCCGGCAGGACCTCCCGCATGTACAGGAGGCAGTGCCAGAGCGCCTTCTCGATGTCCAGGCTGCCGCAGATGCGCAGGGACACCTCGCGGAAAAACTCGTTGTCGCTGATCATGCGCGCCCCTGTCCGGACCGATTTCTGTCGCCCGTGTCAGCCGGTTCGCGTCTTACGCCAGCATCAGCACATTTCTGATGCATATCTCAGAAAATGTCTACCCGTATCCACGAAGTTGGAATAATTGACTATTTTATTGGCACATCCATTGCTTTCATCATAGTGGCAACAACTGCTGGCGCTTGATCCTGGTGTATCAAACTTAAATGCTCTGGAATGGGCTTCCAGAGACGCGGCGTGATTTCGTCTCACTCCTGCAACCATGCGCCAGGGGGCCTGGCTTTGGATGTACTCTGGGCGGCTCAGCTCGCAACAAAGAGGAGGGGAAAATGGGACAAGAACCACACGGGGCCTGGGACAAGGACCATGAAACTGGAAAAGGGCATTGGGAGGAAGCCTACGACTCAGAACTCTTCAAGGAGGTAGTCAAGCGAAGGTATCGCTTCGTAGTTCCAGGAATCATTCTCTTCTGTTTCTTGTTCTTCTTGCTCTTCACCCTGCAACAGTTCTGCGGGGAACTGGCCTCTTCCATGGTCTTTTCAAACATCAACGTAAATTTCTTGTATACGATGATCTTGTTCCCCGCTCTTTGGATCATCGGCCTCTGGTTCCTTCGCTATGTGCGGAAACACGTGTACCCGCTGGAAACAGAAATAATCAACACCTTCAGCAAAAAGTGAGGTTTTACACATGAAGATGGAAAACCTCGCCATATACATATTCCTCTTCCTGGTGGCCATAACGCTGGTGATCGCAACCGTAACCGCCCGGATGATGAAAACGGCCACGGACTATTACGCGGCCGGCAGGAAGATCAAGGGGTGGCAGAACGGCCTGGCCATTGCCGGAGAATTCATGGCCTCGGCCGCGTTCCTGGGGATCGGCGGGCTCATCTGCTTCTACGGCATTGACGGGCAGATCTACTCCATCTGCTGGTTCGCCTCCTACCTGGTGGTCCTGCTCCTGGTGGCCGAGGCCATCCGGAACTCGGGCAAGTTCACCTTCGCGGACGTGGTCTCCTACCGGCTGGACAGCAAGGTCATGCGGCCCATGGCCGCCATCGCCACCCTGGTGGTGAGCCTGACCTACCTGATCCCCCAAATGGTGGCCGCCGGCGCCCTGGCCAAGCTCATATTCAACATCCCGGTCACCTGGGGCATCGTCATCGTGGGCGTGCTCATGGTCATCTACATCGCCTTCGGCGGGATGGTGGCCGCCACCTGGATCCAGATCATCAAGGCCATACTCCTGCTCTCCGGCGGGTACATCCTGGCCATCGGGGTCATGTCCTTCTTCAACTTCAGCGTGAACGACCTGTTCGCGACCGTGCTCAACACCCAGGGACTGGAGCAGCACCTGAATCCCGGCGTCTGGCTCAAGAACCCCTGGGAGCGCTACTCCCTGGGCTTCAGCCTGCTCTTCGGCACCGCGGCCCTGCCCCACGTGCTCATGCGCTTCTACACCGTGCCCACCAAGGAGCACGCCCAGTCCAGCGCCCTGTGGACCATGACCTTCATGGGCCTGTTCCACGTCCTCACCTTCATCTTCGGCCTGGGCGCCGCGGTGCTCGTGGGCGTGGGCGTCATCAAGGGCATGGACCCGGGCGGCAACCTGGCGGTGCCGCTGCTGGCCCGGTTCGTGGGCGGCGGCGAGGGCACCTTCGGCGGCGAGTTCATGATGGCCTTCATCTCCGCCGTGGCCTTCATCACCATCATCGCGGCGGTCTCGGGCCTGTGCATCGCCGCCTCCAGCGCCTTTTCCTACGACCTGTGGTTCAACGTGGTGAAGAAGGGCAAGCAGACCCAGCCCGAACAGGTGCGTACCGCCCGGGTCTCCGCGGTCGCCATCGGGGTGACCGCCATCCTGCTCAGCCTCATGGTCCGGGGCCAGAACGTGGCCTACCTCTCGGGCCTGGCCTTCGCCATGGCCGCCACGGCCAACCTGCCGAGCATCATCTTCTCCCTGTACTGGAAGCGGCTCACCACCGCCGGGGCCACCATCGGCATGCTGGGCGGAGTCGTGGTGGCGGTGTTCCTGGTGCTCGCCGGCCCCAAGGTCATGGGCAAGGACGCCCTGTTCCCCCTGGCCAATCCCGGCATCGTGAGCATCCCCATCGGGTTCCTGCTCACCTACCTGGGGTCCATCTTCACCAAGGACCCGGAATCGACCCACAAGTACACCGAGCTTGCGGTCCGGTCGCAGTCCGGGCTGGGCTCGGAATGAGGAGCTTGAACCAGTAATCCGTATCCGTTTGGAGGTGGAACATGCCTGGCGACACCTATCCCAAGTTCAAGGCTGCGGCCGTGCAGGCCGCCCCGGTCTTCCTGGACCGGGACGCCACCATAGACAAGATCGCCGAAATCGTCCCCCGGGCCAAGGCCATGGGCGCGGACTTGGTGGTCTTTCCCGAGTCCTACATCCCCACGTTCCCGGTCTGGAACATCCTGCTGGCCCCCATTGACCAGCACGGCTTCTTCCGGCGGTTCTTCGAGAACTCGGTCATGGTCCCCAGCCCCCAGTCCCGGAAGCTGGGGGAGATCGCCCGCCAGAACGAGGTGTTCCTCTCCGTGGGCATCTCCGAGAAGAGCGACTACAGCATGGGGGCCATGTGGTGCTCCCAGCTGCTCTACGACCGCACGGGCAAGCTCATCAACCGCCACCGCAAGCTGGTGCCCACCTGGGCGGAGATGCTCTCCTGGACCCCGGGCGACGCCTCGGACCTGCGGCCGGTGGAGACCGAACTGGGCAAGATCGGCACCCTGATCTGCGGCGAGAACACCAACACCCTGGCCCGGTTCTCCCTCCTGGCCCAGGGCGAGCAGGTGCACATCGCCTGCTACCCCCCGGCCTGGCCCTTCCGCCGCGTGGCGTCCAAGACCGGCCAGGGCGGCAGCTACGACATGAAGGAGATCAACCGCATTCGCTCCGCGGCCCACGCCTTCGAGGGCAAGGTGTTCGTCATCGCCGCGGCCTCGGTGCTGGACGAGGACGCCATCGAACAGATGACCGAGGGCAACCCGGAAAACCGCACCCTCCTGGAGAACGCGGCCAAGCCCGCCTCCATGATCGTCGGCCCCACCGGGGACTATCTCGCCGAGCCGGTGGTGGGCGTGGAGGGCATCGTGGTGGCGGACATCGACATCGCCGAGAGCATCGTGCTCAAGGAGGCCCACGACATCATCGGGAGGTACAACCGCTTCGACGTGTTCCAACTGCACGTGAACCAGACCCGGATCAAGCCCGTACGCCTCTACAGCACGGCCAGCGCCCACGAGGAGCGCACGCCCTCGCCCAGCGACTTCGAGGAGCTCGGCCCGGAGGAATGACCCCCAACCGCCCGGGCCGGCGGCCGGCAGCCCCGGCCCGGGCCAACCTGTCCCTACACACCCAGAAAGGAGCGCTTATGGCCATCGACGATCTGGAGAAGAAGCTGCGTCCCCCGGCAGACCCCCTCAAGCCCTACCCGGCCAAGATGATCACCCTGGCCAACGGCAAGACCATGGTGGTCCGCGAGGCCTCCCGGGAAGAGGTCGGGGTGCTGTTGGGCACGATATATCCCCTGCTGGGCTGCCCCAAGGACTTCTATGACATCGTGGCTGCGCGCATGTACTCCGAGATCCTCGCCTGGTATCGCTACCGGGTGGCCAATGAGTTCGTGCTGGTGGGGGCGGTGGACGGCGTCATCGCCGGCATCGTGAACAGCCGCCAGGTGGACCCCTCCCTGGGCATGAGCCTGCACACCCTGGCCGTGGACCGGGGGCTGCGGGTCGGGGCCCAGCTCTTCGCGGCCAAGATGGAGCACCACATCGACGTGCTGGGCGAGGACGAGGTCCTCGTCGTGGCCGAGAGCCCCATCGGCTTCAAGCGGTGGATGATCGAGTACGAGCTGGAGGACCGCTCCGCAGGCTACCCGGCGGTGCGGCACGAACTGGGCGGGGTGCCCACCTACGCCCTGACCCGCACGCTCTGGGAGAAGCACCGCCGCAACAAGTGCACCGGGGTCCGGCCCGTGCCGCCGGAGATCCTGGCCACCGCCGACAAGCTCAGGATGCCCGCGGAATACTGCCAACTTCCCGGATTCAGGAGGGAATGAGCCATGGCCCCTCGCGTCGGCATCGTGGGCATCGGCCACATCAAGTTCGGCAACCTCTCTGAATACGACCTGGTGGACATCATGGCCTACACCGCCACGGACGCCCTGCGCGACGCCGGCATCCTCGCCGATCGCCGGATGGTCGACCAGCTCTTCGTGGCCAACATGGGCGGGGGCGTCATCAACCACCAGACCGGCATCGCCAGCGCCCTGGTGAGCCGGCTGGGCCTGGAGCCGACCCCGGCCGAACTGGTGGAGAACGGGCCGGCATCGGGAGGCTCGGCCATCAAGCTGGGCTACATGGCCGTGGCTTCGGGCATGGCGGATGTGGTCATGGTGGTGGGCGGGGAGACCATGCGCAAGGTCACGGGCTGGAAGGCCACCGATTTCGTGGCCACATTGGGCCATCCCGAAGCCGAATACGGCATGGGGCTGACCCTGCCCGCCTTCGGGGCCATGTTCGCCCGGCTGTACATGGAGCGCTACGGCGTCACCGAAAGGGACCTGGCCCTGGTGGCGGTCAAGGACCACGCCAACGCCGCCCGGAACAAGTACGCCCACGTCCAGGAACCCTGCACCATCGAGGCCATCCACGAGAGCCCCGACGCCCACGTGGTCAACAACTACGTGGCCGAGCCCCTGCGCCTGTACTCCGTGTGCCCGGTGTCCGACGGCGCGGCCACCGTGATCCTGGTGAACATGGACTCCCCCAAGGCCGCCGCGTTTCGCCATCCGCCCATCCGCATCGCCGGCCTGGGCTCGGCCACCGACACCCACTGCGTGCACAACCGCAAGGACCCGCTCCACCTGGACGCGGTCCGGCTGTCCGCGGAAAAGGCCCTGGCCATGGCCAAGCTGACGCCGCAGGACATCTCCTTCGCCGAACTGCACGACGCCTTCGTGGTGCTGGAGCTGGCCATTGCCGAGGAGGTGGGCTTCTACCCCCGGGGCAAGGCCGTGGAGGCGGTGCGCCGCAACGAAAACGCCATCGACGGCAAGCTGCCCCTGAACACCTCCGGCGGGCTCAAGGCCAAGGGGCATCCCGTGGGCGCCACCGGCGTCTCCCAGGTGGTGGAGCTGGTGCGCCAGCTCCGGGGCAAGGCGGAGCCAGGGAGACAGGTGAAGAACCCCCGCTACGGGATGGCGGTGAACTTCGGCGGGTTCGGGAACAACGTGGTCGCCATCATCTGCGCCAAGGAGTGAGCTGTGATCGACTTCAGCGTGTACGAAACCAAGCAGCTCGAGATATACGCCTATCGCTGCCCGGAATGCCGGGCGGAATACTACCCGGCGCCCATGCTCTGCGCCAAGTGCCACTGCCGGCGCGACCCGTCGGGCATCGTGCACAAGGATTGGGACCCCTTCCCCCTGGAGGGCGCCTGCACCCTGCTGACCTGGACCCGGGTGTGGGCCCTTCCCGAGGGCTACGACCGGCCCTGCGAGATGTTCGGCATCGTGGAGTTCCCCAACGGCCTGCGCGCCGCCGGCCGGCTGGAGGCCGCAAGCCCGGTCATGGGCATGGCCCTCGTCGCCCGGGTGGAGGAATCCACGGAACGGCCGGGACCTCCGGCCAAGGTCTTCGTCTTTTCCGAGGCCTGAGGCGAGCTCGTTGCCGCCCCGCCAGAGAGGAGGCCGTCCCTCCATCCTGGGGCCGCCCCTCTCTGGTTCTCGGGCCGGGGCCTAAGGCCCCGGCCCCTCCCCTGCGGGGACCGAACCGGTCCCCGCATCCTTTTGCTGCGACGCCGATGCGGCGGCCCCGGAATACCTACGGGGAACTACGCGCCCAAGAGCTGCAGCGCCAGCCGCGGCAGGGAGTTGGCCTGGGCCAGCATGGCCGTGGACGCCTGGGACAGGATCTGGGAGCGCACGAACTGGGTCATCTCCGTGGCCACGTCCACGTCCGAGATGCGCGACTCCGCGGCCTGCAGGTTCTCGGCCATGATGGTGAGGTTGGTCACCGCGTAGAGCCGGTTCTGCAGGGCCCCCAGGTGGGCGCGAATCTTGTCCTTGGACACGATGGCCTGGTTCACCGCCTCCAGGGCCTGCTGCGCGGCCTGCTGGGTGGAGATGGAATACCCCGCGCCCACGGCCGAGGCGTTGCCCAGACCCAGGGCCGAGGCCGTGGCCGTGTCGATGCTGATGTAATAGTAGTCCTCGGCGCAGTCGTTGCCCACGCCGAAGTGCACCTTGAGCGGCCCGGTGGACGTGAGCCCGGCCCCGCTGTGCGCCGAGTTGGGGCCCGAGAGGTTGCCGTTCAAAAGATGAATGCCGTTGAAGTCCGTGGCGTTGGCGATGCGGGTGATCTCCGAGGCCATGGCCTGGTACTCGGAGTCGATGATGAGGCGCTGGTCCGAGTTGTAGGTGCCGGTGGCGGCCTGCTCGGCCAGCTCCTTCATGCGGATGAGCTTCTCGTCCACCACGGAGAGCGCGCCGTCCGCGGTCTGGATCAGGGAAATGGCGTCGTTGATGTTGCGCACGCCCTGGTTCATGCCCGCAATGTCCGAGCGCATGAGCTCGCGGATGGCCAGCCCGGCCGCGTCGTCGGCAGCGGAGTTGATGCGCAGCCCCGAGGACAGGCGCTGCACCGAGCTGGACAGGGAGAAGAACGCGCTGCCCAGGTTGCGGGCTGCGTTCAGGGCCATGAGATTGTGGTTGATGACCAGGGACATGGGTTCGCCCTCGGGCAAAGGTGACCGCGCGCCGCCCCCCGCCCGACATTCGGACGGGGAACGAACCCTCCCCATGCTCCTATCGGACAAACACGTTCATTTCTTTAGAGACTTCCGCTCCTTGACCGGGTATTTCCGGTTTGGCACTCTAGCCGTCATTGGAGGACGCATGGACAGCCCCCTGGACACCTTCCGCACCGGCCGCCTGCGCCAGGCAGCCCGCGCCCTGGAGCAGAACAATTTCGAGGTGCACCTGGCCCCTGACGCCGAGGCCGCGCGGGCCCTGGTGCTGGACACCCTCATCCCGGCCCTGGTCAAGGACTACGGGGCCAAGTCCGCGGCCTTCGGCGGGTCCATGACCCTGGTGCACACCGGAATCTACGACGGGGTCAAGGCCTGCCCGGACCTGCGGGTGCTGGACACCTACGACACCTCCCTGCCCCAGTACGAACGCATCCAGTTGCGCCGCCAGGCCCTGCTCACGGACATCTTCCTCACCAGCGCCAACGCCATCACCGCGGACGGCAAGCTGGCCAACCTGGACGGCACCGGCAACCGGGTGGCGGCCATCACCTTCGGCCCCAAGCACGTCATCGTGGTGGCCGGCCGCAACAAGATCGTGCCGGACCTCAACGCGGCCATGTACCGCATCCGCGACGTGGCCGCCCCGGTCAACGCCATGCGGCTGGACCGCAAGACCCCCTGCGTGAAGACCATGCGCTGCGAGGACTGCTCCTCCCCGGACCGCATCTGCAACACCTGGGTCATCACCGAGAAATCCTATCCCAAGGCCCGCATCAAGGTCGTTCTGGTCAACGCGGACCTTGGTTTCTAACCCCAAAGGAGTTCCTGCATGAAGGTCGTGGCCATCAACGGCAGCGCGCGCAAGGACGGCAACACCGCCCACCTGGTGCGCTCCGTGTTCTCCGAACTGGAAAAGGAAGGCATCGAGACGGAATTGTACCAGTTGGCCGGCAACCGGATCCGGGGCTGCATGGCCTGCTACAAATGCTGGGAAAACCGGGACCTGCGTTGCGCGGTCAAGGACGACGTGATCAACGAGTGCATCGAGCGCATGATCGCGGCCGACGGCATCATCCTGGCCTCGCCCACCTATTTCGCCAACGTCACCGCGGAGATGAAAGCCCTCATCGACCGGGCCGGCATGGTGGGCCGGGCCAACAACGACCTGTTCCGCCGCAAGGTCGGCGCCGCGGTGGTGGCCAAGCGCCGGGGCGGGGCCATCCACGTGTTCAACTCCATCAACCACTTCTTCTTCATCACCCAGATGATCGTGCCCGGCTCCCGCTACTGGAACATGGGCATCGGGCTCAAGCCAGGCGAAGTCGAGGAGGACTCCGAGGCCATGGAAACCATGCAGATCCTCGGCCAGAACATGGCCTGGCTGATGAAGAAGCTCGCCTAGCATGGACAGGAAGAACCGAGAGGGGAGGGGAACCCCCTCTTTTGGAAAAGCGGGGGTTCCCCTCCCCTCTCGGGCTCTCCCCTTCCCTCCCCCAGAAAACTTTCATCACGGGCCTGCGGCCCTGCAAGAAGGTTGAGGGACTGACGTGTTTTTTACGACCCCTGCCTGGGATTTGGCGCTCTTCCGCGCGGTCAACACCGGCCTGGCCAACCCGGTGCTGGACCCGCTCATGCGCGCGGCCTCCTCGCCGCTGTTACTCTGGCTCCTGGGCGCCCTGGCGGCCGGGGCCGCCCTGGCCCGATGCGCGGACCGGCGGCGGGTGGCCCGGGCCGTGCTCCTGGCGGTGCTGGCCGTGGCCGCCGCGGACCTTGGTTCGGGCCTGGTCAAGCACGCCACCGGCCGCACCCGACCCCTGAACGAGCTGGTCGGGGCGCGCTTCCACGAGGACGGGGCCTGGCAGGTGCGGCCCGAGGGGTTCGCCCCGTCCCGGGAGAACGGCAGCTCCTACGTGTCGGCCCACGCGGCCAACAGCGCGGCTGCGGCCTGGGCGGTGTTCCTGCTCCTGGCCGGGGTGCGGAGCCGGCGCTGGGTGTGGCTGTTCCCGCTGGTGGTGGGCCTGTCCCGGGTCTACCTGGGCAAGCACTACCCCACGGACGTGCTCATGGGCTGGCTCCTGGGCCTGGCCATGGCCGGGGCGGTGTGGCTGGCGCTGGCCAGGCGTCTGGGCCTGGACAGGACAGGGGGATAATTTTTTCAAAACATCC
>DKEU01000165.1:0-170 GCA_002452635.1 Desulfovibrionaceae bacterium UBA6814 | reverse complement strand
TTGTGCCGGCGGTACAGGGCCCAGCCCAGCCAGGTGGAGAGCAGGAAGAGCAGGATGGAGAGCGCGATGCGCCAGGTGGGGTCCACCTTGAAGCCGCTGCCCAGGAGCGCGAAGATCACGGTCTGGGGCACGTAGCCGATGGTGGAGCCGGCCACGAAGGGCCAGGCCGG
>DKEU01000001.1 GCA_002452635.1 Desulfovibrionaceae bacterium UBA6814 | reverse complement strand
GATGTCGGTGATCACGTTCATGATCCGGCCGATGTCCTCGGCCTGCTTGCCCAGGGCGGCCATGTCCGCCTTGAGGGACAGGGACTGCTCCTGCACCTGGGCGATGCTGGCCACCACCTTGCCCACCACGGTGGAGCCCTCCTGGGCCTTGCCGCGGGCCTGGTCCGTGGTCTCGGCCGCCGTGCCGGCGTTGCGGGCCACCTCGAGCACCGTGGCGTTCATCTCCTCCATGGCGGTGGCGGTCTCGCCGGCCCGCTGGGACTGGTGCTCCGCGCCGCGGCTGGACTCGTCGATCTGGGCCGAGAGCTCCTCCGAGGCCGAGGTCACCACCTCGACCACGCCCTCCAGCCGGCCGGCAGCGGCCAGCATGCCCTCGCGCCGTGCCGCCACGGCCCGCTCCTTGGCCTCCTCGGCAACCGCGGTGGCCTGGCGGGCGCGCTCGGCCTCCTGGTCCGCGGTGCGCACCGCGGCTTCGGCCTCGGCGATCTTCTCCTTGAGCCGGGACACCATGGTGGTGATGCTGTCCTTGAGCCGCAGCATCTCGCCGTAGAACCGGCCGGCGATCTGCTGGTCCAGGTTGCCCTGGGCCACCCCGCCGGAGAAGTCCACCAGTTGAGATACCGGCCGGGACACGCTGCGGGCGATGAGCACGGTCAGGATGAGGGACACCGCCATGACGATGCCGGAGAGGATGGCCACGAACCAGCGCATGCGGGCCAGTTCGGCGTAGACATCGTCGATGTAGATGCCGGTGCCGATGACCCAGCCCCAGGACTTGTACAGCCGGACGTAGGACTCCTTGGGGTAGAGCTCGGTGGTGGCGCCTCCGCCGGCCAGGGGCTTGGGCCACTCATAGGAGACGTAGCCTTCGCCCGCGGACCCGGTGACCTCCACCGCGGCCTGAAACAGGTTCTTGCCCTTGACCGGCTCGTTGGCGCCGTCCCGGCCGCGCACCATGTTGAAGGCCTTGTCGAACTTGGCGTCGGAAAGCTCCTTGCCGTCCAAGGCCGGAACGGTCGGGTGCATGACCATCTTGGGATAGGGCTTGGACGTGTCGTTGATCCAGAAATAGTCGCCGTGGCCGTAGCGCATGTTCTTGATGCGCTCCTTGGCGCGGCGCTGGGCCTCTTCCAGGGCGAACTCGCCCGCATCCACCCGCTTCTGGTACTCGACCACCAGGTTGTAGGTGGTGTCCAACAGGTTGGCCAAAAAGACCCGCTTCTGCTGAATCAGGGTCTGTTCCACCTTGGGCAGGAAGACCCCGAAGGTGCCGGCCAGGAACAGACCCACCACCAGCAGGGCGATGGCGATGATCTTGGTCAGGACACTGGCGTGAAGTATTCGCGTGAACATGGCATACCCCCTCGAAGGTTCTTGCCCCTCTGGGACGTTCCGGAGCGGAGGACCGCCTCGCGTTTCATCCGGGCAACCGTTTTTCCGGCTGCGTCCTTTCCATGGCAACAAGCGTACCAGGGTTCCGCCTGTGGGCTGGGGAGAATTTTCCCATGAACAACAGGGGGTTCGCTGGAGCATGCGGGTGGGGCCCGGGGTATTTCCCGGGCCCGAGAGTGCGGAAAAAACGGAAAGGTGCGGAAAAGGCGAACTGCGTACGAAAAAAGCGGAAGTCCCCGCGGCCCGGGCCGGGCCGCGGCAACAGGCGTCTCGCCCGGAGCAAGGAGACCGGTTGCCTCATGAAATCCCTGGCAAAAAGATGGAATCCCATACATAACATGTAGGCATTAGCCTACGAAAAAGTCAACAAAACTGACACGCGCAATGGACACGGCCATGCTTTTTCCCGTGAGTCCTCGCCACGCCCTTGTGCGCGAAAAACGAACCGCCCGGCCGGCCGGGCGCTTCCCGTCCCGCCCCGCGCTGCCAGGCCGCCCGGGGCCGGCTGGTTTCTTTTTCCTGGTTTCTCTTGCCAAGCATCGCCGGATGGGCTAGAAGCGACTTCCCCTACGCCGGGGTAGCTCAGTTGGTAGAGCAGGGGACTGAAAATCCCCGTGTCGGGAGTTCAACTCTCTCCCCCGGCACCAGAAGAATCAAGGGGTTAGCGTCAAGCTGACCCCTTTTTCATTGCCTCTTCGCGCACTATCCGATACTTTCCGCCCAACCTCAACATACTGTTGCCTATTCATAGGCTGGCGGTTACACTATTGGCTTTTTCACTGACGGATTCTGCTCACGAAATTGGATTATTCCTCAATGCATAGAGAGGATTGACATGCAAAACCTTCGTGAAACTTTCCGCCGGTGGCACCTGAGGACTCTTATCATTTCGCTGATTGTCTTGGCGATAGCCCCTATTTGTTTTATCTTATATGTATATATTGCAAAGACAGCTCAACTTGACCACAAAGACCTTTGCAATATTACGATATCTCATTCGGGAACTATAGTCCTTGAAATCTCAACTATAGTTATCGCCTTGACTCTCTTGATACAACAAGCTCAGCTAAAAATACTCTCGGAAACGCATCAACAAAATTATAACAAGCAGATATTGGATGAAATTCGGTATTTCTTTATGTCGCCGGAAATGGAGGCTGTAAGAAGCCGCTGCTGGAATGTTGGATCATCCCTGCAGAAGAATGTTCAGAACTCCACACTTCTAAAAGACCTGAAGGCCTTATTCTCTAAGCAATTTCTCAACGAGTGGGGATCATCCGAAGAATACAGCATATTACAGCAACAGGATATCTTCAAAGATTATGCGGCAATCACCAAATTATTGAGGTGGTTTGACATGATAAGCTTCTATGAATTCGATGAACAGACAAGCCTGGCGGTCTCCTATTATTATTTTTGGTGGAAGGAGCCGTTGTCGATTATAATAAACTTGGCGTCATCGGTTATTCACGATATCCCGGCGAACAGGGATATCCCTATCATCGCCCCAACTTATCTCAGCTCCATCCAGAGACTGGACGCTAAGTTGGCAAAATACATCAACAAGACATAAATCCCCCTGCGCCTGTCGCCCTGCCTTCCTGGTCCACGACGCGGTGATTGCCGTTGCCGCGCCTTGCCGGTACCCTGGCGGCGCATCTTCCGGCAACAGGAGACCGCCATGCCGCAGTTCACGGGCTTCACGGCCGAAGGCCTCGCCTTGCTGGACACCTTGCGCACCTTGCAGGACAAGGGCGACTTCGACGGCGCGCGGGACTGGTTCCTGCGCCACAAGTCCGTGCACGAGCGGGAGCTCAAGGCCCCCCTCGGCCTGCTGGTGGAGGAGCTCTCCGCCGTCTTCCTGGAGCAGGGCTTGCCCCTGCGCGGCGACCGCCGGACCTCGCTCTTCCGCATCCACCGCGACGTGCGCTTCTCCCCGGACAAGAGCCCCTACAAGACCCACTCCGGCGCGGTGCTCTCCCGGGACGGCTCCTACAAGTCCCCGGGGGTGCTCTACATCCACATCGACCCCACGGGCTGCCTCATGGCGGCGGGGTTCCACATGCCCGGCCCGTCCGAGCTGGCCAAGATCCGCGCCCACATC
>DKEU01000231.1 GCA_002452635.1 Desulfovibrionaceae bacterium UBA6814 | reverse complement strand
TGCGACAGCCACGGGGGCCGGCACTTCGACAACCACGTCTGCCCGGTGTTCGACAGCCGGGGCCAGGTGGCCCGGCTGGCGGTCTTCGCCCGGGACATCACCCGGGAACTGGCGGCCGAAGAGCAGATCCGCAAGCTCTCCCAGGCCGTGGTGCACAGCCCTTCCCTCATCATCATCACCGACGCGTCCGGGACCATCGAGTACGTGAACCCCAAGTTCACCCAGGTCACGGGCTACACGCCCGGGGAGGCGGTGGGCCGCCGGCCCTCCATGCTGCGCTCGGGCCGCCACGACCCGGACTTCTATGCCCAGATGTGGGAGACCATCGCCGCGGGCAAGGAATGGCGCGGCGAGATCTGCAACCGCACCAAGGACGGCCGGGAATACTGGGCCATGACCTCCATCTCGCCCATCACCGACCCGGACGGGACCATCCGGCACTACGTGGGCGTGGCCGAGGACATCACCAAGAAGATCGTGCAGGAGGAGCACATCAAGTACCTGGCCCTGCACGACTCCCTCACCGGCCTGCCCAACCGCAACCTGTTCATGGACCGGCTCACCCAGGCCATCTCCTTTGCCGAGCGGCACAAGACCGTGACCGTGGTCATCTACGTGGACCTGGACGACTTCAAGCAGGTCAACGACCAGTTGGGGCACGAGGCCGGCGACCAGGTGCTCCAGGAGGCGGCCCGCCGCCTGACCCGCTGCATCCGCACCGCGGACTCGGTGGCCCGGGTGGGCGGGGACGAGTTCGTCATCATCCTCCAGGACATCCACGAGGAGCGGGAGATCGAGCTGGTGGCCAACCGGGTGCTCGAACGCTTCCGGGAGCCCTTCGCCGCGGCCGGGACCTCCTGCCGGGTGGGGGCCAGCCTGGGCATCGCCCTGTGCCCGGAGGACGGCCGGGACGTGGACACCCTGCTGCGCAAGGCGGACATGGCCATGTACACCATCAAGCGCGGGGACAAGCAGGGCTTCCGCTATTACCGCGACCGCAACAAGTGATGCCTTGCCATTCCGGGCCAAGGGGCGCATAACCGCCCTTCCGCGTGCATAGCCGCGGCCCGATCCCATGAACCTGCTGCTCCCCTACCTCCCTCTGCTCAAGGTCGCCCTGGCCTTCGCCCTCATGCTGGCGGGCATCCGCTTCCGGCTGGGCCTGTGGCAGTCCATCCTGGCCGGCAGCCTGGTCCTGGGCCTCATCTTCGGCCAGTCCCCGGCCGGCTGGCTGGCCGCCGCGGCCGCGGGCGTGGCCTCGGAAAAGGCCATCCTCCTGGGCTCCCTGGTGGGGCTCATCATGGTCCTGTCCGACTGCATGGAAAAGACCGGCCAGGCGGGCCGGCTCATGGAGGAGCTCACCGGGTTCCTGCGCGCGCCCCGGCTGCGCCTGGTGTTCTTCCCGGCGCTCATCGGGCTGTTACCCATGCCCGGCGGCGCGGTGTTCTCCGCGCCCATGCTCAAGGGCGCCTCGGCCCACATGGACCTGGACGACCGGGAGCGGGTGATGCTGAACTACTGGTTCCGGCACATCTGGGAGTTCTGCTGGCCGCTCTACCCGGGCATCCTGCTGGCCTCGTCCCTGTCCGGGTACCCCATCTCCGCAGTGGCGCTGGCGCTCATGCCCGGCACCCTGCTCCTGGTGGGCCTGGGCTGGTGGTTCTACCTGCGGCCCGGGGTGCTGAACATCTCCCGCCTGGGCGCCGCGCCTCCCCCGCCTCCGGCCGGGGCCGGCCGCCGCGCCCTGGTCCAGGGCCTGCCGCTGCTCCTGGCCACCGCCGGCTCCCTGGCGGTGGAGGCGGTGCTGGCCGGGCTGGACACGGGCCTGCCCTTCGAGGCCGGGGTGCTCATGGGGCTCACGGCGGCCATCGCGGCCTGCCTGCTCCAGAACCGCGCCGCCGCGGGCGAGGCGCTGCGCAGCCTGAACCTCCGCCACCTGCTGAACATGGTGCTGGTGGTGGCGGCCATCTTCGCGTTCAAGGAAGTGCTCACCCGGGCCGGGGTGGTGGAGGAGCTCTCCCGCCTGGCCGGGGGCGGAACCGCCATCTTCGCCTGCGCGGTGTTCCTGCCCATGGTCATGGGCTTCGTCGCGGGCATCACCGTGGCCTTCGTGGGCGCGGCCCTGCCGCTCCTGCTCGGGCTCCTGGACCAGGCCGGCATGCGCGACGCGACCATGCCCTACGTGGTGCTGACCATGTTCTCCGGATTCACCGGGGTCATGGCCTCGCCCATCCACATCTGCTTCATCCTCACCTGCCAGTACTTCCGGGTGCCCCTGGCCCGGGCCTGGCTCCGGGTGGCCCTGCCCTGCGCCCTGTTCCTGGCCGGCGGCACGGCCTACTTCTTCATCCTGCGCTGACCCGGCTCAGCAGTCCACCACGGACTGCATCTCGCCCATGGTGATGTCCAGCCGCAAGGCAAAGGACACCTCCACCTCGTTCTCCTCCACCCAGGTGATCCGGCAGGGGATGCGGCCGGCCTGCAGCCCCTTTTCCGGGACCACCAGATTGAACTGGGCCGGCTCGCCCAGGGCCAACCCGAGCCGCAGGCCCGGGGCCTTGAGCCGGGCGCCGTAGTTGGAGATGGCGATGAGCGTGGCCAGATACGTCGAGGAGCCGCAGATGAGCTCCACCTTCTGGCTCTGGGAATAGGCGCGCAGGCCCAGCCGGGAAAACTCCGGGGCGGCCTGGGGCGTGGCGGTCTGCATATGGTTCTCCTCTCCTGCCGGGCCGGAGCCGGCGCGGCTCCGGGACACCCCGGCCCTGGGACTCGTGCAAGATGGATACCCCTGCAATCCAGAGGGGGTATGGCGGAGAGGTGAAATGTCGGTGACGCCGCCCGCGGCCCGCTGCCGGCCGGGCTGTAAAACGACGGCGCGCCGCGGCAGGGACCGCGGCGCGCGTATGGCGCGGGCCCTGCCCACGCGACGGAATTGAAGCAAGAAGCTACAAAAACGTAGGGAGCGTCCCAGGCCCTAGGCCATGGTCTCCTTCTTCTTCTTGCCCGCGGCCAGATGCCGCTTCTGGGCCGAGAGTTCGGCCTTGCGCAGCCGGATGGACTCGGGCGTGACCTCCAGCATCTCGTCCTCGCGGATGAAGTGGATGGCCCGCTCCAGGGTCATGGGCAGCACCGGGGAGAGGATCACGTTCTCGTCCCGGCCCGAGGCGCGCAGGTTGGTGAGCTTCTTCTCCTTGGTGGGGTTCACGTCGATGTCGTTGTCCCGGTTGTGCTCGCCCACGATCATGCCCTCGTACACCGGCTGGCCGGGGGTCACGAACAGCCGGCCCCGGGGCTCCAGGTTGAACAGGGCGTAGGGCACGGCCGAGCCGGCGCGGTCGGACACGATGGAGCCGGTGAACCGGCTGGGGAAGTCGCCGCGGTACTCGTCCCAGCCCGCGAAGGAGGAGTTCATGATGCCCGTGCCCTTGGTGTCCGTGAGAAACTCGTCGCGGTAGCCGATGAGCCCCCGCGCCGGCACCGAAAACTCCACGCGCACCCGGCCCGAGCCGTGGTTCACCAGGTTCACCATGCGGCCCTTGCGGATGGACAGCTTCTCGGTGACCACACCCAGGAAGGCCTCGTCGCAGTCCACGTAGAGGTGCTCCATGGGCTCCAGGGTCTTGCCCTTGTCGTTCTTCTTGAGGATGACCTCGGGCCGGCCCACGGTCATCTCGAAGCCCTCGCGGCGCATGGTCTCGATGAGGATGGCCAACTGGAACTCGCCGCGGCCCTTGACCAGGAAGGCGTCCTTTTCCTCGCTCTGCTCCACGTGCACGGCCACGTTCATGCGCGTCTCCCGGAGCAGGCGCTCGCGCAGCTTGGAGGAGGTCACGTGCTTGCCCTCGCGGCCGGCCAGGGGCGAGGTGTTGATGGTGAAGCGCATGGACACGGTGGGCTCGTCCACGGTGATGCGGGGCAGCGCGCCCTCGGCGTCCGCCGCGCAGATGGTGTCGCCGATGGCCGCGTCCTCGGCCCCGGCCAGCACGATGATGTCGCCCGGGCCGGCCCCGTCCACCTCGATGGTGCGGGGGCCGTCGTAGACCTGCAGCTTCATGACCTTGAGGGGCACCCGCCTGGCCTCGGCGTCCACCCGCACCATCTGGTTGTCCTTGTGCGCCTGGCCGCTGCGCACCCGGCCCACGGCCAGGCGGCCCAGGTAGTCGGACCAGCCCAGGTCGGACACCAGCATGCGGAAGGGCTCCTCCGGGTCGTAGGACGGGCCGGGGATGACCTTCACGATGGCCTCGAACAGGGCGGTGAGGTCGCTGCCCAGGGCGTCGGGCCGGGGCCCGGCCACACCCTGGCGGCCGATGGCGTAGAGCACGGGAAATTCGAGCTGGGACTCGTCCGCGTCCAGGTCGATGAACAGGTCGTAGACTTGGTCCAGCACCTCGGCGGCCCGGGCGTCGGGGCGGTCGATCTTGTTCACCACCACGATGATGGGCAGGCCGCGGCCCAGGGCCTTGGAGAGCACGAACCGGGTCTGGGGCAGCGGGCCTTCCGAGGCGTCCACCAGGAGCACCGCGCCGTCGGCCATGGACAGGGAGCGCTCCACCTCGCCGCCGAAGTCGGCGTGGCCCGG
>DKEU01000024.1 GCA_002452635.1 Desulfovibrionaceae bacterium UBA6814 | reverse complement strand
TGGGCGATGCGCCGGGCCACCTCCTTCCAGGCGTCCAGGCGCTGCATCTTCTCCAGTTCGGTGATGTCCTCGAACACCGCCACCAGGCCCGAGGGGGAGCCGTCCTCGTCGCGCAGGGGCACCACGTTGACCAGGAACTTGAGCTCCCGGCCCGCGGCGTCCAGGGAAATCTGGCGGGTGAGGCCTGCGCCCAGGCCCTCGGCCGGCCGGCTCCCGGCCTCCTCCAGCAGGGCCGAGAACTCGCCCAGGCCCAGCTCCCCGGGCCGGCGGCCCACGGCCTGCGGTCCCTGGGTGCCGAGCATGGCCTCGGCCGCCCGGTTCAGGGTGGTGATGCGGCCCGCGGCGTCCATGGACACCACCCCGGCGGTGATGTTGTCCAGCAGGGCCTCGATGTACTGGCCGCGGGCGGCCAGCTCCAGGTTCTGCACGTGCAGCCGGCGGTTGGCCTGGGTGGTCTCGTCGCGGCTGCCCTGGAGGTCCTCGGCCATGCGGTTGAAACTCTGCACCAGCAGGCCCAGCTCGTCGGTGGACTCGTCCACCAGGCGCACGTCCAGGTCGCCCTTGGCGATGCGCTCGGTGGCCTGGGCCAGGGCCTGCACCGGCGCGGAAATCTCCTTGGCCAGCTTGAACCCGAACCACACCGCGCCGAAGACCACCAGCAGGCTGATGAGGGCCAGGCCCATGTAGAGCGCCACCTTGAGGGGGTACTTCATGGTCTGGAGCTTCTTGTACTCGCCCACGCCGCGCACGATCTGGTCCAGGCGGTAGAGCAGGCCCTTGCCGATGCTCTCGCCCAGCACCAGGTAGCCGGTCTTGCCCTCGTCCACGGGCAGCACGCCCACCACCATGTCCGCGGCCGGGCCGGGCAGGATGGTGGACCAGAAGTCAGGCCGCTGGGCCAGGCTGTCCCAGGAGATGGCGGCCTTGGCCTCGGGCCAGGCCTGGACCCAGTCCTCGGACTGCCGCCAGTTCTGCTCCTTGCGGTCCGGGGAGAGCACGCCCAAAAGGCCCAGGTCGTACTCCTCCCGCTTGGTGTCCATGAACTGGTCCATGGACTTGCCGCCCCAGGCCAGCCGGCCCTCCCGGATGCGGGCCAGGAGGTGCTTGGCCCGGCGCTCCAGCCGCTCCTGGCTGCCGGCGTAGAAGGACTGCCCCACCTCCAGGGCCTGCTCCAGGGAGCTGTCCACCTGGCTCTTGAACCAGTAGTCCACCGAGGTCTGCACGAACTTGGCCCCCACCAGGAACATGACCACCGTGGGGGCCAGGGACAGGGCGGTGAAGGACACCACCAGCCGGGTGCGCAGCCGCGAGCCCAGCACCCTGCGCCGCCGCTCCACCAGGAGCTTCACCAGGTTGCGCAGGAGCACGAAGAGGATGAGGACCAGGAGGATGGAGAGGAAGACCGTGAGGCCCAAGAACACCGAGGTGCCAGCGCCCAGGGTGCGCAGGCTCACCAGCACCGCGCCCAGCACCGCCACGAGCGCGGCGGCGGCCAGGTAGAGCTCGCGCTGCCGGCGGCGGCGCTCCCGGCCGGCGTCCGGCGAGACCAGGATGGGTTCCGGATCGGCCATACGTGGCTAGTACCGGAAGCTCTGTTCGTAGTGGGTGGCGGGCAGCACGTCCCAGGACAGGAAGAAGGCGGCCACCCGGACGAAGGCCGGCACGTCGGCCCGCTTGAGGGACACGTCCAGGCTCAGCAGGTACTCGTGCCCCGGGGCCAGGACCTTCCACGGCCCCAGGTCCAGGGTCACCGCGCCCCAGGCCTTGGCCAGCAGCGCGCCCAGGTCCTTGCCGCGCAGGGGCTTGCCCCCGCCGGGCAGCTCCACGCTGTATTCCTGGGCCAGCCGGTCGAAGCCCAGCCGGCTCTCGAAATCCAGCCCGAAGACCCGGTTGTCGAAAAACAGGGTGCGCACCCGGTGGATGTCCACCCTACAGCGCAGGCCCAGCTCGGAACCCGCGTCCAGGGCGGCCTTGACCTCGTCCAGCCCTTCCACCCGCAGGCCGAAGTGCACCGAGAGGTTGCCGCCGTGGTTGTCCAGGGTGAGGTTGGCCAGCTCCAGGCCCTGGGCCCGGGCCGGGGCCGCCAGCAGGACCAGGGCCGCCCATGCGGCCAACGCCGCGAGCGCCATGGTCCGGACCGCGGCCGGCCACGCCGGGATGTCCCTGTGCTGCGCCATGTGCCTGTGCCTCGTGCGCCGGGGTTTGCATTCCACCCGCGGGGAGTCTATGTGCAGGAGGGTCCCCCGACACCGCAGACGTACAGCAGCCACCCGGCTTTGACAACTCCCGGAAACCGCATGAAAAAGCTCAAGTTCCTCTGGATCGGCCGGCTCAAGAAGCCCTTCTGGAAGGCCGCGGCCGAGCACTACCTGGCCGCCCTGGGCCGGATGCACGGCCTGGAGGAGGCGGTGCTCAAGGACGCTCCCGGCGGCCTGGCCCCGTCCGAGGCCGCGGCCTGGGAAGGCAGGAAGGTGCTGGAGAAGCTGGGGCCGTCCGACTTCCTGGTCTGCCTGGACGAGCACGGCAAGGCGGTGGACTCGGTGAAGCTCTCGGAACTGCTGCGCACCTGGCTGGAGGACCCGGCCCGCACCCCCTGCCTGGTGGTGGGCGGCGCGCACGGCCTGTCCCCGGAGGTGCTGGCCCGGGCGGACCTCAAGCTCTCCCTGGGCCCCATGACCCTGCCCCACGAACTGGCCCGGGTGGTGCTCCTTGAGCAGCTCTACCGCGCGGCCACCATCCTGCGCGGACTGCCCTACCACCACGCGTAGCAGGCCGCTGAAAATTCCGCGATGGCTGCGTTGCTGCGAACCCGCCAGACCCTCACGTATTTGCAATACGCTTCGGCCTTGACGGATTCTTGCGCCTTGCCCTCGCGGCTTTTGAACGGCCTGCAAGAAACTACGGGGTCGGCTCCATCCTGATCCAGGACGGGGCCGCGTCCGCGCGCAGGCAGGTGCGGGCGGGGACCAGGCCGGGCCGGGGCTGCACCGGGGGCACGGACTCCCCGACCACCCACCAGAGATACCACCCCCCCTCCTCCACCTGCCGGACCAGGAGCGCCCGCTCCGCATCCGCGGACAGCACGTCGCCCAGCGCATAGGCCGCGCCCTCGGCCGAGAAGCGGCCCAGCGGGTCCACGGGCACCCGTTGCCAGTCTTTGCTGGACTCTGGCGTAAAGGGCAGGCCCGTGCCCAGGCGGTAGTAGCGGGTCTTGCCGTCGAAATCCTCCACCCGCAGGGCGCGGCCCAGGGGCGAGCGCCACACCGCGGGGAAACGCCGCTGCACCGCGGGCTCCAGGCTCCAGGAGCGGGCCAGGGGCGAGTCCGGGCCGGGCCGGAACACCAGGGTCCCGCCGGCCAGGGAGAGGCCCACGTCCATGGGCCGGGGAGCCGGCGGCGCGGCCACGGGCCGGCGGGTGGCCAGGTCCAGGCCCAGGTCCGCTCCTGCCGCGGTGCGCAACACCAGCACGTTGTCCTGCACCCGGCCGGACACGAAGGGGCCGCCGGCCAGGCGGGCACGGTCCATCTCGCGCAGGGGCCGCAGGGCGGTGAGGGACACCCGGCCCGCGGCGTCGGCCGCGGCCAGCACCCCCAGGTCCCGGCCCAGGCCCAGGGCCACCGCGGGCTGCTCGGTGCGGGCCAGGGGGGACAGGGGGCCGAGCACCGGCCCGGCCCAGACCCGGCTCCCGGCGTCGGCCACCAGGAGCAGCCCGGAGGGGGACAGGGCCAGGGCGCTCACCGCGGCCCCGGTGTCGTGGGCCCCGCCCGCGAATCGGCCGGTGGCCAGGTTGAGCACCCAGACCCGGCGGCCGGCGGCGTCCAGCACCGCCAGATGGCGGCCGCCGGCCCAGGCCAGGCGCGCCGGGGCCGCTCCCCCGGGCAGCCGGGCGGAGCACAGGCCAGAAGCGGTCCAGGCCAGGATGCGGCCGTCGGCGCAGGCCACGGCCAGGCCGGCCGGGTCCGGGACGGCGTCCACCACGTCCCGGGCCAGGACCAACTCCCAAGCCGCGGCGCTGAGCCGGCGCAGGTCATAGCGCTCCATGCCCCGGGCCGGAGCCCGGAACAGGCCGCGCCAGGACGCTGACTCGGCCCGCCACAGCCGGGCGGCGCACACGTCCAGGGCCTCGCCGGGCAGGCAATCCTGCCCGGCCCGGGCCGGGAGCGCGCCGGCCAGCCAAGCCGTCAGGAAGATGAGCAGGAAAATGCGGCGCATGGGACAGGGAGATATCCCGCACCCCGGGCAAAGGCAAGGTGTCGGCCGCTTTACCCTCGCCCGGTTCTGTGGCAGTGCTGGCGGGCCGGCCCGAACCGGACCCGGACTGTCCCTCCCAGGAGGGGAGGCGGGCGCCCAAGCGCCCGCGAGGTCCGGAAAAACCGCGCTTTTTCCGGGCCGAGCAGCGGAAAACACCAGGACGGTGTTTTCCGCATCGCAAAGGAGGGTACCGTGCTGGATTCCGCCTACCTGCAGAAACTCTCGGACTACATGAAGTCCGGGGACTTCGCCTTCGACTTCGAGCACGCGCCGCAGGAAAAGAAGCTCGACATGCTGGATTTCCTGGAGCAGCTCATGGACCTGGCCGAACTGGCGGACGAGACCGCAACCAAGGCCATCTTCAAGAACTCCTACCTGGGCATGCTCACCGGGATCAGCGACCAGAACGAGCGCTCGCCCGAGGGAGAGGAGTAAAAGGCCGCCGCCTCCAGGGCCCAGCCCGCCAGGCGCGGATCGTCCTGTCCGGGAGGCTCCTCGCCGGCCAGGATCACGCAGCGGCCCCCGGGCGCGAGCAGCGGCCGGGCCAGCTCCAGGACCTCGGGCCAGGGCCGGAAGGCCCGGGACAGGAAGAGGTCCGCGGGAAAGAGGTTCCCGGCCTGCTCCAGCCGGGCGCACACCGCCCGGGTCCGGGGCGGGCGCAGCAGCGACAGCGCCCGGTTCAGGAAGGCCGCCCGCTTCTGGCGCGGCTCCAGGAGCACGTAGCTCCCCGCCTCCCAGAACAGGCGCAGGGGGATGCCGGGCAGCCCGGCCCCGGCCCCCACGTCCACGCACTTCGGCCGCCCGTCCCCGTCCGGCCACGCCAGCCCGGCCAGGAAGTCCGCCAGGTGCCAGGAGTCGGCCACCAGGTCGGCCAGGACCTCCCGCCAGTCCGCGCGCCCCACCAGGTTCATGCGCTGGTTCCAGGCCGCGAGCTCGGCCAGGTAGCGGGCCAGTCCCTCGGCCTGGGCCGGCTCCAGGGTCCGGCCCAGGCCGGCGGCTGCGGCGGCCACGGCCGCGGGGGTGACGTCGGGGCTTCCCATGGCCCGCCTTGTGGCACGGCCGCCCCGGGCTGGCAAGCCCGGCTTGACTTCCGGCCGGATTGGCCGTACGCGCGCACCTACCTGACCATCTTTGGAGGATACTGAACATGAGCGAACCCCGCGCCTGCGCCGTGCTCTTCCCGGGACAGGGCTCCCAGGAGAAGGGCATGGGCCGCGACCTGGCCGAACGCGAGCCGGAGTGCATGGACCTGTGGAAGCGGGCCGAGAAGGCCTGCGGCCTGGCCCTGCGCGAGATATACTGGGACGGCGAGGAGGCGGACATGGCCCGCACCGACGCCCTGCAGCCGGCCATGACCGTGGTGAACCTGAACCTGTTCCTGCGTGTCGGGCCGCGCCTGGCCCCGGCCGGCGTGGCCGGGCACAGCCTGGGCGAGTTCTCGGCCCTGGCCGCCGCGGGCGTGCTCTCCCGGGACGACACCCTGGCCCTGACCTCCCTGCGCGGCAAGCTCATGAGCCAGGCCGGCGGCCCGGACCAGGGCATGACCGCGGTGCTCAAGCTGGACCTGGCCCAGGTCGAGTCCATCGCCCGGGCTGCGGCCGAGGCCACCGGGACCCTGTGCATCGCGGCCAACCGCAACACCCCGGCCCAGTTCGTGCTCTCCGGCCACAAGGCCGCCCTGGAGGACGCCGCGGCCCGGGTGAAAGAGGCCAAGGGCCGCGCCGTGCCCCTGGCCGTGGCCGGGGCCTTCCACAGCCCCCTGGTGCAGGAGGCGGCCGACGAGCTGGCCAAGGCCATGGCCAAGCTGGACTGGAACGCGCCCCGCATCCCGGTGGTGCTGAACGTCACGGCCCAGGCCGAGCCCGACCCGGCCAAGGTGAAGGACGCCATGACCCGCCAGATGGTCTCCCCGGTGCGCTGGATCGAGACCATGGCCTCCCTGTGGGGCATGGGCGCGCGGCGCTTCGTGGAGCTCGGCCCCAAGGGCGTGCTCACCCGCATGTGCGCCCCCAACGTGGCCCCCCTGGGCGCGGCCGAGGGCGAGTGGTCCGCGGAAAGCGCGTCCACCCTGGAAGCGGCGGACAACCTGCTGTAAGCTTTCTCCTGCAAGGAATACCGATGCACGCCTGCGATACCCTGGAAAAGATTCTGCGCGATTTCGTGGCCGCCAAGGGCTGGACCTGGCCGGACAAGGCCCAGGTCACCCCCACCAAGGACGAGAAGTTCGGGGACGTGGCCACCAACCTGGCCCTGGTGCTGGCCCCGGGCGTGGGCATGAAGCCCCGCGACCTGGCCGCCGAGGTCAGCGCCGCGGTGCAGGCGGCCAATCCCGGCATCGCCAAGACCGAGGTGGCCGGCCCGGGCTTCGTGAACGTGTTCTACGCTCCGGCCTTTTGGCAGGCCACGGTGGGCGAGGTGCTGGAGGCCGGCGCCGGCTTCGGCCGCTCGGCCCAGGGCGCGGGCCGCAAGGTGCAGGTGGAGTACGTGTCCGCCAACCCCACCGGCCCGCTGCACATCGGGCACGGCCGCGGGGCCGCGGTGGGCGACAGCCTGGCCCGGGTGCTGCGCGCGGCCGGGTTCGAGGTCTCCACGGAATACTACATCAACGACGCGGGCCGCCAGATGCGCCTGCTGGGCGAGTCGGTGCTCTTCCGGGCGCGCCAGGCCGCCGGCCAGACCCCGGCCGAGCCCGGGGACTGGTACAAGGGCGACTACGTCATCGACATCGCCAAGCGCCTGCTGGCCGAGAACCCCGACCTGCTTGAGCGCCCCGAGGCCGAGGCCGTGGAGTTCTGCAAGGTGGCCGCCGTGGACGAGATCATGGCGGGCATCAAGACCGACCTCGCCGACTTCCGCGTGGGCCACGAGGTGTGGTTCTCGGAGAAGTCCCTGGTGGACAACGGGGCGGTGGAGCAGACCTTCGCCCGGCTCAAGGAAACGGGGCTGGGCTTCGAGGCCGACGGGGCCCTGTGGATGCGCACCACGGACTTCGGCGACGACAAGGACCGCGTGCTCCGCAAGTCCTCCGGCGAGTTGACCTATTTCGCCTCGGACATCGCCTACCACGACCACAAGTACAACCGGGGCTTCGACCTGGTGGTGGACATCTGGGGCGCGGACCACCACGGCTACGTGCCGCGCATGAAGGCCGCGGTGCAGGCCCTGGGCCGGTCGGCCGACGACCTGGCGGTCATCCTGGTGCAGTTGGTGAACCTCTTGCGCGACGGCCAGCCCGTGGCCATGTCCACCCGCGCCGGGCAGTTCGAGACCCTGGCCGACGTGGTGGCCGAGACCGGGGCCGACGCGGCCCGGTTCATGTTCCTGTCGCGCAAGAGCGACTCCCACCTGGACTTCGACCTGGAGTTGGTCAAGCAGCAGTCCATGGACAACCCGGTGTACTACGTGCAGTACGCCCACGCCCGCATCTGCTCGGTCATGGCCAAGGCCGCGGAGCGCGGGGTGCCCGTCACCCGGGAAGGGGCGGCCGACCCCGCGGTGCTGGCCGCCCTGTCCACCCCCGAGGACCTGCGCCTCCTGAAGCTGCTGGCCCAGTTCCCGGCCACCGTGGCCAGCGCCGCCAAGCAGCTGGCCCCCCACTACGTGAGCTTCTACCTCATGGACCTTGCGGGCAGCCTGCATCGCTACTACACTGTACACCAAGTGTTGGGCGCGGATGCACCGGACGTGGTGCAGGCGCGCCTTTTGCTCATGCAGGCCGTGGCGCAGGTGGTGAAGAACGGCCTGGACCTGTTGGGCGTCACGGCTCCGGAAAGGATGTAGGCCCCCACGGGCGAGGAGTCCGGCATGGCCGGCGCAGGCAACGGCAACGGGAACGCACGAAACGGGCGGGACAACGGCGGCGGCCCCCGGCGCTTCACCATCTCCCTGTCCCTGCCGGGCATGGTGGTGGCGGTGGCGGTGCTGCTCTTCGGCCTGGCCTGGACCTTCGTGCTCGGGGTGCTGGTGGGGCGGGGCTACTCGCCCGAGACCGCGGTGCCGGAGATCGCGGCCCTCATGCCCTCGGCCAACGCCACCCGGGAGGAGGCCAAGACCCTCAAGCCCGAGGACCTGCAATTCCTGGACGACCTGACCAAGAAGCCCGCGCCCCCGCCCGCCTCCCTCACGGCCCCGGCCAAGCCCAAGCCCGCGGACAAGCCGGCCGCCAAGCCGGCGGACGCGGCCCAGGCCAAGGCCCCGGCCCCGGCCGCATCTCCGACTCCGGCCCAAACCCCGGCCCCGGCCACTGCTCCAGCGCCG
>DKEU01000202.1:10904-11063 GCA_002452635.1 Desulfovibrionaceae bacterium UBA6814 | reverse complement strand
CACGAGAAGACCTTCCAGAAGGCCTGCGCCCGGGCGGGCCTCAACCCCTACCTCTTCCAGATGACCTGCATCCGGGAGCACTGCTCCTGGGTGACCAAGGACCCGGACGAGGCCACGGCCAAGGCCATGCGCCTGGTGGCCGGGGCGGTGCGCCGGGTG
>DKEU01000202.1:344-10779 GCA_002452635.1 Desulfovibrionaceae bacterium UBA6814 | reverse complement strand
TGGCCCAGTTCGACAAGACCTTCCCCACCCTGGACTGCGCGGCCTGCATCTCCACGCCCAAGATGGTGGCCGTGGCCCAGGAGCCCAACATCGAGCTGCACACCTTCACCGACGTGACCAAGGTGGAGGGCTTCGTGGGCAACTACACCGTGACCCTGCGGGAGCGGCCGCGCTACGTGAACCGCGACCTGTGCACCGGCTGCGGCCTGTGCACCGAGAAGTGCCCCACCAAGGTGGTGAGCGAATTCGAGGAGGGCCTGTCCGAGCGCCGCGCCATCTACCGCAACTCGCCCCAGGCCGTGCCCAATACGCCCGTGATCGATGCGGCCCACTGCCGCACCCTGAACAACAAGAAGTGCGGGGCCTGCGCCAAGCTCTGCCCCTCCGGGGCCATCGATTTCGAGCAGAAGGAGAAGCTGGTCAGCCTCAACGTGGGGACCATCATCCTGTGCACCGGGTTCGACACCTTCGATCCCAGCGCCATGGCCGCCTACGGCTACGGCCGCTACCCCGAGGTGTACACCGCGCTCCAGTTCGAGCGCCTGAACAACGCCGTGGGCCCCACCGGGGGCAAGATCCTCATGAAGAACGGCCAGCCGCCCCAGAGCGTGGCCATCGTGCACTGCGTGGGCAGCCGCGACGCCAACCACCACGAGTACTGCTCCCGGGTGTGCTGCATGTACGCCCTCAAGTACGACCACCTCATCAAGGACAAGGTGGGGCACCACGCCCAGGTCTACAACTTCTACATGGACCTGCGCTGCTTCGGGAAGGGCTACGAGGAGTTCCTGCGCCGGGTGCAGGAGGAAGGCGTGACCTTCATCCGGGGCCGGCCCGCGGCCATCACCGACCAGGCCGAGAACCCGGCCGAGGAAGGCAAGCTGGTGGTCCTGGCCGAGGACACCCTGCTCGGCCGGCGGCTGCGGGTGCCGGTGGACATGGTGGTCCTGTGCACCGCCATGGAGCCGCGCAAGGACGCCGCGGAAGTGGCCCGGGTGTTCGGCATCAGCCAGGGCCTGGACGGGTTCTTCCTGGAGGAGCACCCCAAGCTGGGGCCGGTGTCCACGGCCACGGACGGCATCTTCCTGGGCGGGACCTGCCAGGCCCCGCGGGACATCCCGGACGCCGTGGCCCACGCCTCGGGCGCAGCGGCCCAGGCCCTGTCCCTGGCGGCCCGCGGCCTGGTGGACATCTCCCCCACCACCTCGCACATCAACCCGGACATCTGCGTGGGCTGCAAGGTCTGCATCGACCTGTGCGCCTACTCGGCCATCGAGTTCGACGAGCTGCACCAGGTCAGCGTGGTCAACGAGGCCCTGTGCAAGGGCTGCGGAAGCTGCGCGGGCTACTGCCCCAGCGGCGCGGCCCAGATCAAGCACTTCAGCGAACAGCAGGTGTTCTCCGAGTTGGAGGGCCTGCTCTCGGACGTGCTCACCGGCCCGCGCGGCAAGACCGCCAAGCCGGCCGAGCCGGTCAGCATCCCCATCACCGAAAAGGCCCCGGAGAGCCCGGAAGAGGCCACGGCGTAATCACAGGAGGTTGCCATGCCCGCCACCGAACACACCCAGCCCGCGCCTGACCAGTCCGCCGCCGTCGCCGCCATGCCGGACTTCGAGCCGACCATCGTGGCCTTCGTCTGCAACTGGTGCACCTACACCGCCGCCGACCTGGCCGGCACCGCACGCATGGTGCAGTCCCCCAACGTACGGCTGGTGCGCATGATGTGCACCGGCATGGTGGACCCCAAGTACGTGCTCAAGGCCCTGCTCTCGGGCGCGGACGCGGTCCTGGTGAGCGGCTGCCACCCCGGGGACTGCCACTACATCAACGGCAACTACAAGGCCCGCCGCCGCATCAAGCTGCTCAAGGAGATCCTCACCGGCTTCGGGGTGGACGAGCGCCGGCTCAAGCTCACCTGGGTGGGGGCCAGCGAGGGCAACGAGTTCGCCGAGACCGTCAACCACATGGTGGCCGAGGTCCGGGAGTTGGGTCCCAGCGACGCCCGGACCATGATGGCCATCTGAAACAGACTCAAAAAATTCGCCAGAATTTTTTGAAAAAAACCGCGGGCCGGCCGCACGGGCATCAACCCCGCCCGGCCACCGCCAAAGCGATACGAGGAGAAACCGATGGCAACCACCGCCAAGATCGAGGTGCAGAACGGCAACCTGCTCCAGTCGGTGCAGGCCTTCCTGCACATGCTCATGGACGACGGCGGCGTGGCCGGGCTGCTCACTCCCCTGCACATGGGGCCGGGCGTGGTCATGCCCGCCCTGGTCACCGAGCCCGAACGCCTGAAGCAGGCCGACCCCCTGGCCCCGGCCTTCCCGCTCAACGCCGCGCGCATCGCGGCCAAGCTCACCCGGGGCGGCTCCCCCGGCGGGACTCTGGCCGCGGTGCTCAGGCCCTGCGAGATGCGGGCCTTCACCGAGCTGGTCAAGCTCAACCAGGGCAACCTAGAGGACCTGGCCATCGTGAGCCTGGACTGCCTGGGGGCCTACACCAACGCGGACTACCGCACCTTCGCCGCGGGCCGCGAACCCAGGGAGGCCTCCAACCAGTGGGCGGGCCAGCTCCTGGCCGGCCGCTCCCCGGACCCGGCGGACCTGCCCCTGGCCAAGGCCTGCCGGGCCTGCGAGCACCCGGTGGCCACCGGCGCGGACATCACCCTGGGCCTGATCGGCATGCGCGGGGCCGGGCACCTGCTGGTCAAGGCCCACACCCCGCGGGGCGAGGCGTTGCTGGCCAAGCTGCGCCTGCCCGACACCGCCGACCCCACCGCGCGCAAGGACGCCCTGGCCGAACTGGTGGCCGGCCGCACCGCCTTCCGGGACGAGATGTTCGAGAAGACCCGGGCGGCCACCGCGTCCATGCCCCAACTGGCCGACTACCTGGCGGCCTGCGTGGGCTGCTACAACTGCCGCGCGGCCTGCCCGGTGTGCTACTGCCGGGAGTGCGTGTTCCTCACCGACGTGTTCGACCACAAGCCCTGGCAGTACCTGGGCTGGGCCAAGGGCAAGAGCGCCCTGCGCATGCCCACGGACACGGTGCTCTTCCACCTCACCCGCCTGGCCCACATGAGCCTGTCCTGCGTGGGCTGCGGCCAGTGCTCCAACGCCTGCCCCAACGACGTGCCGGTGATGGAGCTGTTCCGCACCGTGGCCGCCCGCACCCAGGAGGCCTTTGCCTACGAGCCGGGCCGCAGCCCGGACGAGCCCATCCCGCTCTCGGTGTTCCAGGCCAAGGAATTCGCCGAGATCACCGGAGGCCGGGACTAGTTCCGGTTTTACCCAAGGAGGAGCCGGGCCATGACGACGACATACGCAGCCCTGGTGAAGAAACCATAAAATATCGCTAGATATTTTATATAAATAGATCATCCCTGAGCACTCCAAGGAGGCGCGGGACCATGAAGACGACATATGCAGCCCTGGTGGTGGGAGCCGGCGTGGCGGGTATCCGCGCCGCCCTGGACCTGGCCGAGACCGGGCAGAAGGTGGCGCTGGTGGACCGCAAGCCGCACCTGGGCGGGCTGCTCACCCAGCTCGACTACCAGTTCCCCACCAACGCCTGCGGCATGTGCAAGATGCTGCCGCTCACCGAGCGGGACAGCTCCTCCCAGTTCTGCATGCGCAAGGGGCTGTTCCACAAGAACATCGACATGTTCCTGTCCACCGAACTCACCGGCCTGGACGGCGATCCGGGCCAGTTCACGGCCTTCCTGCGCCAGGGCTCCAGCTTCGTGGACCCCACCAAGTGCATCGGCTGCGGGGCCTGCTCCGCGGTCTGCCCGGTGCGGGTGCCCAGCGAGTTCAACGCCGGGCTCACCGAGCGCGCGGCCGTACACCTGCCCGTGCCCCACAACATCCCCAACTCCTACGTGGTGGACCTGGACCACTGCATCCGCTGCTGGCGCTGCCACGAGACCTGCCCCACCGAGGCCATCGACTTCCAGTTCAACCGCCGCGCCACGTTCCACACCCTGCTCGCCTCGGCGGAACCCGGCCTGGCCGAGTCCGCGGCCGAGTGGATCAAGGACCTGCTCTTCCCCTTCGCGGCCGAAACCGCGCCCGAGGCGGCCCTGGAGCAGATCGCCCAGGACGAGCACCTGGCCATGCTGCTCCTGGACCTGGACCTGCCCGGCCTGGAGCCGGAACGCTTCCTGGCCCGCGCCCTGGAGCTCAAGCCCGAGCTGGTGGTGGTGCTCCTGGCCGGACCGCAGCACGCCGAACTGGCGGGCAAGCTCAAGGCCGCCGGGGCCCGGCTGGTGCTGGACAAGCCCCTGAAGCCCAAGGCCGCGGTCCCCGTCCTGGACAAGACCTTCCTGCGCGCGGCCTCGGAAAAGCGGCTGGAGCTCTCGGTGGCCGCGGTGGTGCTGGCCACCGGGTTCGACACCTACACCCCCTGCCCCGAGTCCTTCGGGGCCGACACCCTGGGCTACAAGGTCCTGCCCGGGGTGGTCACCTCGGTGGAGTTCGAGCGCATGCTCTCGGGCAGCGGCCCGGGCCGCGACAGGCTCACCCGGCCCGGGGACGGCAAGCCGGTCAGGCGGGTGGCCTGGCTGCAGTGCGTGGGGTCCCGCGACCTGGGCAAGGGCGTGGGCTACTGCTCCTCCATCTGCTGCATGATCTCCATCAAGGAGGCCCTGCTGGCCCGCCAGATGCTCAAGGACGAGAACGGCGAGCCCGCGGCGGCCACCATCTTCAGCATGGACATGCGCACCTTCGGCCGGGACTACCAGCGCTACCGCGACTCGGCCGAAGAGGAAGCCGGGGTGCGGTTCGTGAAGAGCCGCATCCACACCGCCATGCCCTCGCCCGACGACCCCGGGGCCCTGCGCCTGCGCTACATGGACGAGTCCGGCGAGCTCAAGGAGGAGGACACCGACCTCCTGGTCCTGGCCGTGGGCGCGCGCCCGCCCAAGGACCTGCCCGCCCTGGCCCGGGCCGCCCAGGTGGAGCTGAACGAGCACGGGTTCCTGCGCACCCGGCACTTCGACCCCTCGCGCACCACCCGGCTGGGGGTGTTCGCCGCGGGTTCGGCCGGGGCTCCGCGGGACATCGCCGAATCCCTCATCGCGGCCGGGGCCGCGGCCATGGAGGCCTCGCGCCTCATCAACATCTACGCCCCGCTCAAGGAGAAGGTGGCCGAGCCCGAGCCCGAGTACCGCGACGTGGGCCGCGAGGCCCCCAAGGTGCTGGTGGCCCTGTGCACCTCCTGCCCGGTGCTGGAGAGCGCGGTGGACATGGAAGCGCTCATCGCCCGGCTCCAGTCCCAGCCCGCGGTCATCGCCGTGGCCCGCATCGACGCCGGCTGCACCGCCCCGGGCTGGGAGAAGATCGCGGAGCTGGCCAGGGAGAAGCGGCCCAACCGCATCCTGCTGGGGGCCTGCATGCCCTACGCCTACGTGCCCAAGCTGCGCGAGCTGGGCGCGGCCCTGGGCCTGAACCCGGCCTTCATGGACGTGGCCGACGTCTACACCCCGGCCATGACCGCGGCCCGGGAGGAGAACCCGGACCGCACGGCCCTGGGCCGGGAAGTCTTCGCCACCCTGAACATGGCCCTGGCCCGGCTGGTGCGCGCGGACACGCTGCGCCAGCGCTCGGCCGCCCCGGTCTACCGCCAGGCCCTGGTGGTGGGCGGCGGGCTGGCGGGCATGACCGCGGCCGTGGGCATCGCGGACCACGGGTATCCCGTGACCATCGTGGAGAGCGAGGAGGCCCTGGGCGGCGCGGCCATGCGCCTGCGCACCACCCTGGAGGGCCGCGACCCGCAGCGCTACATGGCGGACCTGGTGGAGCAGGTGGAGAAGCACCCCAACATCACGGTGCGCACCGACTCCCGGGTGGTGCTCAGCATGGGCAAGGCCGGGGCCTTCAGCACCGTGGTCTACGGCCGGGACGGGGTGGCCACCCTGGAGCACGGGACCACCATCCTGGCCACCGGAGGCCGGGAGGCCAAGGTCTACGACTACGGGTTCCGGGTCCATCCCGCCACCCTCACCCAGGTGGAGCTGGAGCAGCGCCTGGCCTCGGGCGAACTGGACGCGGGCGCGCTCGGTTCGGTGGCCATGATCCAGTGCTGGCGCTCCCGGGAGGAGGGCCGCAACTACTGCTCCCGGATCTGCTGCGCCGGCGCGCTCAAGAACCTGCACACCCTGTTGCGCAAGAACCCGGGCATCAAGGTCTTCGTGTTCTACCGCGACATCATGAGCTACGGGTTCATGGAGCAGTTCTACACCGAGGCCCGCCGCCTGGGAGCCATCTTCATCCGCTACGACCTGGAGAACCGGCCCCAGGTGGCGTTCGACAACGGCAAGCCCCGCATCACCGCCCGCGACCCGGTGCTGGGCGAGGACATCCAGATCTCCCCGGACATCCTGGTCCTGTCCACGGGCGTGGAGCCCAACGACGTGGAGGAGCTGGCCGAGCAGTTCGGGGTGCCGCTCACCGAGGACGGGTTCTACCGCGAGGCCGAGCCCAAGTGGCGGCCCGTGGACTTCCTCAAGTACGGGGTGTTCATGGCCGGCCTGGCCCGCGCGCCCGGCAACATGGGCGAGCACGTGGCCTCGGCCAAGGCCGCGGCCGAGCGCGCCCTGCGCATCCTGTCCGGCGAGCGCCTGGACGCGGGCAACGTGGTGGCCGAGGTGCGGCACTCCCTGTGCTCCCTGTGCGGCCGCTGCATCGACGTGTGCCCCTACGGGGCGCGGCGCATGGACCTGGACGAGGACCGCATCGAGGTGGACGCCATCCTCTGCCAGGGCTGCGGCTCGTGCACCGCGGTCTGCCCCAACAGCGCCGCGGTGCTCAAGGGCTTCGACGACGCCCAGGTCATGGGCTCCATCGACGCCGCCCTGGAGGAACTGGCCTGAGGCCAAAGGAGAAGCCATGCGAACCGAGAGCAACCACCCCACCACCCTGGTCCCGCCCCTGCACGGGGAGGGGCGCGGCCCCCATGCCGTGGACCCGCTGGACGAGGTGCGGGACCTGGTGCGGGCCTGCATGCAGTGCGGCACCTGCACCGCGTCGTGCCCCAACGCCGCGTCCATGGACCTGACCCCGCGCCAGATGTGGCGCTCCCTGCTCTTCGGGTTCACGGACGAGGTGCTCCGGAGCAAGACCTTCTGGATGTGCTCGGCCTGCTACACCTGCACCCTGCGCTGCCCGCGGGGCCTGCAGCTCACCCGGGCCATGGCCGCGCTCAAGCGCCTGGCTGCGCAGCACGGCCCCGGGGCGGCCCGGCGCAAGGGCATCTTCTACCAGGCCTTCATCGACAACGTGCACAAGTACGGCCGGGTCCAGGAGATGGACCTCATGTTCCACTACTTCATGGCCATGCGCGACCCGCTCCTGCCCCTGCGCTTCACCCCGGTGGGCATGAAGCTCCTGGCCAAGGGCAAGCTGCACGCCCCGGACGGCCGGCACAAGGGCGTGCTGGACGACCTCTTCACCCGGGTCCGGGAACTGGAGGGCAACCCATGAGTTACGCCTACTACCCCGGCTGCTCCCTCACCGAGAGCGCCCAGGAATACGACGTGTCCACCCGGCTGGTGTTCGATCGCCTGTGCCTGGGGCTGAACGAGATCGACGGCTGGACCTGTTGCGGGGCCGGGGCCGTGGACGCGGTGAGCGGCCTGCTGGCCCTGGCCCTTCCCGCCCGCAACCTGGGACTGGCCGCCAAGCAGTTCCCGGGCAAGGACGTGCTGGCCCCGTGCAGCGCCTGCTACCTGAACCACCTGAAGGTGGTGGAGCAGACCCGGCACGACCGCAAGCTGGCCCACAGGGTGAACCAGGCCATCGCCGGCGAGGACCTGGCCCTGGACCCCGGGGTCCGGGTCCGCCACCTGCTGGACGTGCTGGTGACCGACGTGGGCGAGGAGCGCATCGGCCAGGCCGTGCTCATGCCCCTGGAGGGGCTCGTCGTGGCCCCCTACTACGGCTGCCAGGCGCTCCGGCCCTACCCGGTGTTCGACGACCCGGAGCGCCCGCAGAGCATGCACCGCATCCTGCAGGCCCTGGGGGCCACGGTGCTGGACTGGGACAAGGCCGCCACCTGCTGCGGGGCCTCGCTCATGGCCACGGACCAGGACACCGCCCTGCGCGCGGTGGCGGGCATCCTCTCGGCGGCCGGGGAGGCCCACTGCGTGGCCACGGTCTGCCCCCTCTGCCAGATGAACCTGGAGGCCTACCAGCGCCAGGCCCTGCGGGTGAACGAGGCGGCCCGGGCGGTGGCGGTGGTCTACCTGCCCCAGCTCATGGGCCTGGCCATGGGCATGGGCCCCGAGGACGTGCTCCTGTCCAAGAACCTGGCCGTCACGGACCGGCTGTCCGAGGCCCTGGACCGGAACCACGCACAAGCCAACATCGTGAGCTTCCGCTCCGACAACCACAACAGGAGGGTGTCGCCATGTTCAAGGACATCATCATCGCGGTGACGCCGTCGGAAGTCTGCGACTGTGCCGCGGACACGGCCTTCGGCTTTGCCCAGCGTTTCGAGGCCAATCTGCACCTGGTTCACGTGGTGGGCCTTGCCCAGGGCTGGGGCCAGATGCGCCATCTGGAGGCCAGCGGCGAGACCGACCGCATCAAGAACGAGATCGCGGAGTTCTACAAGGACAAGCTCAAGGGCATCCCCAACCACACCATCAGCGTGCTGCCGGGCATCCCGCACAACGAGATCCTGCGCATCGCCCGCCGGGACAACGCGGACCTCATCATCATGGGACCGCACACCAAGGAGTACGAGGAGCGCCGCTCCAAGATGTGGGGCATGGCCGGCTCGACCCTGGAGCGCGTGGCCCAGAAGGCCCGCTGTCCGGTGATGATCGTGACCAAGCAGACCCCCTACGGCGAACAGAGCTTCCAGGAGCTGGTGGTGGCCACCGACTTCTCGGAGCAGTCCGAGTGCGCGGTGGGCTACGGCGCGCAGATGGCGCGGCACTACAAGTCCACCCTCACCATCTTCCACTGCATCGAGGAGATGGACCTGTCCCAGCCCGAGTTCATCCGCCGCTCCGAGGCCGCCAAGGAGCGCATGCGCACCCAGTTCGAGCCGCTCATCCGCGGCATGAAGAGCGTGCAGTTCGAGTGCTTCGAGGGCAAGCCGGCCATGGAGATCCTCAAGCTCAGCCGGATGCACCAGGCCGGCCTGGTGCTCATGGCCCACCACTCCACCGAACGCGACCCCGAGAAGGCCTACCTGGGCTCGGTGGTGGCCCAGGTGGCGCTCAACTCCACCTGCCCCACCCTGAGCATCAACCGCCACTTCGATCTGCGCTGCGGCATGATGTACGACCAGACCGGCGGAGTGGCTGACAAGGGCAAGGTGGCCGAACCGGCCTAAACCCAAACACGTCCGCCCGGCCGGTAGCCCCGGCCGGGCGGCAAGGGGCGAGCCATGAACGTGGTGACCCCGCGGGAGCTGCCCGCGGAAATCAAGGAGCGCTTCGGCAAGTACGACCTGTCCGCCTGCTTCGCCTGCGGGGCCTGCGTGAGCGGCTGCCCCATCAGCGACATGGCGGGCATGGAGGGCTGGAATACCCGCAAGGTCATCCGCATGCTCAACCTGGGCCTGGTGGACGAGGTGATGGAGTCCAGATTCCCCTGGGTCTGCACCGGCTGCGGCCGCTGCGCCCACGCCTGCCCCATGCACATCGACATCGTGCCGGCCTTCGCCCACATGAAGCACCTGCGGCCCCGGGACACGGTGCCGGGCATCCTGCACAAGGGCGTGGAGCGGGTCCTGGCCTCCGGCAACAACATGGACATACCCAAGGAGGACTACCTCCAGACCCTGGCCGAGGTGGGCCGCGAGCTGGCCGAGGAGGAGTGCCCGGGGTTCTACGTGCCCGTGGACAAGGCGGGGGCGGACATCCTGTTCTTCCCCAACTCCAAGGAAATCTACGGCGATTTCGAGGACATGAAGTGGTGGTGGAAGATATTCTACGCCGCCGGAGCCAACTGGACCGTTCCCTCCCAGAACTGGGAGGCCGTGGACTGGGGCCTGTTCACCGGCAACTACGACGCCACCAAGACCCTGGCCAGGCGCAAGATAGACATCTCCCGCGAACTCGGGGTGGGCCGCCTGATCATGCCCGACTGCGGGGGCGGCTCCTACGGCTGCCGCACGGGCATGAAGCTCTGCGCCATGGAGGACCCCGGGTACAAGGCGGAGTTCATCTACCTCTACGACTACCTCCAGGAAATCCTGGAAAAGGGGCTCATCACCCTGGACAAGTCGGTCCACGCGGACCAGACCTTCGTGTGGCACGACTCCTGTAAGCACGGCCGGGAGCTGGAGTACCACTACGGCAAGGCCTACTACGAGGAGGCCCGCTGGATCCTGGACCAGTGCGTGGACAAGCGGGTGGAGTTCTACCCCAACCGGGCCAACAACTTCTGCTGCGGCGCGGGCGGCGGCAACTGGCCCATGCCCT
>DKEU01000202.1:0-290 GCA_002452635.1 Desulfovibrionaceae bacterium UBA6814 | reverse complement strand
CCAACTGCCGCGACCAGATGATGAAGCGCATCCCCAAGTTCTTCAAGGACTACAAGTACCAGGTGAAGTACATCTGGCAGATCATCGCCGAGGCCCTGGTGCTGCCCGAGAGGAGCCCCAAGGAGATCGCCCGGATGGAGGCCGAGGGCGCGGCCCAGTGGGAGGCCCTGGGCGTGGAGTTCGAGGAGTTCTAGCCGGAGCCCCTACTCCTCCAGGGGATGCTTCAGACTGCGCCAGTAACTGTCGCTGGTGTAGACCGCGGCCAGGGGATTGTGCCCCAGCAGCCGGTC
>DKEU01000270.1:3139-3286 GCA_002452635.1 Desulfovibrionaceae bacterium UBA6814 | reverse complement strand
TGACCGCCACCAAGGAGGTGGGCGACGCCATCTCCGGCATCCAGTCCGGCGCCCGGGTGAGCGTGGAGAGCGTGGACAAGGCGGTGAAGACCATCGAGGAGGCCACCGCCCTGGCGCACAGCTCCGGCGAGGCCCTGCGCGAGATCG
>DKEU01000270.1:221-3125 GCA_002452635.1 Desulfovibrionaceae bacterium UBA6814 | reverse complement strand
CGGCCAGCGAGGAGATCAACCGGGCCGTGGAGGACGTGAACCGCATCTCCTCCGAGACCGCGGTGGCCATGAACGAGGCGGCCAAGGCCGTGTCCGAGCTGGCCACCCAGTCCCAGGAGCTGCAGAACCTCATCCAGGAACTCCAGTCCGAGGAATAGCGGCCGGCTGGAAAAACACTGCGGGCCGGCCCTGCCAGAAGGCGGGGCCGGCCCTTGCTTTTCCGGGGGTCTTCAGGCACAACCCGCGGAACGTTCTTCCGCGCGTCTTCAGGGAGCCGTATGCGCCGACTGCGCCACAGCCTCCGTCACCTGCTCAATCCCCTGCACGTGTATTGCCGCCTGGTGGACACCGGGCTGGCCAGGCCCCGCGCCCTGCGCCTGTCCCGGGCCTACGAGCGCTACCTCTACAAGTTCCTGCCCTTTTAGGGCGTCCTGCCTTGCACAGGCTCAGTCCCGCCCTTCCCGGGCCTTGGCCTCGTCCCACAGCCGGTTCTTCTCCTCCAGGGAGAGGCTGGGGAAATCCAGGCCCCGCTCCCGGGCCAGCGTTTCCATGGCCGCGAACCGGGAGAGGAACGTGCGGTTGGCCTGGTCCAGGGCCGCATTGGCCTTGATCCCGGCGCGCCGGCCCAGCTCCACCAGGGTGAAGAGCACGTCCCCGAACTCCCGCTCCATGCGCTGCGCATCCCCGGCGGCCTTGGCCTGCTCCCATTCGGCCCACTCGGCCGAGAACTGGGCCTGGGCGTCCTGGTCCGTGTCCCAGGTGAAGCCCACCCGGGCGGCCTTGGAGTGGATGCGGTAGGCGCGCAGGACCGGCGGCAGGCCCTTGGGCAGGGAGTCGAACACCCCCGGGACCTGGCCGTTCTCGGTCTTTTCCTCGCGCTTGATGCGCTCCCAGTTGCGCAACAGCTCGTCGCGGTCGGCCAACTCCAGGTCGCCGAACACGTGGGGGTGGCGGCGCACCATCTTGGCCGCGTTGGCGCGCAGGGCCTGGGCCAGGGTCAGCCGGCCCGAGCGCTCGTACAGGGTGGCCACGAAGAACACCAGAAAGGCCAGGTCGCCCAGCTCCTCGGCCACCTCGGCCACGGCCTTGGGAATGCCGGGGGTCGGGCCGGCGTGCTCCGCCGGGCTGGGCATGGGCAGGTCGGCGCGCAGGGCCTCCACCAGCTCGTGGCCCTCCTCCAGGAGGTAGTCGGCCATGCTGTGCGGGGTCTGCTGGCGGTCCCAGGGACAGCCGTTGTCGGCGATGAGCGCCCGGACCACGCCGAGGACCTCGGCCAGGGCCCGGGCGTTTTCCTGGTCGTCGGGGGCGGGGGAGAGGGAATCCGTCACGTTACTTCTTGTCCTTGTTCATCATGGTGTCGATCTGCTTGGTCTGCTCTTCCAGGTTCTTGACCATCCTGTCCACCTGTTCCTGGGCCGAGGGCCGGTCCGGCTCCTGGCCCGCGGTCTTGCCGCCGCCCAGGAGGTTCTGCAGGAAGTCGCCCTTCTCCTCCTGGAGCTGGCGGCCCAGGACCGAGGGGTCGAAGTTGCGCATGCGATCGGGCATGTACTGGGCCAGCCACTGGGTCAGGGGCTTCAGGTACCCGCCCACCCTGGACTGCTGCACGAACTCCGCGCGGGGCAGGAAGGAGGCCAGGCAGATGAGCACCACCGCGCAGATGAGCACGCCCTTGGCCGAGCCGAAGAGCGCGCCGCCCAGGAACTCGATGAGCGCGGGCGGGGTCAGGTTGAAGGCCCGGGCCAGGATCCAGGACACGATCATGACCGCGATGTTGGTGCCCAGGAACAGGGTGAAGTAGGCCGCGGTGTGCATGATGGCCGGGTCGTTCATCCAGTGGGAGAAGAACGGGGCCAGGTCGCTGTTGTAGGTGTTGGACACCCAGTAGGCCAGCCCGATGCCCAGGGTGGAGACCACCTCCTTGAACAGGCCGCGGAACAGGCCCCAGATGGTGAACAGGCCGATGATGCCCAGCAGGATGAAATCCAGGGTGTTCAAACCGCTCATGCCTCTCCCCGTGAAGTTGGCGTCAGTGTTCGAGGGCTCCGTCCTCGGCAACCGGGTACCAGAAGGCCGGGTGAAGGGAAAGGGGCGGGGGCCGGATTGCCTGGCCCGGGGAAAAAGGTGTTGAACTCCGGCGGGCCTGGGATGTATTACCGGGTGCGGAAACCTTGCGGCGCAGACCCCGGGCGGTTCCGGGGCCATACGGGACCGGCCCTGGGTTCCCTGGGGGTGGGCATGAAGCGGGTTCTGGTGGTGTCGTCCCAGGCGGAGGCCGCGGCGGTGGTGGCCGCGGCCCTGGAGCCGGAAGACCGGGTGGAGGCGGTGCCCGACGAGGCACAGATGCGCCGCCGCCTGGGCCCGGACCTGGACTTCGTGATGCTGGACATCGCCCTCCTGGGCGAGGCGCACGGCCGCAAGCGCGAGGACTGGCGCCGCGAGCTGCGCCGCCTGTGGGAGGCCAGCCCGGCCGCGGAGATCATCGTCCTGGCCCCCCAGGAGCGGTTGCGCGAGGCCGTGGACATCGTGCGCGCCGGCGCGGGCAACTACCTCACCTATCCCCTGGCCAAGGTCGAGGTCCGCTACGTGCTGGAGAGCCTGCTGGAGTCCCAGAAGGTCCAGTCCGAGCTGGACTATTTCCGCGACGAGAGCGCCCTGGGCGAGGTCAAGCACTTTGCCGCGCCCGAGTCCCAGGCCATGCGCCTGGCCCACGAGAAGGCCCTCATGGTGGCGCCCACCAAGTCCACGGTGCTGCTCCGGGGCGAGACCGGCACGGGCAAGGGCGTGCTGGCCGGGCTCATCCACGCCGAATCCAACCGCTCCGGCGGCCCCTTCATCAGCGTGCACTGCGGGGCCATCCCCGAGAACCTGGTGGAGAGCGAGCTCTTCGGCCACGAGAAGGGGGCC
>DKEU01000270.1:0-173 GCA_002452635.1 Desulfovibrionaceae bacterium UBA6814 | reverse complement strand
GTGTCCCCGGCGGTGCAGATCAAGCTGCTCCAGGTGCTCCAGGACCGCATCTTCCACCGGGTGGGCGGGGACAAGGCCATCACCATGGAGGCCCGCATCATCGCCGCGTCCAACGTGGACCTCAAGGAGCTGTGCGACAAGGGCGCGTTCCGCACCGACCTCTATTATCGCCT
>DKEU01000213.1:5350-8034 GCA_002452635.1 Desulfovibrionaceae bacterium UBA6814 | reverse complement strand
GTTCCGGGGCGGGGTGCTGGCCGCGTCCACGCCCCTGGCCCGGGCGGTGCTGGCCAACGAGGCCGCCTGGCTGAACCGGCTGCGGGAGCGGCTGGGCGAGCCGCTCCTGCCGCGGGTCCTGGCCGCGTCCGCCCCGGCAGGCGGGGACGGCCCCCTGGCCCTGGCCCTGGTGGAGTGGTTCGCGGGATTCTGCGAGTTCCACTTGGACGCAACGGGCACGGTGCAGCTCTGGGACTACGGCCAAGGCATCACGCCGCTCACCCCGGCCCAGGCCCGGGACCTCTACGGCCGGGCGGGCTACATCCTGGGTCGCTGCTACGACCCGGGCAGCGGCGGCCGGGTGTTCCCCTGGCACCACGCGGCCGGGGACTTCGTGGCCCGGCCCGCGGCCGAGGGCGGGGACCGCATGGACGTGCGCCTGACCACGGTGCGCGACTTCGGCCCGGTCCAGGACCCGGAGGACGGGGCAACGGACCCCCTGGCCGCGTTCGCGGCCTTCGTGCTGGAGACCACCCTGCGCCTGCGCCTGGACCGGGTGGACGGGGTGGGCGACCCGGCCTGGCTGCCGGCCGGCTGCATGGAGGCCGGGCTCTCCGGGGTGCTGGCCGGGGTGGCGGAGCAGCCGGACCCGGCCGCGGCCCTGGTGGCCGAGGCCTGCGCGGTGCTGGCGGACTTCTCCCGGGACGACCTGCTGGCCGCCCTGGCCGCGGCCGGGGACGACTGCGGCCCGTTCTACGCGCAGCTCCTGCAGGAAAAACTGCCGCAGCACGCGGACGAGCTGGCCGCGGCGCTCACAGCGTGCCGACTCTGATGCTCTTGCCGGCGCGGTCCCAGGAGAACTGGCTGGCCTGCAGGGTCTGGGTGAGGTGCAGGGAGGTGCCGCCCATCTTGATGACCGTGCCGGGGTGGGCCATGCCGCGCACGATGATGCGGCCCGCCTCCATGAAGTTCATGGCCTCCTGGGCCAGCTCCGCCAGGCGGCGGCCGATGGCCTGGATGGCCAGGGAATTCTCCTCGCGCCGGGCCAGCAGGTCCTTGATCCTGGCCCGCTTCTCGGGCTCAAGCTGGGCCGCCTTCTCCGGGGTGAGGGCCAGGAGGACCTTGGTGATCTGGCCGTTCTGGTCCTTGAGCCGGTGCTTCTCGGCGACCAGGGCCCTGGCCTCGTCGTGCTCCTGGGTGAGCACCAGCACCGTGGCCACGCCCAGGGGCGAGCCCACCTCGTAGACCTCGATGCCCTGGCCGCTGACCACCGCCCCGCCCATGATCCGGCCCCTGGCGCCCGTCACCTTCACGAAGCCCCCGGCCTGCACCTTGAATCCCGCGGTGATGTCGCTGCGCGCGATGTAGCGCTGCACGATGACGTTCTCCCCGGCGGTGATGCGGGCGTTCTGGGTGAAGGTCGCGCTCACCGAGCCCCCGGCCCGGAGTTCGGTGCTCCCGTCCCCGGTCATGACGATGCCCCCGGCCACGGTCACGTCCATGCCCGCGATCACCATGGCGTCCTCGATGGCCCCGTTGACGAGGATGCTGTCCGGCACCTCCACGGACGAGCCGGTGCGCACCGAGCCCCGCACCTGCACCGAGCCCTTCTGGGTGCGGATGTTGCCGGTGGCCAGGTCCACGTCGCCGGGGATGACCAGCAGGTCGGACACGTCGATGACGCCCTTGCCGGCCAGGACCACGCCCGGGGTCCTGGCGCGGAACAGGCTGCCCTCCTCCAGGGCCTCCACGTTGGGTCCCGGCTTGTAGGGCAGGGGCTTGCCCGCCCGGGCCGGGATGGGCTGGCCGTACACGTCGGTGCCCGGGGTGCCGGCGGTGGCCGGGTGCAGCCGGGCGATGTCCTGGCCCGCCTCCACCACCGGGGTGTAGCCCCGGTCGCGCCAGTTCATGCGGTCCTGGCTGTCCAGGGACCCCACCCCGCTGCGCTCGGCCACCAGGAGCTCCAGCCGGGCGTCCCGGCCGTGCAGCGGGGCCTTGCCCTGGGCCAGGAGCACGTCCTCCACCGGCGCCGTGGTCTCCCAGGCCTCCTCCAGGGCCGCCAGGATGCGGCCCACGTCGGCCCACTGCCCCAGGCCCAGGCGGATGAGCTCGGCCTCGATGCGGCTGGCGGTGATGCGCGCGCCCATGGCGTCGTGGCCGTAGATGGCGCCGGTCACGGCCAGCTTGTCCGGGGACACGGCGATGAGGGGCCGCACCCGCACCTCGCCGTTTGTGACTTCCGCCAGGCCGTAGGCCGTGGCCTTGATGACCCAGTCCGCGCCCAGGGTGCAACTGGCCTCGGCGGGCACCACCAGGGTCGCGGGTTCGCCCTTGCCCGGGGCGCGCACCTCGTTGCCCAGCAGGTCCTGCCCCGGATTCGCCAACTCGGCCGGGTGCAGCCGGCCCAGGGGCATGCCCGGGAACACCGGCCGGGACAGGTCGGCCATGGGGTCCACCCAGGCGTCGCGAGGCGGCTTGGGCTTGACTCCCCGGGCGATGACCACCTCGCGCACGTCCTCCCCGGCCTGGAGCAGGGCCAGCACCCGGGCCACGGCCTCGGGGTCCAGGGGCCGGACGATGCCGGTCTGGTCCGCCACGCGCTGCACCCCTGCCGCGTCCAGAGGCCGGCCCGCGCCCCGGGCCGGGGTGTGGCAGGACACGATGAGCTTCATCCGGTCCGAGGAGGCCCCCAGGCGGATGACCGC
>DKEU01000213.1:1880-5215 GCA_002452635.1 Desulfovibrionaceae bacterium UBA6814 | reverse complement strand
TACGGTCCGGCCCGGGGAACGGCCGGCGCGGGAAGCGCCCTAGAGCGAGGAGACGCGGATGGCCTTGTTCTCCCGGTCCCAGGAGAACTGGCTGAAGTGGACCGGCTCCCTCAGGTGCAGGGACACGCCGCCCATCTTCACCGTGACCCCGGGGTGGGCCACCCCGCGCACGATGATGCGGGCGCTCTCCATGAAGGACAGGGCCTCCTGGGCCATGGCCGCCAGGCGCTGGCCGATCTCCTTGATGCGGGCCACGGCCTTTTCCCGCCGGGCCAGCATGCCCTTGACCTTGTCCAGCTGATCGGCCGGCAGGTGGGCCGCCTTTTCCGGGGTCAGGCTGGTGAAGATCTTGCCCACGTGCTCCACCAGGCGGCGCAGCTCCCGCTTCTCGGTGATCAGGGCGCGCGCCTCCTCGCTCTCCTGGGTGAGCACCAGCACGGTCTCCACCCCGATGGCGGTGCCGGCCTCGTAGACCTCGATGCCCTGGCCGGCGATGACGGTGCCGCCCATGATCCGGCCCTTGCCGTCGGTGATGCGCACCCAGCCCCCGGCCCGCACCCGGAAGCCGGCCTGCACGTCGCTGCGGGCCAGGTAGCGGCCCACGATCACGTCGGCCCCGGCGAGGATGCGGGCGTTCTGGGCAAAGGCCGCGCGCACCGTGCCCCCGGCCTTGACGATGTTCTCCCCCTCCCCGGACATGAGGATGCCCCCGCGCACGGTCACGTCGGCCCCGGCCAGGACCACCGCATCCTCGATGGTGCCCGCCACCAGCACGCTGTCCGGGGACTCCACCACCGAGCCCGAGCGCACCGAGCCGCGCACCTCCACCGACCCCTTCTGCACCCGCATGTTGCCCGTGGACAGGTCCACGTCGGCGGGCACCACCAACAGGTCGGAAATCTCCACCAGCCCCCGGCCGGCCACCACCACCCCGGCGACCTGGGCCCGGAACAGGTGCCCGTCCTCCAGGGCCTCCGCGTTCTTGCCCGCCTTCACCTGCAGGGGACGGCCGGGCCGGGCCGGCAGCTCCTGGCCGAACACGTCCAGCCCGGGCCGGCCCNNGCCCGCGGTGGCCGGGTGCAGCCGGGCCACGTCCTGCCCGGCCTCGGCCACCGGGTTGTAGCCGCGGTTGCGGTAGTCCACCCGGTCCTGCTCGTCGGTGGCGCCCACGGCCGTGCGCTCGGCCACCAACAGCTCCAGCCGGGCGTCCCCGCCCGGGACCGGAGGCTTGCCCATGGCCATGACCACCCCGGTGGACCCGGCCCGGCTCTCCCAGCCCTCCTCCAGGCAGGCCAGGATCATGGCCTCGTCGATGCGGTCCGCGGCCACGCCCATGCCCTTGAGCTCCGCGGCCACCCGGCCCAGGGTCACCTCGGCCCCGGCCGCGTCGTAGCCGTGCAGGGTCCCCTGCACCGAGAGCCGGTCCGGGGTCGCCGCGGCCGCCGGGACCACCCGGACCACCCCGTCCGCCACCTCCGCCAGGCCCCAGATGGTGGCGGTGAGCACCCCGTCCTCGCCCTGGGTGCAGCCCGGCTCCGGGGCCAGGGCCAGCTCCTGGGGGGCGCGGCCGTCCGGGGACGGGACCTCGTTGCCGGCCAGGTCGCGGCCGGGAGCGGGCTTGCGGGCCGGGATCAGGCGGGCGAACTTCATGCCCGGGAACACCGGGAAGGCCAGATCCAGCAGGGGGGTGAACTCGGCGTCGCGGGCGGCCACGGGCTTGACCCCGCGGGCCAGCACCAGGTCGCGCGGGTCCTGCCCGGCCAGGAGCATGGCCGCGGCCTGCTCCACGGCCTCGGGCACGAGGGGCGCGGCCACTCCGGACGCGCGCGCGGCCTGGAGGATCATGTCCGCGTCCACGGGCCGGCCCGAGCCCCGGGCGGGGCTGTAGCAGGCCACGCCGAGCTTCATGTGGTCGGAGGATGCGCCGAGGCGCACCGCGGCGTCGGCATCGGGATCGTCGACCTGCTCGCAGGCCGGAAGGGGGGTGGGCGCGGAGTCGTCGCTCATGGTCCGCCCCGGGCCGCTCCGGGGACACCCGGGCCGGGAAGGCGCGGCGCGTCCGGCCGCAGCGCGGCCCGATGGCTCCACCTGTACATGCCCCCATACCCCCGCGTCAATAAAATCCAGCCATTGGAACGGATTCGGCGGGGCTCCCGGGGAACGCCCGGTATGGCTACATCTTCTCCCGGCCCAGGTTGATGCCGATGGCCTCGGCCGCGCTGATGAGCTGGGAGGCCGGGGGCACGGTGCGCACCACCCCGGCCAGCTCGGCGATGGGCACCAGCACGATGTCCGGGGTGCGCAGGGCCACCATGTTGCCGAACTTTCCTTCGGCCGCGGCCTGCACCGCGGCCGCGCCCAGCCGGGTGCCCAGCACCCGGTCGAAGGCGCAGGGCGAGCCGCCGCGCTGGATGTGGCCGAGCACCGTGGTGCGCACCTCCAGGTCGATCTCCTGCTTGATGAGGGCCGCGATGTGGTTGCCCACGCCCCCGAGCTGGGGCACGCCCTGCAGCCGGGTGGTGGCGGACTCCTGGGTCACCACGGTGCCGTCCAGGGCCACCGCGCCCTCGGCGGCCATGAGGATGGTGTAGGGGCTGCCGCCCTGGGCCCGGTACTTGATCTTCTGGATCACGAAGCGGATGTCGTAGGGTATTTCAGGGATAAGGATGATGTGGGCCCCGCCGGCGATGCCCGCCTCCAGCGCGATCCAGCCCGCGTTGCGGCCCATGACCTCCAGGATCATGACCCGCTGGTGGCTGCGGCCCGTGGTCTGGAGCCGGTCCATGGCGTCGCAGGCCACCTGCACCGCGGTCTGGAACCCGAAGGTGTAATCCGTGCGGTCCAGGTCGTTGTCGATGGTCTTGGGGATGCCAATCATGGGCACGCCCTTCTGCTGGAGCTGGTAGCCGATGTCCAGGGTGCCCTCCCCGCCCACCACGAACAGGCAGTCCAGGCCCAGCTTCCTGACCGTGGCCACGGCCTCGTCCGAGCGGTCGGTGACGGTGATGGACCCGTCCGGCCCGTACTCGCGGTAAGCGAAGGGATTGCCCTTGTTGGTGGTGCCCAGGANNGGATGGTGCCGCCCAGGGTGAGGATGTCCCGGGTGGTCTTGGTGGTCAGTTCCTGGGTATGGCCGGTGATGAGGCCCTCGAACCCGTTCTCGATGCCCACCACCGCGGCCTTGTGCTGGATGGCCGCGGCCCGGGTGACGGCCCGGATGACCGCGTTCAGGCCCGAACAGTCGCCGCCGCCGGTGAGGATGCCGACCCGCTTGAGGGACATGGCCTACTCCTGTGCTGGGGATGATGGTGCCGATGCTTCTCCATCGCACGCCT
>DKEU01000213.1:0-1851 GCA_002452635.1 Desulfovibrionaceae bacterium UBA6814 | reverse complement strand
CGCCCGCCCCTCCCCCCGCCTCCCCTCCTGCTGCCGCAGCCCTTGGCCTGCGCGCCCGGCCGGCCTTCTTCTCCACCGGCCAGCCGGTATCGTCCGGCCATACTAGCACGAATAATATTTTTAGCGTGTCTTTTTCTTGTCAGGACCGGGAGACCCCGGTACCATGGGGAGATGGACATGGTCGTGAACCGACCGGCCGCCGCCGCGCGCAACGCGCCCCGGCCGCCGGGACAGCACCCCGGAGGCCCGCCATGACCCTTCGCTTCAACCGCCTGGAGCTGGCCGGCTCCCTGGGCAACCTGGGCACCATCCTGCCCATCGCCATCGCCCTCATCACCGTGAACGGGCTGGACCCGCAAGGGGTGTTCCTGGGCCTGGGGCTCTACACCATCCTGGCCGGGCTGTACTTCGGACTGGTCACCCCCGTGGAGCCCATGAAGGTCATCAGCGCCTACGCCATCGCCCGGGTCCTGCCGCCGGACCAGGTGCTGGCCGCGGGCCTGCTCATGGGCGCGATCCTGGTGGTGGCCGGCCTGTCCGGGGCCATCACCCGGCTTGCGCGCTACGTGCCCAAGCCGGCCATCCGCGGGGTGCAGCTCTCCACCGGGGCCCTGCTCATGGGCCAGGGCGCGCGCTTCATCCTGGGCACCTCCAATCTCCAGGCCAAGGCCGGGCTGGCCGAGCCGTTCCTCACGGTGCAGGGCCTGGGCGCGGCGCCGCTGGGCTGGGTGCTGGGCGGGGCGGCATTTCTCGGGGCCATGCTGCTCATCTCCAGCCGCCGCCTGCCCGCGGGGCTGGTGGTGGTGGCAGGCGGCCTGCTGGTGGGCGTGTTCCTGGGCCAGGGCATGCACCTGGATCCGGGCCTGCACCTGCCCCAGGTGTTGCCCTTCGCGGTCCCGGACTGGGCGGTGCTGGGCACGGCGGGCGCGGTGCTGGTGCTGCCCCAGTTGCCCATGACCCTGGGCAACGCGGTCATCGCCAACGCGGACCTGGCCAAGGAATACTTCGGGGACCAGGCCGCCCGGGTGACCAACACGGCCCTGGCCGTGAGCATGGGCCTGGCCAACCTGGCCTCCTTCTGCCTGGGCGGCATGGCCATGTGCCACGGCGCGGGCGGCCTGGCCGCCCACTACCGCTTCGGCGCCCGCACCGCCGGCGCCAACCTCATGGTGGGCGGCATCTTCCTGGTGCTGGCCCTGGTGCTGGGCGAAGGCGTGCTGGACGCGGCCCGGCTCATCCCCCTGTCGGTGCTCGGCGTGCTCTTGCTCTTCGCGGGCGCGCAACTGGCCCTGACCATCGGGGACATGAAGGAGCGGCGCGACCTGTTCGTGCCCCTCATCATCCTGGGCGTGACCCTGGCCTCCAACCTGGCCCTGGGCTTCGCCGTGGGCCTGGTGGTGTGCTGGCTGCTCAAGAGCGAACGGTTCGCGGTCTAGAGCGGCTTGCTGCGCAGCGGCCTGGCCGCTCTTCGGCATGGGGCCGCGGGTTCAATCTCTGCGCAAGACGCCAGGTTGACAGGCAGACCCGGCTGGGCCATGATGCAAACTGCTAAAAATTCCGGCCGTATGGCCTGAACATTTAAACGAGAGAGGGAAGCATGGGCAAGCTCGTCAAGGAAAAGGCCAAGGCCGGCAGGCTGCACATCGAATCCGGGCTCATGGGCGAGTCCTTGGTGGACAAGAAGCTCCTGCGCGACACCGAGGCCAAGGAATACTTCCGCATGCACCCGGACATCAACGTGCTCAAGATCGGCGGCCAGTCCATCATGGACCGCGGGGCCAAGGCCGTGCTGCCCATCCTGGACGTGCTGGTCAAGGCCAAGGACGAGCACAAGATGATCCTCATGACCGG
>DKEU01000204.1:2185-8024 GCA_002452635.1 Desulfovibrionaceae bacterium UBA6814 | reverse complement strand
TGGTGCGGCGAGTCCGCCGGACCGAGGTCGAAGCCCTCGCCGTGGCAGACCTTGCAGTTGCCGCCCGAGCCGATGGGGCCGGTGTTGCCCTGGTACTGGATGGGCTGCACGTTGTCCCGGTCCTTCCCGTAGGCGTTCACCGTGGGGTAGATGGCGTGCGGCGAGTTGTGGCAGGCGATGCAGGGCACCTTGTCCAGCGCCTCCTTGCGGTTGCGGTACAGCCCGCCGCCGTCCGCCACCCAGGTGTTGAAGGCCACGTCCGTCTGGGGCAGGCCGAAGTCCTGGTGGCAGGTCAGGCAGTCGGGCTCCTGGGCCCAGGGCGTGCGCGGCTTGATCTCGTCGAAGGCGGCCATGCGCGGCTTGAGGTTTTCAAGCAGCCGGTCCGCCCCGGCCTTGCCCGCGGCCTTCTCCTTCTTGAGCAGGGAGATGGTGTGGTCCTCCAGGGTGCCGTGGCAGGAGAGGCAGGTCAGGCCCGAGTTGCCGTGCACGTCGCGCAGGCAGCGGGTCAGGCCGGTGGGACTGTCGGGATGGCAGTTGGAGCAGACCTCCTCCCCCCGGTTGGACAGGTAGTTGGCGTGGAACCCGTGCATGGCCGCGGGCAGGTTGAGGAGCTCCTTGTTGCCCTCGGCATTGAGCAGCGGGTCGGGGTGGCAGCTCTGGCAGAGCACGGGCTTGCCCGCCGCGGCCCGGGCCGCCAGGTCGGTATGGTTGCGCTTGTCGTGCACCGTGAGGATGCCCTCGGCCGCGGTGCGGCCGATGCCGCTGGTGCCGTTCTTGCGCCAGTCCCCGCCGTGGCAGGTCTTGCACCCCATCTCCGCGCCCACGGGCAGCACCGCCGCGGTGCGGGCCAGGACCTTGCCCGTGGCCTTGTCCATGGCGGTCACGTCGAACAGGGGGTAGGGGTTCACGGTGCCCTGGTCGGAATACGGCACCAGGGGGATGCCCGCCACCGCGAACTGGCCGGACTTGGCGTTCCAGGCCAGGGTCCCGGTCAGGCCCTTGCCCGCGGCCGAGACGTTCTCCGGCAGGGCCTTGCCCACCAGGGAGGGGGCGTACTTCCAGAAGTCCACGTGGGCGGAGGGATTGCGCATGTCCGCGGGCGCGGCGTAGGCGATCTCCACCCCCTCGGACACGATCTCCGGGGCCTCGCCGCGGCGCAGCAGGAGCGCGCCCATGGCGCTGCCCGGGGGCAGGAAGGAGAAGAACCCGTCCGCGTCGGTGATGCACTTCATGCCCAGGGTGCACCAGGACAGGAGCACGTACTCGTCCGAGGCGGAATCAAAGGGCGGCACCTCATGCTCCAGGGGGGTGATGGGCACCTCCTCGTGCACGTCCGGGGCCTTGCCCGCCAGGTCAACCACGATGTGCTCGGCCAGGGCCATGCGCTCCTCCAGGGTCCCCAGGAAGTGCGGCATGTAGCGGAACACCTTGCCCTGGCCGTCCAGGTAGGCCTCCATGCCCACGGTGCGCACCCGCCGCACCAGGGGCAGGATGTCGTGCATGGGCCCGCCCACGCTGTGGCAGGACAGGCACTGGGACATGAACAGCTCCCGGCCGGCCTCGCGCCGGTTCTCCGGGGTGATCGCCTTGATCTTCACCCACTTGGCCGCGGCCAGGTAGCTGCCGTCGCCCAGGGCCTTGGCGTCGGCCACGGTGACGCCGTTGGAAAAGGTGTGGCCGTAGATCACGTAGGGACGGCGGGCGGACTCGCGGATGAACTCGAAGGACCCGAAGTGGGCCAGACCCAGGAGCAGGAGCACCGCGGCCAGGCCCAGGCGGATGGGCTGGGGCATGCGCACGGCCATGACCAGGCCGCCGGCCAGCATCACCGGCACCAGGTTCAGGATGGCCTGCACGTAGGGCAGCATCTCGGGATTCCCGCCGGCCACCATGGACTGCTGGGCCTCGGGCAGGGCGGCCAGGTACCAGTACCCGGCCGGCACCAGCAGCACCAGGGGCACGATGGTCCACAGGGCGCAGAAGCGGCCCATGGTGTCGCGCACCTCGGGGTCCTTCTCCCAGGTGGCGGAAAGGAAGCCGAACAGGCCGGCCACGCCGAAGGCGATGAGGGTGCGGAAGAGCACCTGGGGCCAGAAGCTGGGGTTGAAGAACCCGTGCCAGAAGTCGCCGGTCTCCAGCCACTGGCCCGGGGTGAGCATCAGGCCGATGATGCCGGTGATGATGAAGAGCGAGAGCCAGCCGAAGGCGAAGTAGAGCCAGCCCACGGTCAGGTGGGTCCGGGCCTCCATGGTCCTGAAGGTGTAGTAGTAGACCAGGAGCGTCACGATCTCGCCCACGAAGAACACCCACTCCGTGGCCCAGCCGAAGGCGAAGTTGTGGATCAGGGTGAGGGTCGCGCCGGGCGAGAGCACGGCGATGATGAACCAGATGGCCACGCCGGTGAGGCTGCCGAAGACCATGGTGAGGAGCAGGAAGAACAGGGTGTGCTTGCGCACGTGCTCCAGCATGGCCGGGGAATTGCGTTTGCGGGCCACGTGCTCCATGAGCACCAGATAGAGGCCGCCGCCCACCGCGAACTGGGCCACGTACACGTGGACCACGGCGATGAGGGCGATGATCAGGCCGCCGCCCGCAAAGAGGTTCTGCAAGACAGGGTATTGCATGGCCTACGCCTCCTCTTGGGCTTGTTCGGGAAGGGCTTGGGGTCCGGCCGAGGCCTTGGCCGCCTGGCGCAGGACCCAGACCACCACCAGCACGCCCACCGCCAGGGTCGCCAGGAACAGGAACAGGGGGCTGTACTGGGTCCGCACCGGCAGGTCGGCCGGGGAGAAGTACGGGGCCAGGTAGGCGATGCGCACGAGCTCGCGCACGCAGGCCATGAGCACCACCGTGCCCACCAGGGCGGCCAGGGTGGGCCAAACCTTGCCCTTGAACCCCAGCGCCAGGGTCGCCAACACGCTGGCCAGGGCCAGGACGAAGACCCCGGTGGACAGGCCGTGCCCGCCCAGGAAGCGGGCCGCCACCTCGTTGGGCAGGCTCGCCAGGAACCAGGTGCCCACCAGGAGTTGGAGCAGGGTGAACCCGGCGAAGACCTTCATGCCCTGGCGGATGCGGCCCGCGGCGTAGGCCGGGTCGGCCCCGCGCCCGGCCTTCACGGTCCACAGCACGGCCTGGGCCAGGCCGCCCACGGCCAGGGCCGCGGTCACGAAGTGCAGCCAGCGCGGGAACAGGGTGGGCTCGCCCAGGTTGAGCAGCGTGCCGCCGGGGTTGTCGAAGTACATGCCCCACCGCTGCGGGGTGAGCATCAGGGTGAAGTTGTTGGTGAAGATGAAGGAGATGAGGAAAAGCACCGCCACCAGGAAGGCCAGGCACAGGGAGCGGCCGCCGCGGCCCAGGCGGTCGAAGCGGAAGTCCCAGAGATAGGCCCCGTAGTAGGCCACGATCACCAGGCCGATGACCGAAAACCACCAGAAGGCCAGCATCACGTCGGAGATGTAGAAGAAGTGGCCGTAGAGCACCTGCATGAAGAGCAGGGGCGCCACCCCGGCGTTCACGGTGAGGGCCGTGCTGGTGGGCATGAGCTTGGCCACGGCGTGCAGGCCCGGAGAGTCGTCCCGACCCCAGAGGGTATGGGCCAGACTGAGCATGGCCGCGCCGAAGAATGCGTTCATGAGCAGGATGTGGACCACGAAGGTGGCCAGCATCAGGACCTCGGGTATGCCCCAGGGCACGGGAATGGGATCGGGCACCGGGATGAGCGCGCCGGGTTGCATGATTTCCCCCTTTGGACGGTTTTCCGCCCCGCAAGTTTCCTTAATTGGAAATCCCCTTTACCACACAAGGGGATTAAGACAAGCCCATAGGGCTACTTGCCTTTCGTGCACAAAGCGGTAGATTCGCGGCGGAAAGAACAGCCATGGAGAAATCGCACCTCCTGTTGCTGGACGTGGGCAACACCAACACCAAGGCCGGCCTGGCCGGCCCGGTTCCGTCCGGGTCCCCGGGGCCGGCGCGGGGTGGCCGCGGCCTGCTGGCGGCCTACTCCCTGCCCACGGACCCGGCTTCCACCGCGGACAGCCTGGGCCTGGACCTGGCCGCCCTGGTGCGGCACGCCGGGGTGGACCCCGGGCAGATCGAGGCCCTGGTGGTGTCCTCGGTGGCCCCGTCCCAGGACGGGAAGCTGCGCGAGGCCGCCCGGCGCTTCTTCGGGTGCGAGGCCCGGTTCGTGCCCAAGGACCTGCCCCTGCCTCTGGAGAACCGCTACGCCCGGCCCCAGGAAGTGGGCGCGGACCGGCTGGTGACGGCCTTTGCCGCGCGGCAGCTGGTGGCCGAGGGCAACCTCATCGTCATCGACTTCGGCACGGCCACCACCTTCGACGTGGTGGCGGGCAACGCCTATCTGGGCGGGCTCATCGGGCCGGGGGTGCTCTCCTCGGCCCGGGCCCTGGCCACGGGCACGGCCAAGCTGCCCCAGATCAGCCTGGAGGCGGTCGGACCGGAGATCGAGGTGGGACGCAGCACCTCGGCCAGCCTGACCCAGGGCCTGGTGCACGGGTTCGCGGCCATGGCCGAGGGCCTGGTGGTGCGGCTTTCGCGCACCCTGGACGGCCCGGCCACGGTGCTGGCCACCGGCGGCTTCGCCCCGGCCCTGGCCCGGGTCACGGACTGCTTCGACCGGGTGGAGCCGGACCTGCTTCTCAACGGCCTGCTGCTGGCCTATGGCCGGAAGTGAGTATATCTGCTAGTGCGTAAGGCGCGGGCTTCCCCGCGCCCCGATTTCGCAAACCATGCACGCGGCGACGCCGCGTTCTCTAACGCCAAACAAGGAGCCGGTCATGAGCACCATCGTATCGGTCTGGTCCCGGGAAATATTGGATTCGCGCGGCAATCCCACGGTGGAGGTGGAGGTCACCCTGGACACCGGCCACACCGGCCGGGCGGCGGTGCCCTCGGGCGCGTCCACGGGCAGCCGCGAGGCCCTGGAGCGGCGCGACGGCGAGTCGCGCTACCTGGGCAAGGGCGTGCTGGGCGCGGTGGACGCGGTGCGCGAGGAGATCGCCGGCGAGGTGGTGGGCATGGACTCCCTGCGCCAGGCCGCGCTGGACGACGCGCTCATCGAACTGGACGGCACCGAGAACAAGTCCCGCCTGGGGGCCAACGCCATGCTGGGCGTGTCCATGGCCACCGCCCGGGCCGCGGCCAAGTTCCTGGGCATCCCGCTCTACAACTACATCGGCGGCATCAACGCCAAGGTGCTGCCCGTGCCCCTCATGAACATCATCAACGGCGGGGCGCACGCGCCCAACACCCTGGACATCCAGGAGTTCATGATCGTGCCCCTGGCCGCGGACACCTTTGCCGAGGCCCTGCGCATGGGCGCGGAGACCTTCCACCACCTGAAGAAGATCCTGGCCAAGGACGGCCACGTGACCAGCGTGGGCGACGAGGGCGGGTTCGCGCCCAACCTCAAGAGCCACAAGGAGGCCTTCGAGTACATCATCAGGGCCATCGAGGCCGCGGGCTACCGCCCCGGCCCGGACATCGCCCTGGCCATCGACGCGGCGGCCAGCGAGTTCTACAAGGACGGCAAGTACGTGCTGGCCGGGGAGAAGAAGACCCTGTCCTCGCAGCAGATGGTGGACTACCTGGGCGACTTCGTGCGCAACTACCCGCTGATCAGCATCGAGGACGGCCTGGCCGAGGGCGACTGGGAGGGCTGGAGCCAGCTCACCGCCACCCTGGGCGAGCGCATCCAGATCGTGGGCGACGACATCTTCGTGACCAACCCCGAGATCCTGGCCCGGGGCATCGAGGAGGGCTGCGCCAACTCCATCCTCATCAAGCTCAACCAGATCGGCACCCTCACCGAGACCCTGGA
>DKEU01000204.1:0-2122 GCA_002452635.1 Desulfovibrionaceae bacterium UBA6814 | reverse complement strand
GAACGCGGGCCAGATCAAGACCGGCAGCCTCTGCCGCTCGGACCGGCTGGCCAAGTACAACCAGCTCCTGCGCATCGAGGAGAACCTGGAGGACGCGGGCATCTACTTCGGCCCCATCATGGCCGAGCAGTTCTTCGAGCCCGAGGAAGAGGAATAGCGATTTGACGGCCCCAGGGCCGGCGACCTATCATCGGCGCGGGAACTACGGTTCCCGCGCTGTTTTTTCAAGGAGCCTCCCATGACCCTGATCCTCGACGGCAAGGCCACGGCCGCCGCCATCCGCAGCGAACTGGCGGCCCAGGTGGCCGAACTCTCGGCCAGGCGCGGCCGGCCCCCCGGCCTGGCGGTGATCCTGGTGGGCGAGGACCCGGCCTCCCAGGTGTACGTGCGCAATAAGGAAAAGGACTGCGCCGAGGTGGGCATCGTGTCCTTCCCGCACCGCCTGGGCGCGGGCATCTCCCAGGAGGCCCTGGAGACGCTCATCCGCACCCTCAACGCCGATCCCGCGGTGGACGGCATCCTGGTGCAGCTGCCCCTGCCCAAGGGCCTGGACAAGCAGGCGGTGCTGGACCTCATCGCGCCCGAAAAGGACGCGGACGGGTTCCACCCGGTGAACGTGGGCCGGCTGGCCCTGGGCCTGCCGTGCTTTAGGCCCTGCACCCCGGCCGGGGTGGTGGAGCTGCTCAAGCGGCACAACATCGTGACCCGGGGCATGCGGGCGGTGGTCATCGGCCGCTCCAACATCGTGGGCCGGCCCATGTCCATCCTGCTCTCGGGCTACGGCGAGCAGGCCGACGCCACGGTGACGGTGGTGCACACCAAGACGCCCAAGGACCAGATTCCGGCCATCTGCCGCCAGGCGGACCTGCTGGTGGCCGCGGCCGGGGTGCCGCGCTACGTGCAGGCGGACTGGGTCAAGGAGGGCGCGGTGGTGGTGGACGTGGGCATGCACCGCACGGAGGACGGCAAGCTCTGCGGGGACTGCGACTACGCGGCCATGAAGGACAAGGCCGCGGCCATCACCCCGGTCCCGGGCGGAGTCGGCCCCATGACCCGGGCCATGCTCCTGGTGAACACCATGCAAGCGTACAGGGCCAACGTGGGGGCGTAGGCCAGCCGTGGATTTGGACCAGACAATCCCCTGGCGGGAGATGTTTCCGGATATCTCGCGGGAAGAAGCACCCGGCGTGTGCCTGCGTGGTGCTCGGCGCAAAGAGGGGATGACCCAAACGGAACTGGCACAGCGCATCGGAGTCCCGCAACGCCACATTTCGGAAATGGAGCACGGCAAGCGTCCCATCGGAAAGGAAATGGCCAAGAGACTGGGCGCGGCCCTGAACATCGGGTACAAGGTATTTCTCTAGACCAATTCCACCCCGCTCTCCCTGGCCGCCCGGGCCAGATTGTCGTCCAGGGTGGCCAGGGGCAGGCCGAGGCGGGCGGCCAAATCCAGGTAGGTGGCGTCGTAGACCGACAGGCCGTGCCGGCGGGCCAGGAGAAGTATCTCCCTGAACACCCGGGCCGGCTCGCTCATCTCCACTGAAACCGGCAAGGCGAGGATATCTTCCAGCCCCTGCCGCACCTGGAATTCCTGGATGCGGCCCCGGCGCTCCGCAACCCATAGGGCGTTGGACACCTCCAGGGGCCAGACCTGGGGTGCGTGGGCGGGAGCGGCCTCCAACTGAACCAATACCGCATCGGCCCGGGCGTTGCTCTCATCCCGGAGCAGCCAGGACAGGGCCATTGAGGCGTCCAGCACCAGGCCGCTCAAAACCGCCGCCCCTCTTCCACCAGCTCCTTGAGGCTCTCGGGCCCGGGCCGGGTCTGCGCGCGCAGGGCGCGCAGCCGCTCGGCCACCTGGGCCACGTTCCCGAGCCGGGCTCCCACAGGCGGGACCAGCATGGCGGCCGGCTTGCCGTGCCGGGTGATGAGCACCCGCTCCCCCTTCTCCACCGCATCCAGCAACTGGGCCAGATGGGTCTTGGCCTCGAACGATCCGACTTCGCGCATACGCTACTCCAACTGGTTTAAGACTAGTTTAAATATTCCTCCTGCCGAGTCAAGAGGAGACGGGTGGGGTTGTTTTCGGCGGGGAAAAGCAGGGCGGTTCGCGAACCGCCCC
>DKEU01000148.1 GCA_002452635.1 Desulfovibrionaceae bacterium UBA6814 | reverse complement strand
CCCGCGCTCGCGCTACCTGGGCTCCATGGTGCCCAGGGAGGAGCTCATCTGGCAGGACCCGGTGCCTGCGGTGAACCATCCCCTCATCACCAAGAAGGACGCGGCCGCGCTCAAGGAGAAGATCCTGGCCTCGGGCCTGTCCGTGTCCCAGCTCATCACCACGGCCTGGGCCTCGGCCTTCACCTTCCGCGGCTCGGACAAGCGCGGCGGGGCCAACGGCGCGCGCATCCGGCTCGCGCCCCAGAAGGACTGGGCGGCCAACGAGCCGGCCAAGCTGAAGAAGGCCCTCGCCGCCCTGGAGAAGATCCAGAAGGACTTCAACGCCGCGCAGGCCGGCAGGAAGCGGGTCTCCCTGGCCGACCTCATCGTGCTGGGCGGCTGCGCCGCGGTGGAGAAGGCCGCGCTGGACGCGGGCCACAAGGTCACCGTGCCCTTCGCGCCCGGCCGCACCGACGCCACGGCCGCGCAGACCGACGCGGCGTCCTTCGCCGTGCTGGAGCCCAAGGCCGACGCGTTCCGCAACTTCCAAAAGGCCAAGTACGCGGTGTCCGGCGAGGAGATGATGGTGGACAAGGCGCAGCTCCTCACCCTGACCGCGCCGGAGATGACGGTGCTGGTGGGCGGCCTGCGCGTCTTGGGGGCCAACCACGGCGGGTCTCAGCACGGGTTGTTCACCAAGACCCCGGGCAGGCTCAGCAACGACTTCTTCGTGCACCTGCTGGACATGGGCACCGTGTGGAAGCCCGCGGACAAGGACAACGAGCTGTTCGAGGGCCGCGACCGGAAGACGGGCAAGCCCAAGTGGACCGCCACCCGGGTGGACCTGGTCTTCGGGTCCAACTCCCAGCTCCGCGCCATCGCCGAGGTCTACGCGTGCAAGGATGCGGACAAGAAGTTCGTGGCCGACTTCGTGGCCGCCTGGACCAAGGTCATGAACCTGGACCGCTTCGACCTGGCCTAGCCGCCGGGCCGGATACAAACAAAAACGCCCCGCGCGAGCGGGGCGTTTTTGTTGACTTTGTGGGCAACAACTCAGGATGAGAGAGTTGGATCGGCTTGGTGGGCGGCAGACTGCACCCAGGATGCCGGCCTAGCTATCACAATGCCGCGGGCTGCATCTACGACTAATGGGTCTGGAAACTGGCATGTTGCTAAATGCTTAACCTTTACCTGCGCACTGGAATCACAGCATTTTTTTAGGTCTTCAGCTGGCCGCTCGACTGGAATGACGACCTGTATATGCTTGTGAGGAGCAATTTCTCGGACGGCTTTGACTGCAGGAATTAAGTCACTGTCACCAGAGAATATCAGGGCCTTGTCATACCTGTCTTGAAATGCCAATTTTAATAAATATATTGCTATATTAACATCGGTCTCTTTTTCTTCGAATGTCGTGTAAGTTTTTTTGCAAACAGCCCTGCATTTCTTTGAAACCCTTTTAAATTTGCCGAGCACGACTTCTACGCCCGTGAACTCAAGCGCCCTGACATATTCCATGTGCCTGTTCTTCTTATCCTCGTTCCAGCGGGAATAGGCCGAGAAATAGAGAACCTTGGCAAGTCGTTCACGGCTCCTGGCAATAAATGCATTGGCCAGGGCATTGTAATTGAGCCATTTGAGATGGTTGTATTTTCCATCAATCGAGTGGTACATATTGAATCCGTCGATGAAGGCCACGACTCTTGCCAGTTCACTCATAGCGACCTCGCAAAAGAAAAGGCCCGTCGCCGGGCCTTTGTAGTCAATCCGGCTCCACCGGGAGCCGGGATCTGGCGGGCACAGGCCCAACCAGAGGGGTTACAAAAGAGATAATCACCGACCGGTTAACCTGTCAAACTCTTTTCGGCTCTTCGACCATAAATATTTATGCCCAGGTTTATTCAAGGAGTATCTTTATTATAAAGAACGCGCCCAATTTATTGGCCCTGTTGGGGAGGGCTAGTCAATGACAAAGACCCCAGGTCGCCCCGGGGTCTTTTCTTTTTACTGCGCGAAGCGCGGTTACGCGCCGGCGCCGAGGATGAAGCCCTTGGTGGAGGGGCCGGTGGATGCGGAGGTGCCGGCGATCTTGGACAGGTAGGTGTCGCCCAGGGTCTTGATGTGGTTGCCCACGTTGTCGAAGTGGTTGAAGTGGGTCTGCTCCTCCTCGATGATGGCCTCGAAGAGCTTGGCGGTCTGGTTGTCCGCGCACTCCTGGCAGACCTTGAGGAACTGGTTGTACACGTCGATGGTGTCGTCCTCGAGGGCGGCGTCGAAGGGGAAGATCTTCTGCACGGTCTGGCCCTTCTGCACCTTGGCGGCCAGGTCGGTGGTGGGCTCGCCGCCCAGCTCCTTGATGCGCTCGGCGAACTGCTCGGCGTGGCGCATCTCGTCGATGGCGATGAGCTTCATGTCCCGGGCCAGCTCGCCGTAGTCCATGTTGTCCAGGGCATAGTGCTGGTTCATGTACTGGGAGATGCCGTGCAGCTCCATGGAGCGGGCCTTGTTCAGCACCTCGATGACCTTGGCGCGACGCGCGTCCTTGTCCGATTTCACAGCTTTGGCCATGGGAAGCCTCCTGTAAGGTTTTGATATGGAGCTCGGCCGCGCCGGGCCCCCGTGGTTCCGTTGTCAGACCATAAACGCTTGGGCCGCGGGATTCAACCTGCGGAAGCCATGCCCGGCCCGAATCCGGCGGCTGGAGCAGGCGTCCGGCCCCGGCAGGGCGCGGTCAGGCCGACACTCAGGGTTTATGGAAAATCATTTTCCAGTGCAAGAAAAAAGTCTGTCTTATCGCTTGGCCTGGCACTCCGGGCACAGGCCGTAGAAGTCCAGGCGGTGCGAGGTGACGCTGTAGCCGGTGCGGT
>DKEU01000079.1:838-5103 GCA_002452635.1 Desulfovibrionaceae bacterium UBA6814 | reverse complement strand
CCATGTTGTCACGCAGGTAGTCGAAGCCGAACTCGTTGTTGGTGCCATAGGTGATATCGCAGCGATAGGCCGCCTTGCGCTCGGCATCGCTGATGCCATGCACCACGCAGCCGACGGTAAGGCCGAGAAAACGGTGAACCCGCCCCATCCATTCACTGTCGCGACGGGCCAGATAATCGTTGACCGTCACCACATGCACGCCCCTGGCCGGCAGGGCGTTCAGGTAGGACGCCAGGGTCGCCACCAGGGTCTTGCCCTCGCCGGTGCGCATCTCCGCGATCTTGCCGGCGTGGAGCACCGCGCCGCCGATGAGCTGCACGTCGAAGTGGCGCATGTTCAGGGTGCGGCGGCCGGCCTCGCGCACCAGGGCGAAGCACTCGGGCATCAGCTCGTCCAGGGGCCGGCCGTTCTCCACCTCGCCCTTCCAGGCCGCGACCTTGGCCGGGAAGTCCGCGTCCGCCAGGGCCTGCATCTGCGGCTCGAACGCGCCCACCTGGCTGATGATGGGCTGCAGGGTCTTCAGGTACCGCTCGTTCTTGGAGCCGACGATCTTCTTCACCAGGGAACCGAACATGGATGCCTCGCTGTATGGGGTGCGGCCGCCGCGGCGGACCGGGTACGAATCACGTGGGCGTGGAAAGCGCGTCCAGCCAATGGGCCGCGGCCACGCCTTGCGGGGCGGTGGCGGCCAGTTGCAGCACGCAGCCGGAGCAGCCGGTGAGCACCTGCTCGCCGGGCTTGGCTGCGAAGAACTCCCAGAGCGCGCCGGCCACGGTGCGGGACAGGTCCGGGGCCGCCAGTTGCAGCACCCCGCCCATGCCGCAGCAGCGGCCGTCGGAAATCGTGTGCAGCCGGTTCCCGGCCACGGAGCGCAGCCAGGCCGCGTCGTGCCCGCCGCCCGCGCCGTGGCAGGGGGTGTGGTAGTGCACCCGCGGCGGCGCGGCGTCCGGCATGGTCTCGAACGCCGTGTCCCCGAACAGACCGGACAGGGGCTGTATCGCGTCCAGCCAAGCCGTGGCCTCGCCCGGCTCCCAGCCCAGGTCCGCGTCCGGATAGGCGCGCAGGCCGCAGCGGCAGGTGGCGCAGAACACCGCCACCAGCGGCCGGCCCGCCCGACGCCAGGCGTCCAGGTTCCTGCGCTGCATCTCGGCCTGGGCCGCGGGCTGGCCCGCGTGGCCCAGGGTGCAGCCGCAGCACGTGAAACCGGTCTCGTTGGCGGCTGCATAGCCCAATCCGGCGAGCAGGGCCAGGGCCTTGTCCGTCCAGTCCTGCCGCAGGTTGCGGGCCAGGCAGCCGGGGAAGACCACGGCCTTGCGGCCTGCCCCGGGCTTGTCGAACTGCGCCACCCGCATCCAGGGAGCTATGCCTGCGGCCGGGCGCAGGGCCTTGAGCCCGGCCAGGGCCTGGGCGGGCCGGCCCTTGCGCATGAGGCCCGCCGGGGCCAGGCCTGACAAAGCGGATGCCGCGGGCCACAGGGCCGCGCCCTTCTCGATCCACTGCCGCCAGAACCAGCCCTGCCAGCCGGGGTGCCTGGCGCGCAACCGGGCCACCAGGGACGGGGCGCACATGCCCTGGGGGCAGGCCGCCTCGCAGCGGCCGCAGGCCAGGCACAGGGCGGCCAGCTTATCCGCCGCCACCGCGCGCAGGGCCCCGGGCTCGGCCTCCAGGCGCTGGGCCAGCAGGAACTTGGACCGGGGCGCCAGCTCCTCGCGCCGGGTGGCGGCGAAGAGCGGGCAGACCTCCAGGCAGCGGCCGCAGAGCATGCACTGCTTTTCGGCCTGGTTCTCAGGCAAGGGCGCGGGATGGCGGGTCATGGGCACGTGTTCTCCGAAAACAGGGAAACGTAAGACCGCTGAAGCCGGGCGTCAATGGCCGGGACCCTGGACTTCCCCCGGGCTTCGGGCTATGCCGAATCCCCGCGCGTGCGGGTCAACCTTGAGAAATAGCGAGTCATCCGGTAGCGTTATGCCCCGCCCCGCCTCCGCCCTCCTGCCCTACGCGGCCCTCCTGGCCGCCACCACCATCTGGGCCAGCTCCTTCATCGTCATGAAGCAGGCCCTGGAGGCCTTTGACCCCATCTTCATCCTGGCGGTGCGCATGACCGTGGCGGCCCTGTGCCTGCTGCCCTTTCTCAAGCTGCTCCGGCACGTGCGCTACCAGGCCGGGGACTGGAAGCTCCTGGCCTTCATCGTGATCTGCGAGCCGGGGTTCTATTTCCTCTTCGAGGCCAACGCCCTGCGCTTCACCTCGGCCTCCCAGGCGGGCATGGTGGTGGCCATGCTGCCGCTCATGGTGGGGGCCGCGGCAAGGATCGCGCTCAAGGAGCCGCTGACCCGCACCGCGTCCCTGGGCCTGGTCCTGGCCGTGGCGGGCGTGGTGTGGCTGTCCGCCGCGGGCGCGGCCACGGAAAACGCGCCCAACCCGGTGCTGGGCAATTTCCTGGAGTTCATGGCCATGGTCTGCGCCACGGGCTACATGGTCACGGCCCGGCACCTCATGTCCCGCTATTCCCCGCACTTCATCACCGGGTTGCAGGCCGTGGCCGGGTGCGTGTTCTATTTGCCGGCCCTGGCCCTGCCGAGCACGCCCCTGCCCGCGTCCCTGCCCCTGTGGCCCTGCCTGGGGGTGGTCTACCTGGGCAGCGTGGTCACCCTGGTGGCCTACGGCAGCTACAACTACGGCAACTCCAAGCTGCCCGCGGCCCAGGCCTCGGCCTTCACCAACCTGATCCCGGTGTTCACCCTCATCATGGGCGTGACCCTGCTGAACGAGACCCTGACCCTGCCCCAGCTCGCGGCCTCGGCCCTGGTCATCGCCGGGGTGTTCCTGCCCGCGCTGCGCTCGGCCCGGTAGCCACACGGGCGGGGCAAGCCTGCCTACGCCCCTCCTATCCCTGCCGCGAACTTCCCGGCTTGGCCGGGGGAGTTCTGTCAATTCCCCTGCCATCTCTGGAAAATTTCATGCGTCATTGCGTAATCGCCAGGTTTTACATACCCTGCGCCAAAGCCCTGTTGGGTTGACGGCGAGGATGGTTGGAGCCCGGAACAGGGCCAACAGTTCAACCTTCGGAGGCGATCATGAAGAGGATAGTGGTAGGCATGCTGCTGGCGATGGCTCTGGTTCTGACCGCGGGACCGGCTGTGCCGAGCACGACGACATCGTGCGGCATGGCGTATATTTCGCCATTCCCTGCGTATTACCAAGATACTATCGTTTGGGGAAATTTTCGTGTTTACGTATCTAATATAACAGATGATACGGTTCATGTGAAAATTACCTTGTATTTTACCGATGGATCCACAGAACTAGTCTGGGAGACGGATATTGCGCCGAACTCAACATATAGCCCTTACTACAGGGCAACGAATCATCCGCTAGATCCGCAGCCAACTTTTTATGGGAAAATCGAATGGACTGCCCAGTTTTGTACACAGAAGGCGCTTATTGCAAATGGATTTGTAGTGAGACAAGGTGCAAGCGGGAATGCGCTTGCAACATCCCTTATACCAGTCAATAATGGCTTGCCTTTTTAATGAGTTAACTCAGCGGGCTATCTTTCTGTAATACTCTTGTTAAGTTGAGGATGCCCCGATAATGCGTCGGGGCATCCTCAACACGGGCAGCCGAGATTCCCTTTCCTGCCTGCTGCCAAGCCTCCGTCCTGCATTCAAGACCCGGTCCTGAGCTTTAGCTTTTCCCCGACTCCACATCCCCGCCCAGCAGGGCGTAGGCGCTGGCCCCCCAGGTGAGGTTGGCCACATCGGAAAAGCCGGCCTTTTTGAGGCTGCGCGCGGCCAGGGGGGAGCGGTGGCCGGTCATGCAGACCACCACCACGGGCCGGTCGCGGGCCTCGTCCGCCAGCGCCGAGAGGTCGGGCGGGTAGGGCAGGTTCCGGGAGCCCGGGAGGTGGAAGAGCTTGAATTCCGCCGGGGTGCGTACGTCCACCAGGAGCGGGGCCCGGCCCTCGGCCAGCATGGCCGCCAGCCGCCAGGGCAGCACCTGGCGCACGCCCAGGAGCGGCACCAGGGCCAGATCCCAGAGGGCCCAGAGGGCGACGAGGATGAGCAAGGTGCGCATGGCCCATAGTAGCACTGCGGGCCGGCTTGGCAACTTGACGCCTAGGCGGGCAGGTTCAGGGCGGTGCGGGCCTTGTCCCCGGCATCCTCCTGGGCGCGGGAGTCGGTGAACCCGCCGCCCAGGTAGTCCTGGGCCCACTGGCCGGGCTCGGCGTAGAAGGCCAGGGCCTGGCGCAGGCGCGCGTTCTC
>DKEU01000079.1:0-722 GCA_002452635.1 Desulfovibrionaceae bacterium UBA6814 | reverse complement strand
CAACAGGGCCGGGGAGATGAAGCCGTTCAGGGTGAAGAAGGCGGTGTTGACCCGGGTGAGGTCGTCGGGCCGGACGATGGCGTGCTCGTAGGCCAGCACCGCGGTGGTCAGGGCCCAGATCGCAAAGTAGGGCCATCCCAGGTTCGCGGCCCAGCCGGCCACGGCCAGGAACAGGCTGGTGTTCACGTGGCAGAACGCGGACAAGGCCAGGGCCGGGGCCAGGTCGAAGTGGGCCGGGATGGAGTGCAGCCCGTGCTCCCGGTCGAACTGGATGTCCTGGGTGGCGTAGAGCACGTCGAACCCGGCCACCCAGAAGGTCACGGCCAGGAGCAGGGCCACCGCGGGCAGGCGGAACACGGGCTCGTAGGCGATCCAGCCCGCCACCGGGGCCAGGCCCAGGGTGAGGCCCAGCACGAAATGGCAGGCCCAGGTGAAGCGCTTGGTCAGGGAGTAGAGCGCGCACAGGCCCAGGGCCACGGGCGACAGGGCCAGGCACAGGGAGTTGAGGCCGGCGCAGGCCAGCACGAAGAGCGCGGCCCCGGCCAGGGTGAAGGCCCAGGCCGCGGGCAGGGAAATCTCGCCGGTCACCAGGGGCCGGCTCTGGGTGCGGGGGTTCTCGCGGTCGAACCGGAGGTCCGCGATGCGGTTGAAGGCCATGGCGAAGGAGCGCACCGCCACCATGGCCAGGGTCACCAGGAGCAGCACCCGCCAGCCGGGCCAGC
>DKEU01000073.1:901-3733 GCA_002452635.1 Desulfovibrionaceae bacterium UBA6814 | reverse complement strand
AGCCGTGGATGGGCTCGTACAGGCCCGGGCCCGACGCGCCCAGGGACGCCGAGGGCAGCATGCCGATGGACCCGGTGATGACGCTGGCCTCGTCCGACAGGATGTCGCCGAACAGGTTGCCGGTGACCATCACGTCGAACTGGGAGGGATCGCGCACCAGTTGCATGGCCGCGTTGTCCACGTACATGTGGGTCAGCTCCACGTCCGGGTACTCCTTGGCCGTGTCCATGACCACCTCGCGCCAGAGCTGCGACACGTCCAGCACGTTGGCCTTGTCCACGGAGCAGACCCGGCCGCGGCGCTTGCGCGCGGCCTCGAAGGCCACCCGGGCGATGCGCCGCACCTCGGACACCTTGTAGACCATGGTGTTGTAGCCCGCGCGCTCGCCGTCCTCCAGCTTCTCGCCGCGGGGCTCGCCGAAATAGATGCCGCCGGTAAGCTCGCGCACCACCAGCATGTCCACGCCCTTGGCCGCCACGTCGGGCCGCAGGTAGCAGGCGTGGGCCAACTGGGGCCAGATGCGGGCCGGCCGCAGGTTGGCGAACAGGCCCAGCTCCTTGCGGATGCCGAGCAGCCCGCGCTCAGGCCGGATGGACTTTTCAATATTGTCCCACGTGGGGCCGCCCACCGCGCCCAGGAGCACCGCGTCGGCCGCCTTGCAGGAGGCCACGGTGTCCGGAGGCAGGGGCACGCCGTCGGCGTCGATGGCCGCGCCGCCGATGCGCTTCTCGTCCAGGGCGAAGCTGTGGCCGAACTCGGCGCCCACCTTTTCCAGCACGCGCACGGCCTGGGCCACGATGTCGGGCCCGATGCCGTCGCCGGGCAGCAGCGTGATGCGAAAGTCCGCCATGGCCCTACCCCTGCGCCGCCAGGCGGGCCTTGGCGTAGCCCACCAGGCCGCCGGCCGCCAGGATCTCGGCCATGAAGGCCGGCACCGGCATGCATTGCACGGTCTCGCCCGTGGTGTGGTTCACGATCTTCCCGGCCTCGGCGTCCACCTCCAGGTCGTGGCCGTCGCCCAGCCGGTCCACCGCGTCGCCCACCTCCAGGAGGATGAGCCCCATGTTGAAGCCGTTGCGGTAGAAGATGCGGGCAAAGGAATGGGCCACCACCACCGGCAGCCCCGCGCCCTTGAGCGCGATGGGCGCGTGCTCGCGGGACGAGCCGCAGCCGAAGTTGGGGCCGGCCACCATGATGTCGCCGGACTTGACCCGGGATATCCAGCCCGGCTCCAGGCCCTCCATGCAGTTGGCGCCCAGCTCCTGCGGGTCGGTGGTCACCAGGAACCGGGCCGGGATGATGGCGTCGGTATCGATGTTCGAGCCCACCTTGTGGGCCTTGCCGCGATAGGTCATACGCTTCTCCTTCTCATGGGGCCGCGGGGCGGAGGCGCGTTCCGCCGCCGTTCCGGGCGCGGCCCCTGGTAAAACAACCCGTTGTGTTTCTTCCCTTCCCGCGCGGCGTCGCGGAGGCCTGGCCATCCCGAGACGACATGCCGGGACGGTGGGGTTCACACGTTTACAACGCCGCCGGATGGATGATCTGCCCGGCCACGGCGCTGGCCGCGGCCACGGCGGGCCCGGCCAGGTACACGAAGCTGTCCAGGGAGCCCATGCGGCCCTTGAAGTTGCGGTTGGTGGTGGCCACGCACACCTCGCCCGCGGCCAGGATGCCCATGTGGCCGCCCAGGCAGGGGCCGCAGGTGGGCGGGCCCACCACCGCGCCGGCGTCCAGGAAGGTGGTGAACAGGCCCTCGTCCATGGCCTGCCGCCAGATGCGGGGGGTGGCGGGCAGCACGATGAGGCGCACGCCCTTGGCCACCTTGCGGCCCTTGAGCACGGCCGCGGCCTCGCGCAGGTCCTCGATGCGGCCGTTGGTGCAGGAGCCCACCACGGCCTGGCGGATGGGCACCTGGCCCACCTCGGCCACGGGCTTCACGTTCTCGGGCAGGTGGGGGCAGGCCACCCGCGGGCTCATGTCGCCCGCGTCGATGGCCACCACCCGCTCGTAGGCCGCGCCCGGGTCCGCGGCAAAGGACCGGGGGTTGGCGTGGCCCGCGGCCTTGGCGTAGTCCATGGCCTTCTGGTCCGCGGTGAACAGGCCCGCCTTGCCGCCGGCCTCGATGGCCATGTTGGCCATGGTCATGCGGCCCTCCACGGACAGGGCGGACACGGTGGAGCCGGCGAACTCCAGGGCCTTGTACAGGGCCCCGGCCACGCCGATGCGGCCGATGAGCTCCAGGATGAGGTCCTTTGCGCCCACATATTCTGGAAGCTCACCGTCGATCTGGACCTTGATGGTGGGCGGCACCTTGAACCAGGTCTCGCCCAGGGCCATGGCCGCGGCCACGTCGGTGGAGCCCATGCCCGTGGCGAAGGCCCCCAGGCCGCCGTAGGTGCAGGTGTGGGAGTCCGCGCCCACCACCACGTCGCCCGGGCCCACCATGCCGGTCTCGGGCAGGAGCGCGTGCTCCACCCCGCAGTCGCCGCCCTCGTAGTAGTGGGTCACGCCCATCTTCTGCGCGAACTCGCGCACCACCCGCACCTGCTCGGCGCTGGCGATGTCCTTGTTGGGGGTGAAGTGGTCGCAGACCAGGGCCACCTTGTTCGTGTGGAACACCTTCTGCGCGCCCATGGCCGCAAAGCTCTTGATGGCCAGGGGCGCGGTGATGTCGTTGGCCAGCACCATGTCCACCGTGCAGCGCACGATCTGGCCCGGTCCCTTGACCTCCTCCGGGCTGTGCGCCTGCAGGATCTTTTCCGCTACAGTGAAGGGCATGGGGAATCCTCCTCCTTCTTGGCCAGGCGGTTGAGCGCGTTCAGGTAGGCCTTG
>DKEU01000073.1:471-877 GCA_002452635.1 Desulfovibrionaceae bacterium UBA6814 | reverse complement strand
GGGCGTCGGTGCCGCCGGTGATGGCCGAGATCAGGAACTCCTGGAGCTGCGGCTTGCGGCCGATGATGCTGGAGATGGCGTTGAACACCGCGTCCACCGGTCCCACGCCGAACTCGGCCTGCTTCCTCTCCTTGCCGTCCACGTCCATCACCACCACCGCGGTGGGCGGGATGTTGATGTTGCCGGACTGGATGGACACNNTACTTGAGCGCGTACTTGTCCGGGATGCGGAAGACCTCCTCCAGGATGATGGCCTCCACGTCCTCGTCGTAGATCTTCTGCTTCTTGTCGGCCAGGGCCTTCACGGCCTCGGCCACCTTGCCCACCTGGGCGTCGTCGAGCTTGTAGCCCAGCTCGGTGACCTTGTTGCCCACCGCGGCGCGGCCCGAGTGCTTGCCCAGCACCA
>DKEU01000073.1:260-445 GCA_002452635.1 Desulfovibrionaceae bacterium UBA6814 | reverse complement strand
TGGATGCCCGACTCGTGGGCGAACGCGTTGGTGCCGGTGATGGCCTTGTAGGGCGGGATGGGCTGGCCGATGATGCGCGAAAGCAGCCGGCAGGTGGGGTACAACTGCTCGGTCTTCACGTTGCACCCCAGCTCGTAGTACGGCTGGCGGGTGTGCAGGGCCATGACCACCTCTTCCAGGGCGGC
>DKEU01000073.1:0-206 GCA_002452635.1 Desulfovibrionaceae bacterium UBA6814 | reverse complement strand
CCAGGTCGTTGTGGCAGTGCACCGAGAACACGGCCCGGGACGCGTTGGGCACGGTGGCCAGGAGGTAGGTGATGAGCTCGGCGAACTCCGCGGGCTGGGCGTAGCCCACGGTGTCCGGGATGTTCACGGTGGTGGCCCCGGCGTTTATGACCAGCTCGCACAGGCGGGCCAGGAACTCCCGGTCCGAGCGCGAGGCGTCCTCGGCC
>DKEU01000149.1 GCA_002452635.1 Desulfovibrionaceae bacterium UBA6814 | reverse complement strand
CCGAGAGGGAGGGGAAAACCCCCTTCTTGGAAGAAGGGGGTTTTCCCCTCCCTCCAAGAAGGGGGTTTTCCCCTCCCTCTCGGCACCCTGGAGGCTGCATGGATGCGTTGAAAGTCGCTGTTTCCCCCTGCCCCAACGACACGTTCATCTTCGGGGCGTGGGTACTGGGATATGTGCCGGACGCGCCGGATGCGCGGTTCTTCTGGCACGACGTGGAGGAGCTGAACCAGGCCGCGGGCCGCGGCGAGTACGACGTGGTCAAGGTGTCCGCGGTGCGCGGACTGGACCTGGAGGGCTATGAGATCCTGGACGCGGGCGCGGCCTTCGGCCGGGGCGCGGGGCCAAAGCTGGTTGCGCTTCCCGGGACCGCGAAGCAACCCAAGCGGGTGGCCGTGCCCGGGCTCATGACCACGGCCCTGGCCCTGTTGCGCGGCGCGCTGGGGCCGGAATTCGAGGCCGTGCCCGTGGTCTACGACAAGATCGTGGACGAGGTGCTGTCCGGCCGGGTGGACGCCGGGCTGCTCATCCACGAGACCGCCCTGGTGCCCCAGCGCTACGGCCTGGAGTTGCGCATGGACATGGGCGCGTGGTGGGACGAGCAGGGAGCCGGCCCGCTGCCCCTGGGCGTGATCTGCGGAAAGAAATCCCTTGGCAAGGAGGCGCTGGCCGAGGTGGAGCGGACCATCCGGGCCAGCCTGGACGCGGCCCGGGAGGACCGGGAGCGGGTGTGGCCCCTGATCCACTCCCTGGCCCGGGAACTGGACGACGCCACCCTGTGCGCCCACGTGGATGCGTATGTTGACGACATGTCCCGGTCCATGGGCCAGGCCGGCCGGGACGCCCTGCAGAGGCTCGGGGCCATGGCCCGGGGCAAGGCGGCGTAACGGTTGTGCTTGCCTTCACACCGGCCTGCGGCTAAGGAAACGCCCATGTCCGACGTGTTCGGTTACATTCAGGCGGAGCTGCCGCGGGTCAACCGCTTCCTGGAGCACCAGGCCGCGGGCCTGGACCCGGTGGTCCGGCCCCTGGTGGAGCACGCGCTCCTGGCCGGGGGCAAGCGGCTGCGGCCCATGCTGCTCCTGCTCGCGGCCCGCGCCCTGCGCCTGCCCGGGCACGTGGACCCCTATCCCCTGGCCTGCTCCCTGGAGATCCTGCACACCGCCACACTCCTGCACGACGACATTCTGGACGGGGCGGACCTGCGCCGCGGTCGCAAGACCGCGCATCTGGCCTTCGGCCGGCAGGAAGCCATCCTGGCCGGCGACGTGCTGCTGGCCCTGGCCAACCGGCTGGTGGCCGAGTACGGCGAGCCGCGCCTGACCTGGGTGCTGTCCGAGGCCATCCTGCGCACCGCCATGGGCGAGGTCATGGAGATCGGGGCCACCCGCAAGCCGGACCTCACCCGGGACCGCTACCTGGAGATCATCACCGGCAAGACCGCCTACCTGTTCCAGGGCGCGTGCCAGTGCGGGGCCATCCTGGCCAGCGCGGAAGAGGAGCTGGAGGACGCGGCCCTGCAGTTCGGCCTGCACCTGGGCGTGGCCTTCCAGCTGGTGGACGACGCCCTTGACTATGCCTCCCTGCCCGACGACACGGGCAAGCCCGAGGCCGGCGACCTGCGCGAGGGCAAGGTGACCCTGCCCCTGCTCCTCCACCTGGAGCAGATGCCCGCCCCGGAGCGCGAGGCGTTCTGCGCCAAATTCGCGGCCGGGACCCTGGACGAGGCCGAGATCGCCGACCACCTGGCCCGCATCCGGGCCGCGGGCCATCCCGAGGCCACCCGCCAGGCCGCCCGCGACCACGCGGCCAAGGCTGCTGCCGCCCTTGCCCTCTTCCCCCAGGGACCCGAGACCGCCCTGCTCTCCCAGGTCCTGGATTTCGTGCTCTCCCGCAGCAAGTAGCACGGCAGGGGTGACGCCAAGAGCCCCGGCCTAGCAAGAAGCCTGTTGACCCGTTCACTCCAGATGTGTACATTTGTCGCATGGGATGGACGGTCGTCTTGGCGAACCGTGCGGGAAAACAGGTAAAGCGTTTGCCTGCCCGGATTCGCGAATCCGTCGAGTTCCTGTCCTACAACCTGGCCGAAACCGGCCCGGCGCAGCCCGCGTGGCCCCATTACGGCAAGATACGGGGCCGGGCCGATTGCCACCATTGCCATATCCAGCGGGGCCGGCCCACCTATGTGGCGATATGGCGGGAGCTTCCGGGCCGGAGCATCGAGGTGACCTATGTCGGGACTCACGAAGGAGCGGACTACCAGCGGCTTTGTTGATTTTTCCCTGCGCGTGCCCGAGCAGGACGCGGAGAAGGTGCGCGCCGCCCTGGAGGCCATCCTCGCCCTGCTGGACAAGGAGAGAACGCACGACACCCAAGGGCCGGGCATCGCCGAGGTTTTCGGCCCCAAGGAACCCGGCCGCCTCATCCGGGGGGCGCGCTTCCGCGAGGGCTGGACCCAGGCGGAATTGGCCCGGCGGCTGGAGGCCTCCCGCTCCGTGGTCTGCGACCTGGAGCGGGGCCGGCGGTCAGTGAGCCTGGCCATGGCCAAGCGCCTGGCCAAGGTCTTCGCCACGTCCTACAAGGTCTTCCTGCCCTGATCCCGTGCGCTCTCGCAGCAAGCAGCCCTGGTTCCGGAAATTGCGCATTTAGCTCCCATGGAGTACCAAGGGGCTTCGCCACCGACCTCCCGTCGTGGGCGATTCCATTAATAATAAAAGTTTTTGAAGGGTTGGGAGGTCCAGGAGGGAAGGGAAACTTTTTTCTCAAAAAGTTTCCCTTCCCTCCTGGCCGCCGGAGGCAATCTTCATGTCCAGCATGCTGACGCGGATCGAGGTCGGGCTTCTGCCCCACGTGGAGGACACCGGCGGGCGCAAGGCGGCGCGGGCCATNNGCGGGCGCGCTGCACCTGCCCGTGGACACGGTGCGGCTGGTCAAGGTGTTCACGGTCCAGGGCGTGGACCAGGACGGCGTGGGCCGCATCATGGCGGCCGGGGCCTTCCACGACCCGGTGGTGCAGACCGCCTCCCTCACGCCCCTGGCCAAGGATTTCGAGTGGATCGTCGAGGTGGGCTTCCGGCCCGGGG
>DKEU01000023.1 GCA_002452635.1 Desulfovibrionaceae bacterium UBA6814 | reverse complement strand
CACCGGGGTCTCCACCGGCTCGTAGTGCTCGGGGAACGGACCGTCGTTGCGGCCCGGGCCGAAGAGCTGGGCGTGGCCTTCCTTCTGCATGATGAAGGCGTACTTGCCCTTGCCCGTGGCCAGCGGCGGCCAGCCGCCGTCGGGCACGTCGCCCACCCACTTGCCGTCCTCCCAGGCGATGACCGCCTTGGCCGGGTTGTAGGGCTTGCCGTTGGCGTCCACCGAGGCCCGGTTGTAGAGCACCCGCCGGTTGACCGGCCAGCACCAGGAGAAGTTCGGGAACAGGTGGATGGCGGCCTGCATGGGGGTCTGGGTCAGGTCGCGCCGCTTGGTCAGGTTGCCCGCGTCCGGGTAGGCGCCGGTGTAGAGCCAGTTCATGCTGATGGTGGAGCCGTCGGCCTGGAGCTGCACGAAGGTGGGCACCTGCTGCCCCTTCTTGTACTCCTTGTCCCCGATCTTCACGTCCCGGGTGAACCAGCCGTTGATCTTCTTGGCCATGGCCTCGGGGTCGTAGGTGGCGGGCCAGTCCAGGTTCAGGACGGGCTCGGTGAACACGCCGCCTTCGGCCTTGTACAGCTTGCGCACGGCGTTCATGATGTCCACCACCATGTCGCCCATGGACTTGCACTGCCCGAGGGGCTCGGCGGCCTTGTAGTGCCACATGTGCCAGCGGCCGGAGTTGGAGATGGTGCCGTCCTTCTCGCCGCGCTGGGCCGAGGGCAGCAGGAACACCTCGGTCTTGACCTTCTTGGGATCCACGCCGGGGCATTGCCAGTTCGCTGCGGTCTCGGTCTTGTGCAGCTCGCCCACCACCAGCCAGTCCAGGTTGTTAAAGGCTTTGCGCACCTTGTGGGTGTTGGGGTAGCTCTGGCAGGGGTTGTGCCCGAACACGAATCCGCCCTTGATCTTGCCCTTGTACATGCGATCCGCGATGAAGATGCACGAGTAGTCGCCGCCGGGCTCGATCCGAGGCAGCCAGTCGTAGCCGAAGCCGTTGGCCTCGGTGCCGGCCTCGCCGAACCAGGCCTTGAGCAGGCTCACCAGGTACTTGGGCTTGTTCTGCCACCAGTTGGCGCTCATGGGGTCCTTGGACACCGGGGTGTTCGCCTTGTGGTAGTCCTCGAGGGTGGGCCAGTCGGCCTGGGGCACGGCCATGTAGCCAGGCAGGATGTGGTACAGGATGCAGTGGTCCGTGGACCCCTGCACGTTGGGCTCGCCGCGCAGGGCGTTGATGCCGCCGCCGGCCACGCCGATGTTGCCCAGCAGGAGCTGGACGATGGCGGACAGGCGGATGTTCTGCACGCCCACGGTGTGCTGGGTCCAGCCCAGGGCGTACATGACGGTGCCGGCCTTGTCGGGCTTGCCCGTGGCCGCGTAGGCCTTGTAGACCTTGAGCAGGTCGTCCTTGGACACGCCGGTGGTCTCGGAGACCTTGTCCAGGGTGTAGCGCTCGTAGTGCTTCTTCATGAGATTCAGCACGCAGCGCTCATGCTTGAAGGTCTTGTCCTTCTTGGGCACGCCGTTCTCGTCCATCTCGAAGGCCCAGGCCTTCTTGTCGTACTTCCGGTGGAACGGGTCGTAGCCGGCGAACAGGCCGTTGGTGAAGAAGAAGTCCTTGCCCACGATGAAGGAGGCGTTGGTGTACTCGTGGACGTACTCCGCGAAGTAGAGCTTGTTGTCCAGGATGTACTTCACCATGCCGCCCAGGAAGGCGATGTCCGTGCCCGAGCGCAGGGGCACGTGGAAGTCCGAGCGGGCCGAGGTGCGGGAGAACTTGGGGTCGACGTGCATCACGACCGCGCCCTTGTCCTGGGCCCGCAGCACCCACTTGAAGGAGATGGGATGGTGCTCCGCAGCGTTGGAGCCCATGATGAGCACCGCGTCGGCGTTGCCGATGTCGGTGTAGTGATTCGTCATAGCGCCGCGACCGAACGACTCTCCCAGAGCCGCAACAGTGGCGCTGTGTCAGATACGTGCCTGGTGGTCCATGTGGACGACACCCAGGCTGCGGAGCATCTGGTGCGACAGGGCGCACTCTTCGTTGTCCATCTGGGAGGTTCCCAGCTGGAACATGGCTTCCAGGCGGTTGACCTGGCGGCCCTTGTCATCCTTGGCGATGAAGTTGCCGTCGCGGGTCTCCTTGACCCGGCGCGCGATGCGCTCCAGCATCCAGTCCCAGCTCTTCTCTTCCCACGTGTCGCTGTAGGGCGCGCGGTAGAGAGGCTTGGTCACGCGGTGCCCCTCGCCGTGCATGGACAGCAGCGCGGCGCCCTTGGCGCACAGCGCGCCTTCGCTCACCGGGTAGTCCGGATCGCCTTCCACGCTCACGATCTTCCCGTCCTTGACCGAGAAGATGGTGTTGCACCCGCAGGAGCAGAACGGGCAGATGGAGATGACCTCCTTGGCCCCTTCGATCTTCATGGTGAAGGCGTAGGCCTTCACCGGCTCCAGATCGAAGCCGAGCTGTCCCAGGGACAGGCCGGCGATTCCTGCGCCGGCGATTTTGAGAAACCCTCGCCGTGAAAATTCCATACGCCATCCTCCTTTCGGCTGCCCGGCAGGAACCGGAACAGCCCTTGGCGGCCGGGAGGGGTGTCCCCCGGCCGCGTGTCCGAACGTGTTGTGTCTGATGTGGCACAATAACGTCGGCGCGGTCAATAAAAAGTTAATAATTTCAATATGTTATCTGTAGCATATTTGTTCAACCCGGGGCCAACCCCCCTGGAATTCCAGGGGGATAAGGTCGGCCCTGGGCTCATCTCCCCGCAATCTGGTCCGGAATCCGGAAGAACCCCAGGCGCGGCGCGGCATTTGCTGGGTTGATGGGAGGAATTTGGAAGTCCGATGCATGATTACTTGACAATGAAATTCATTTTCAATTAGACCGGGACTGCCGACGCCCGCCAGGCCCAATCCCATCCTCCGAGCCCTTCCGCCGGCCCGGGCGTCGGCACAACCGCCATCCCGCCCCGGAGCGCCCGGGGCCCGCCAGCCAACGGGGGCTCCATGAAAGTCGAAACCAAGCTTGCCGTCATCCTCTTCGCGCTGCTCACCCTGCCCCTGTACGGGGCCCTGCACCTGACCCACCTGGGCCTGCACCAGGAGCTGGAGACCGCCCTGGCCGTGGCCTTCATCGTCTCGGTCATGGCGCTCAAGCCCTTGGGGCACCTGCTGGGCAACGTGATCTTCATGAACGAGATCCGGGCCATCAACCGGTTCTGCACCCAGGTGAAGCAGGGCAACTACGCGCCCGAGTGGCCCCTGCCGCCCGAGGGCGACGACGAGCACGAGCTCATGCGGCTCAAGCGCAACCTGTTCTGGATGGCCCACGCCATCTCCAGCCGGGAGGAGCGCCTGCGCTCGGCCCTGGACGTGACCAGCCAGTCCATGCAGGAGTTCGAGCGCCTGTCCCTGGTGGACGGGCTCACCGGGGTGGGCAACCGCCGCGCCTTCGAGGCCGGGCTGCGCGAGGCCGTGGCCCGGTGCGGGCAGGAGGGGACGGCCTGCCGCCTCATGCTCATCGACTGCGACGGGTTCAAGCAGGTCAACGACCGGCTGGGGCACGCGGCCGGGGACCGGCTGCTGGTGAACCTGGGCGAGATCCTGCGCTCCTCCACCCGGGCCGGGGCGGACCTGCCCTTCCGCTTCGGCGGCGACGAGTTCGGGGTGGTGTTCGGCCGGGCCGGCCGGGGCGCGGTGCTGGAGGCCGGGGAGCGCATCCGGCGGCGGTTCGCGGAACAGGCCGTGGCCGGGGCCACCCTGAGCATCGGGGTGGCCGAGTGCGCGGGCGGGGACGATCCGGAGAAGGCCGCGGCCCGGCTCAAGGAGCAGGCCGACGCCGCGGTGTACGCGGCCAAGCGGCGGGGCAAGAACCAGGTGGTCGTGGCCTGGGACCCTGACCGGCCGGCGGCCTCGTCCGGCGGGCCGCGCCGGGCAGTGGCGGGCGGGACCGGGGGCTAGGGCTGGACGTAGGGCCGGACCGGAATGCCGAAGATTTCCCGCGCCTTGTCCTGGGCGTCCCGCTCCACGGCCTCGAACCAGCGCAGGTAGCGCTCCATGAGCAGCCGGCCGAAAGGGGTGAGCACCTGGCCGTCCCGGCGCCGGCCCCGTCGGGCCACCAGTTGGAAGCCCAGCACCTTCTCGGACTCGCGCAGCTTGCCCCAGGCCGCGCGGTAGGACATGCCCAGGTGTTCGGCCGCCTGCTTGAGGGAGCCGTACTTGGCGATGTTGGCCAACAGCTGCGCCCGGCCCAGGCCCACGAACAGCCCGTTGTCGGTCTCCAGCCAGATGCGCACCCGCACCCGGGGCCGCAGGTCCGCGCCCGGAGCCGGGGGCTCGGGGGGCAGGGCCGTCTCGGCCCGGGAGGGGGCTCCTCGATCGCTCATGGTCGCCTCCCTTGCATCGTTGTAGCGATCAATACGCATCCTGCGTCTTGCTCGCCTCGGCCGGGCAAAACGCGGTTTCGCCCGGCCTCGCATGGGCTCCGCCCATGGCGCGCCGTCCTGGCGCGCACGCTGCGCTCTTCGAACGCAGCTACTTCCCGAAGGGGCACTTGGGATAGGTGCAGGTCTTGCACTCCTGGCACATGGCCCCGTGCCCCATGCGGGCCAGGTCCCTGCGGGTCACCTCCACCCCGGCCAAGAGCCGGGGCAGGATCAGGTCGAGGCTGGTGGTCTTGAAGAACAGGGCGCAGGCCGGCACGCCCAGCACCTGCACGCTTGCCGATGCGGGCCAGGAGCGTCATGGCCCCGGGCAGGACGGGCGCGCCGTAGAGCATGTCGGTCACCCCGGCGTCCTGCAGGCCCTGGCGGGTCACGTCGTCCGGGTCCACGGACAGGCCGGCGGTGGTGATGACCAGGTCCGCGCCCAGGTCCAGGAGCTCCTGCACGGATGCGGCGATGGCCGGCCGGTCGTCGGGCACGATGCGCACCCCCAGGGTGTCGGAGCCCAGGGCCGCCAGCTTGGAGCTGATGATGGGGCCGAACCCGTCCTGGATCAGGCCCTTGAACACCTCGTCGCCGGTGACCAGGATGCCCGCCCGGGCCCGGCGCAGGGGCCGCACCGCCAGGACCGGCTCGGCCTCCAGCACGGCCAGGGCGCGCAGGTAGTGGTCGCGGGGCAGGTACAGGGGGATGGCGCGGGTGCCGGCCACCCGGGCGCCGGCCTTGACCAGGCTGCCGTCGTGGCGGGTGGCGGCCATGACCCCGGGCACCAGGTTGAAGCGCTCCAGCATGTCGGCGTCCACGGTGAGCAGCCCGTCGGCCTCGGCCACCAACTGGACCTTGCCCTCCCGGGGCAGGGCCTCCAGGGCCACGCCCGGGCCGGCCAGGGCAGTGCCGAAGGCCATGGCCGCCTCGTCCTCGTGCACCCAGTCCCCGGCCGCGTCCGCGGCCTCCTGCACGAAGATGCGGTTCTTGCCCATGGTTTGCAGCCGGCACACGTCGCCCGCGGTGATGACGTGGCCGTTGAGCACCGCCGGGCCCTTGGACTCGCCGGGCACGATGCGGGTCATGTCGTGCACCGCGGGCCGGCCCACGGCCTGCTCCACGGGCACGGCGCGCACCCCGGGGGGCACGGCCCACAGCCGCGCGGCGTCGGACGCATCCCCCGCGCCCGGGCGGCGCTCGTAGGGGCCGTCGCCCTGGCACAGCCGGCAGATGCCGCCGTGGCGGGCGGGGTAGGCCTCGCCGCACACCGGGCACAGGGCGATCTTGCCCTTGCCGCGGCGGGCCAGGGAGGCGGGGTCCAGCACCACCGGCTCCACCCGGCAGATGTCCGCGCCGCGGTCCGCGATCTCCTGGCGCAGGGCCGCGGAGTCCTGCTCCTTCTTGGGCGCGAGCTTGAGCAGCCATTCCCGCATGTGGGGGGAGCCGCCCAGGACTTCCGGGTCCAGGGAGCAGCGCAGGCCCTCGCCGGTGTGCTTGTCGTACAGGGCCAGGGCGTAGACGCCCAGGTTGAGCACCTTGAGCCAGCCGTTGCCCACGGTGCAGGGGGTGAGCATCTGGATGGCGTCGGGCAGGCACCAGCCGGTCTCGGACACCGCGTCGAAGAGGATGCCCTCGGGCAGGCGGGACTTGGCCGCGCTCACCATGAAGCCGCCGAGCAGGAGGCCCGGGGCGGGATAGCCGTGGAACTGGGTGGCCTGGGCCACGAATTCGTCGAAGGTGAACGGGCCGATGCAGGCTTCGACCATGCGGGGTGCTCCGGTGCGGGGCCGCGCGACGTGCGGCCGGTTGCGTTTGTTATGTCGGAAGCGACATAATTGGTGCCTAGGGGAGTCGGGCCCCCAGGTCAATGGATTGGCGTTTTGCCCAGGTATAGGCACCAGAACAGGCGCGTTTCAATTGGAAAATCGGTAAAATGTCGGCCTGCGCCGTTGCGGGGATGATATCCGGTCCGGTTGACACGGCCGACCGATTATGTCTAGGACGACATAAAAGATGGATGGACATTCCATCCAGGGAGGAGCCATGGACACCAAACGCACCACCCCCACCGCATCGCAGGACCGCCCGGCGGTCCGGCCCGTGCCGCCCTTCGGCGGCCTGGGGTTCGATCTCTGCGGCCTGGGCCAGGCCTGCGCCCGGCTCCCCCTGCACCGGCCCGCNNGAAAAACGTGGTTTCCAACTCGCTCACGCCGCCTGCGGCGGCGCATGGCGGCTGTCGCCGCCATGTCGTGCCACGTCCCCCTTATCCCGGCTCTTTTTGCAGAGGAACGTAGCGGACGCGACACCAGCCCTCCAGTGCCGGCCTGCCGACGCGGACGTTCCGCGCCGTCGGATCGGGGTTCCTTTCCGGCCGTCGGCCCGGGGTTTCCCGGTCCGGCGGCCGGGCTGCGTTCAGCGGGCGGGCATCAGTCCAGGCGGCGGACCAGGCAGAGGCAGAGGCGGGAGGCCAGGGTGGCGGCGGTGTCCGCGTCCAGCAGGCGGCGGGCCGAGGGGTCGAAGAGCAGGTCCGCGGCCGGGGGGAACTCCTCGTCGCCCCGGCGGTAGACCAGGGTGAGGAAGAGGTTGCCCAGCACCCGGATACGGGCCGCGAAGTCGCCGTGCGGGACCTCGGCCCAGTCGAATCCCTCCAGGGCCGCGCGCAGCCTGCCTAGGTCGTTGCCCACCGCCGCGGCCAGGGGCACCACCGAGCGGGAGCGGAACGGGCCCAGGTAGAAGGGGCCCGAGGGCAGCTCCCGGAAGGCGATGGGCTCGCCCCCTGCGGCCACGGGCAGGGGCAGGGCCAGCAGGTGCAGCGCCAGGGCGGCCTCGGCCGCCTTCACCGGCTTGCCGTCGGCCGCGTCGGCCACGGCGAAGTCCGGCGGCCTCACCCGCAGGATGCGCTCCAGGAAGCGGAACACCAGGGTGCCGTCCGGCCCGGGCGCGTCCAGGCCCAGGCCCGCGGCCCGGGCGGCCAGGTCCTCGCCGGCCAGGGTGGCGGCGGCGTGCGCCGCGGCCTGGCGCAGGCCGGCCTCCTTGGGCGTTTCGTCCGCGGTGGGCCCGGCCTGGTGCTTCGCCCCCGGCCGGGGGGAAGTGTCAGAAGAAATATTTTCCAACTCCGTTGGCGGCAGAGCAGCATGCCCGGCAGTTGATGGCGGTCCAGCTTGTTCGGCCGGATGTTGGCTGTCCGGGGCGGCTCCTCGCAGTGTCGCCCCCGGGAACCGCGCCGCTTCGGTGTGGGGCAGGAACAGGGCCGCGGTGAAGCGGTCCATGTAGGCGGGCTCGTCGGACAGGTCCAGGTAGGTCATGCGGGAGGCGATGGCCGCGCGCTCGGCCTGAGCCGCGCGGGAGAGCAGGGTGCGGGCCGAGCCGGCCAGGGAGGCGTTGCCTGCGAAGCGGAACTTTTCCTGCGGCAGTTCGGGCAGGAGTCCGATGGCCGTTGCCGCGGCCACGTCCAGGAACCGGCCGAACCCGCCGGCCACCACCACCGACTCCAGGTCCCCGAACTCCAGGCCGGCCTGGGCCAGGAGCAGGTCGCAGCCCGCGTACACCGCGGCCTTGGCCCGCAGCAGGTTGTCGAAATCCGTCTCGCTCACGGTGATGTCGTGCTCGGTGCCCGAGGCGTGGGCCGGGACCAGCAGGTACTCGGCCGATCTGCCGCCCGCCTGGCTGGGCCGGATGGCCGGGCTCTTGCGGGTGCGGTCCAGCCGGGCTGCGGGGTCCAGCCAGCCGTTCCGGAACAGGCCGGCCATGAGGGAGATAGCCCCGGAGCCGCACAGGCCCAGGGCCGGGCCGTTGCCGATGGTGCGGACCTGGGCGGTCCCGTCCGGCGTGACGGCCACGGCCTCCACGGCCCCGGCGGCGGCGCGCATGCCGTGGCTGAGCCCGCCGCCCTCGAAGGCCGGGCCCACGGAGCAGGCGCAGCACAAGAGGAAATCCCGGTTGCCCAGCACGGCCTCGCCGTTGGTGCCCAGGTCCAGGAAGAGCGACACGCCCTGGGCCTGGGCCACGCCCGAGGCCAGCAGCCCCGACGCGATGTCCCCGCCCACGTAGGAGCCCACGGCCGGGGCCAGGAAAAGCGGGGCCGCCGGGTGGGCGAAGATGCCGGCCGCGCAGCAGTCCAGGCCCTCGGGCGCGAACACCGTGGGCGTGTAGGGGGCCAGGCGGATGTGCTCGGGCGGCAGGCCGAGCAGCAGGTGGGTCATGGTGGTGTTGCCGGACAGGGACACGGCCACGATGTCGCGGCGGGACAGCCCGGCGCGGCGGGCCAGGCCCTCCAGCAGGCGGTTCACCGTGCCCCGGCCGAGCCGGGTGAGCTCGCGCAGGCCCGCGGCGCGGGCGGCCCAGGTGATGCGGCTGATCACGTCCAGGCCGCGGGAGGTCTGGGCGTTGTAGGCGGTGTCCGCGGCCAGGGTGCGGCCGGTGGCGAGATCGATGAGCGCCGCGGCCACGGTGGTGGTGCCCAGGTCCACGGCCGCGCCCACGGGATGCCCGGCCGCGCCGGCCGGGCGCAGGCGGAAGGCCCGGCCCCGGGTGCGGTCCAGGCACAGGGAGAGGTGGCCGCCCGCGTTGCGCAGGGCGGCCGCGGCCTTGCGCATGGCGGGCAGGGCGTACGCCGGCCTTTTTTCGCCGGCCTTCTCCAGGGCGGCGTCCACCCGGTCCAGGTCGGACATGCCGTCCCCGGCCCGGGGCTGGTCCACGGCCAGGGCCAGGGCGGCCACGGGCAGGTCGGCCGAGTCCACTGGATTGGGGGCCGACGCCGCGCCGCAGGCCGGGTCCTCGGACACGAACTGCCCGGCCTCGCAGGTGAAGCGCTCCGAGACCTGGATGGCCGCGTCCTCCTCGCCCACCTTGGCGCGGCAGGCCAGGACGTATCCTTCCTCCACCACCTCGGGTGCGAGGAAGGCGGAGCTGTCGCCCTGGACCTTTCCCGCCTGCACCAGGCACAGGCAGGAGCCGCAGGTGCCCTTGCCCCCGCACTCGGACTCCACCCGCACCCCGGCCCGCGCGGCCGCGTCCAGCAGCCCGGTTCCCGGGGCCGCGTCCACGCTGCGCCCCAGCGGCTCGAAGGTGATCTTGGGCATCTCTTCTCCGGGTCGGCACGAGGTTGCGACCCAGTTTAGCCCCTCCCTCCAACCCCGTAAACCGATGGCGGTTTTCGGGGAGAGGGGAAGGGGAGCGCGAGGGGAAGGGGAGAACCCCCTTTTCTGGCGGAAAAAGGGGGTTCTCCCCTTCCC
>DKEU01000206.1:2885-15978 GCA_002452635.1 Desulfovibrionaceae bacterium UBA6814 | reverse complement strand
GGTCCGCGCCGACCTGGCCCCGTCCGAGCCCCGGGTGGGGGTCTACCTCTACCTGCCCGGCCAGTCCCTGGACGGCCCCTCCTATGCCGTGGCCCGGTTCGACGCCGAGGGCCTGGCCGAATTCTGGAACCGCGACACGGTGCTCTACGGCACCGCCTGGGCCCCCAAGGCCCGCTGAGGCGCCGCCCGCCGTCCCATGCCTTCCCATGCTGCCTAGAGACACCGCGCTGGAGGCGGCCCTCGCCCGCCTGGACCGGCTGCCCCGGGGGCACGCCCTGGACCTGCGCACCTACAAGCGCAACCGCTCGGTGCTCCTGCGCAAGAACCCGGACGGCTCCATCCTGGTGGTGGAGAACGGGTACGCGCGGCAACGGTTCGAGAACGTGGGCCGGGACAAGCTGCCCAAGCTGCTGGGGACCCTCATGAAGCGCGAATTCCCGCGCAGCAACTTCATCCGGCTCTACGACCTGGGCGAGCACGACCCGGACGCCCCCGCCCAAGGGGGCGCGCCCCAACGCAAGGTCATCTGAAACATCCCGCGCCGGCCAAGCGTTGACGCCCGGCCGGATTTCAGGTCAAATCCGCGCCCGGCCGTCGGGCCAATCCCTTTTTTCGGAGAGCGCATGCAGCTGTACAACACCGCCACCCGCCGCAAGGAAGAGTTCACCCCGCTCAGCGACAACCACGTGCGCATGTACGTGTGCGGCATCACGGCCTACGACTACTGCCACATCGGCCACGCCCGCTCGGCCGTGGTGTTCGACGTGCTGGTGCGCCAGCTGCGCCATCTGGGCCTCACGGTCACCTTCGTGCGCAACTTCACGGACATCGACGACAAGATCATCAACCGCGCCAATGAGCTGGGCGAGGACCCGGCCCGCCTGGCCGAGCGGTTCATCCACGCCTTCTACGAGGACATGGACCGGCTGAACATCCTGCGCGCGGACCTGGAGCCCAAGGCCACCGAACACATCCAAGAGATGTTCAGCGTGACCCAGGAGCTTATCGCCAAGGGCCACGCCTACGCCACGCCCTCGGGCGACGTGTACTTCCGAGTGCGGAGCTTCGCCGGGTACGGCAAGCTCTCGGGCCGCAGCCTGGACGACCTCCAGGCCGGGGCGCGGGTGGCTCCCGGCGAGGAGAAGGAGGACCCCCTGGACTTCGCACTGTGGAAGGCGGCCAAGCCGGGCGAGCCCTTCTGGGAGAGCCCCTGGGGCCCGGGTCGGCCGGGCTGGCACCTGGAGTGCTCGGCCATGAGCGACAAGCACCTGGGCCTGCCCCTGGACATCCACGGCGGCGGCCAGGACCTCATCTTCCCGCACCACGAGAACGAGATCGCCCAGAGCGAGGCGGCCACCGGCAAGGAGCTGGCCCGGTTCTGGGTGCACAACGGGTTCGTGCAGGTGAACGCGGAGAAGATGTCCAAGAGCCTGGGCAACTTCTCCACCATCCGCGACATCCTGGCCGACTACCTGCCCGAGACCCTGCGCTTCTTCCTGCTCACCAAGCACTACCGCTCGCCCGTGGACTTCACCCCGGAGAACATGGAGGAGGCGGAGAAGAACCTGCGCCGCATCTACTCGGCCAAGGCGGACATGGCCGCGGCCGTTGGGGGAACCAAGTGGTCCAAGACGCCCCTGCCCGCGGAGTTGACCGCTGAGTTGGCGGCCGCCGAGGCTGACTGGGCCAAGGCCATGGACGACGACCTGAACACCGCTGCGGCCCTGGGCCACGTGTTCACCCTGGTGCGCCTGGCCGGCCGGGTGGCCGAGGACAAGGCCCTGCGCAAGGCCGAGGCTGCGCGCGACCTGTGGACCCGCTGCCTGAAGGATTTAGATGAATGGGGCACGGTGCTCGGCCTGTTCGCGGCCGACCCCGCCGCCTTCCTGGCCGACCTCAAGGCCGTGCGCGCCAAGCGCAAGGGCATCGACCCCGCCAAGGTGGAGGAGCTGCTCGCCGCCCGCCAGGAGGCGCGCAAGGCCAAGGACTTCGCCAGGTCCGACGCCCTGCGCGACGAGCTGCTCGCCATGGGCGTGGAAGTGAAAGACACGCCCACCGGGCCGGCCTGGGACGTGGCCTGATTCCAAGGAGACTACCATGACCGCCCCGATCCGCACCCTGCTCCCCGCCGCCCTGCTGCTGGCCGCCTGCCTGCTGACCGCGTGTTCCAAAAGCAGCCTGTCCGGGCCCGTGAACCTGGCCGAGGTCGAGACTTCGGAGGGGCTGTTCCTCACCAACCTGAGCAACATCGAGACCGATGGCGACCTGCACTGGCGCTGGTTCCTCGGGCCGAGGGCCGAGGTGGCCTTCGTCCTGGACAAGGAGCGGCCCGTGGAGTTCGACACCCTCGGCTATTCCCAGATCGCCGGCCAGGTCACGCAGGTCATGGCCAACGGCGAACTGCTGGGCACCATCACCACGCCCGAGGTGGGGCCCTATCCCATCACCTTCCACATGCAGGGCAAGAAGGGGAAGAACGTGCTGGCCTTCGTGTTCGGCGACTGGAACCACGGCAAGACCACGTTCGCCCCGGATGACCCGCGGCCCATGGGGCTGGCCTTCTACCGCTTCCTGATCACGCCTCGCTAGGCGGGCCGGCGCTTCCCGAACAACACTGGGACGTGGCGCAGGGACTAGGCGGCCGGGGGCTTGGCCCGCGGGACCACGCGGACCTGGAGCGTGACCTCGCCGTAGCCCAGGCACTGCACGCCCGCGTCCGGGCAGCGCACCATGCGCATGAAGTGGAAATCGTTGGGCTCCAGCCCCTCGCTCAGCCGCTCGTTGATGAGGGCCACCGGCACCGTGAGCTGGGAGGCCAGGTAGACGCAGACCTTCTTGGGGCAGAGCTTGGTGATGAGGTTGCCGTCCACGTCCAGGACCAGCTTCTGCCCGACCACGTGCCCGGAATTGCAGTTGCAGGCCCGGACCACCTCGGCCTCGATGGAATAGCGCGGCGCTGCCTGGGCCAGGCGCTGCACCTGCCGCACCCGGTGGCCTCCCTCCGAGAAGCTCTCCACCTCTGCCTCGCTGTACCCGACCCGCTGCGCGTAGCGCTTCACCACGTCGTCCATGGCGCTGCTCCTGGCTTATTTCAGGACTACCAGCCCGGCGGGATTCACCGCAGGGAGAACACGGATTCCGGCGTGCGGGCAAAGGGATTCACTACCTCCACCTCGCCGTATTTCCGCCCTGTCTGCATGTCTTCGGAAAGGAGATAGGCACAGCCGCCGACCTGCGCCGCAGCCACGATGAGGGAGTCCCACCAGGACAGGGAATAGACGTCCTGGAGTCGCCAGGCCGCGTGGACCACTGATCCATCCACTGGCAGCGGATGCCAGGCGGCGAGGTCCTGCACGTCGGCCCGGGCCTCTTCCCGGCTCAGACAGGAGGAGAGTTTGCAGGTTGCGGTGACGTAAAACTCATTGAGCACCTGCCAACTCACCCGGCCGGCATCCTCCCGCCACAACCGCCGCATCCACGCCTCGGCCCTGGCCTGCTTGGCCGGCTCCGCAAGGTCCCGGGCGTAGACCAGGACGTTGGTGTCAACGAAGACCGGGCCGGTCATGCAACTCATCGCGGGCTGGGTAGGACTGGCCGGGCTGGCGGAGAACCTTGGGGCGACGCGAGAGGTACCTCTGCATGGCCTCCTCGTAGGAGCGCTCCGCCTGCATCTTCTCCCGCAGCATCTCCCCCACCAGCCGCGACACGCTGGTATCCAGCTCCGCAGCCCGCACCCGGGCCCAGCGCGCGGTCTCCTCGTCCAGGGTGATGGTGACGTTCTTCATGACACGAAAATAGTGTTACACGAAATTCGTGTCAAGTCACTTCTTCCCGAACAGCACCTTCTGCAAATCCGCCACGGTGGCGATGGGGTGGCTGCCCTTGGCGCCGGGCGAGGCGGCGGGGTGGAGGATGGGGGAGAGGCCCAGGCGCTTGGCCTGTTTCATGCGGGCCTCGTGGCCCGAGACCGGGCGTATCTGGCCGTTCAGGTCCACCTCGCCCCACAGGACCGCATTCTCGGGCAGGGGGCGGTCGTAGAAGGACGAGAGCACGGCCGCGGCCAGGCCGGCGTCCATGCCCGGGTCGTCCAGGCGCAGGCCGGCCCCGATCTTGGCGTAGATGTCGGACTGGCCCAAGTTCAGGTTCAGGCGCTTCTCCAGGACCGCCAGGAGCAGGTGCAGACGGTTGGTGTCCAGGCCGAGCGCGGTCCGGCGGGGCATGGCCAGGAAGGTGCGCGCGCACAGGGCCTGCACCTCCACGGCGAACGGGCGCTGCCCGTCCACCGCCACCACCAGGGCCGTGCCGGGCAGGCTGGGGTCGCGGTCCTGGAGAAAGAAGGTGGAGGGGTCGTCCACCACGGACAGGCCCGCGGCCTCCATGCGCAGGACCAGCACCTCCTGGCCCGGGCCGAAACGGTTCTTGAGCACCCGGAAGATGCGGAAATGGTGGCGGCGGTCGCCCTCCAGGGAGAGCACCGTGTCCACCATGTGCTCCAGGAGCTTGGGTCCGGCGATCTGGCCGTCCTTGGTCACGTGGCCCACCAGGACCAGCACCGCCCCGCTCTGCTTGGCCTGCTCCACCAGGGCGAAGGCCACGGCCCGCACCTGGCTCACCGAGCCGGGCAGGCCGTCGGTGGCGTCGGTGGCCATGGTCTGCACCGAGTCCGCCACCAGGAGGTCGGGCCGCTGCCCCCCCGCCGGAGCCAGGGCGGCCATGGCGTCCTCGGCCCGGGTGGTGGACAGGGCGGGCATGTCCTCGGCGGGCAGGCCCAGCCGCCGCGCCCGGCCCCCGAGCTGGGACAGGGACTCCTCGGCGGATACGTAGACCGCGATCTTGCCCTGCTTGGCCAGATTGCCGGCGAGCTGGAGCAGGAGCGTGGACTTGCCGATGCCGGGCTCGCCGGCCAGGAGCACCGCCTGGCCGGGCACCAGGCCGCCGCCCAGGGCGGCGTCGAGCGCAGGGATGCCGGTGGAGAGGCAGGCGCTCTGCTCGGCCACGGCCGAGGCCAGGGTCGCGGGCGGGGACGCCAGGGTGGAGGCGCGGGGACGGGACGCGGAAACCGGGGGCGGGGCCGCCTCCTCCACCAGGGTGTTCCAGTCCCCGCAGCGCGGGCACTGGCCCTGCCAGGTGCGGGACTCGGCGCCGCAGGAGGAGCAGCGGAAGGTCTGCCTGGGCTTGGCCACGGCCTACTTCTTCTCGGGCGGGTCCTTGACCTCCACCACCTTGACCACGAACTCGCTCACCGACTCCGGGGTGTGGGCCATGGCCACCATGAAGGGGACCTCGCCCTTGGGCTGCACGAACATGTTGTTGGCCGCGACGCCCGCCTCGTTGGCCAGCCCGCTCTCGATCTTGTCCCAGTCCTGGATCTGGAGGTTGTAGAGGGAGAGCACGTTGCCCGCGAGCTGCCGCTTGCTGGCCACCATCTGGCCCTGGCTGTCGAAGAGCCCCACCTCCACGGTGATGAGCTCCTTGGGCGCGTCGAAATCGTTGACCGCCACGCCCTCCACCACGAAGATCCGTCCCACCTTCTCGTTGTCCACGTAGTACTGGCGGATCTTGTCCAGGGTGATGTTCTCCACCGAGGCCTGGTCCATGGGCTTGGCCGCGTCCTCGGCCTGGGGCTTGGCGCCCAGGCCGGGAATGAGGCCGGGCTTGAGGAAGTACAGGCCGGCCGCCGCGCCGGCCAGGAGCAGGAGCACCCCGGCGGCGATGCCGATGACCAGGCCCTTCTTCTTGCCGCCGCCGGCCTTCTTTTTCTTCTTGGCCTTGCCGCCGTCCAGGGAGAACCCGCCGTCCAGGCTCACGCCCGCGCCCTTGCCCTTGGCCGGGGCCTCGGCCCCGTCCAGTTCCTCGGCCGTGGCGCTGGCCAGGTCCTCGGGAATCTCGTATCCACCCTTGCCTTGGGCCTTGGCCGGGGCGGCCGGGGCCGGGGCGTCGTCGTCGGCGTTCAGGCCGTCCAGGGCCGAGGCGAACTGGGAGCCGCCGGCGTCCTCACCGCCGGAATCGCCGAAGAGGTCCTCGATGTCATGGTCGTGGACCGCGGCCTGGGAGGGCAGCTCCACCGTGAAGCGGTGCTCGCAGACCGTGCACTTCACCTTGCGGCCGCCCTCGGGAACCAGGGACTCGTCAAGGTTGTATGTGGTCTTGCAGTTCGGGCATTCGACGATCATGGCCCCTCGCAGAGAGAGTGTTGCCGTACGGCCGGGGTTCCGGCCCTGTCGCCAGCGCGCTAGAGCGTGAGCTCGTAGATGCCTCTAAGCTCCCGGTAGCGCTCGGCATAGTCCATGCCGAAGCCGACCAGGAACCCTTTTTTCAGGTGGAACCCGGGAAAGTCAACTGTCAGCTCCACCTCGCGGCGCTCGAACTTGTCCACCAGGGAGGTCAGGGCCAGGTCCCGGGGATTGCGCTCGCGAAAGGTGCGCAGCAGGAAGTCGGCCGAGTGGCCGGTGTCCACGATGTCCTCCACCACCAGCACGCTCTTGCCGGCCAGGGATATCTCCACGTCCTTGGAGAACACCTGGTGCTTGCCCCGGCTGGTGCCCGCGCCGTAGCTGGCCAGCCGCACGAACTCCACGGACACGTCCAGGTCCAGGTGGCGGACCAGGTCCGCGAAGTAGAGGAAGGCCCCCTTGAGCACGCAGACCGCCACCAGGGGCTGGCCGCTGAAGCGGGCGGTGATCTCCCGGCCCAGTTCGGCGATGCGCGCCTGGACCGCCTCGGGGGAAATGACTTCGGTAAGCTGCGGCTCCTGCATGGGCGGGGACCTTACCGCATCAGGGCCCGGGCTGCAACGCCGCAGCGCGGCGCGAGGCGGCAGGGAACGGCCGGTCGAGACACGCGCGCCAGGACGGCGCGCCGACCGGAAGGCCGGAGGCATTCCGGTCGAGCGGAGGGCCGCGATTCACTCGCGGCCCGGAGCTTGAGGAAAAGTCCAGGACGGACTTTTCCTATCAAATCAAAATTCTATGAGCATGGAGGTCTCGTCGCAGCCCGGGAACTTGGGGCAGTTCAGGCAGTCGGCCCAGACCTTCTGGGGCAGGACCTCCTTGTCCACCTCCGTGAAGCCCAGGCGGGCGAAGAAGTCCACCTGGTAGGTCAGGGTGAAGACGCGGAACAGGCCCAGGGTCACGGCCTCGGACAGGCAGGCCTCCACCAGGCGTTTGCCGAAGCCCCGGCCGCGCAGCTCCTCGGCAATGGCCAGGGAGCGCACCTCGGCGATGTCCTCCCAGGTGATGGCCAGGGCGCAGCAGCCGTGCACGGTCTCGGCGTCGCGGTCGGCCAGCACGTAGAAGTCGCGCAGCTTGTTGTACAGGTCGTGCAGGGACCGGGGCAGGAGCAGGCCCATGCCGCCGCTGTGCATGAGCAACCCGTGGATGCCCTTCACGTCCGGGATGCGGGCCTTGCGGATGTAGTACTCGGCCATGCTACTTGGCCAGCAGGCCGTCCACCAGCCCGCGGATCTCGCTGCCCGAGGTCATGCCGTCGCGCACGTGGGCCAGGTTGCCGGAGCGGTCGTAGACCAGGAGCTTGGGGATGGTGACCACCTGGAACATGCGGGGCACCTCGTCGGTGGCGCGGCCCACCGGGTAGTTCAGGGGCAGCTTCTTGAGAAAGGCGTCCAGGCTGGCCTGGTCGTCGTCCAGGGACACGCCCAGGAACTCCACCTCGCTGGCCGGATAGTGGTCCCGCAGGCGCACGAGCTCGGGCACCTCCACCCGGCAGGGCGCGCACCAGGTGGCCCAGAAGTTCACCACCACCACCTTGCCCTTGGCCGCGCCGATGGCGGCGAGGAGGTCCAGGGGCTTGATCGTGGCGGGCAGCCCGGCCCGGGCCGGGGCCGGAAGGGCCAGGCCGGCCAGGAGCAGGAACAGGGCCGCGACGCGGAGAAGAACTCGGGTATGCTGCATGGCGTGAATGTCCTCAACTCGACATGATGGGGCCGGAACGGTCCGGCGTCAAGCGTCCCGGCCGCACAGCCGGTTGGCCAGGCGCACCGCGGACACCGCGTCGGCGCTGTAGCCGTCCGCGCCGATGCGCTCGGCATAGGCCTCGGAGAGCACCGCCCCGCCCACCATCACCTTGGCGGCCAGGCCCTTGTCCCGCACCAGGTCCACGGTCTCGGCCATGCGCACCATGGTGGTGGTCATGAGCGCGGACAGGCCGATGAGCGCGGCCCCGTGCTCCTCGGCCGCGGCCACGATGCGGGCCGCGGGCACGTCCTTGCCCAGGTCCACCACCGTGTAGCCGTGGTTGCGCAGCATGAGGGCCACGATGTTCTTGCCGATGTCGTGGATGTCGCCCTCCACCGTGGCCAGCACGATGACCGGGCCGGCGGCCTCCCCGCCGGTCTCCAGGAGCGGCTTCAGGCGCGCGAAAGCGGTCTGCATGGTCTCCGCGGACTGGAGCAGCTGGGGCAGGAAGTATTCCTTGCGCTCGTATTTCTCGCCCACCGCGGTGATGCCCGGGATGAGCTGTTCGCGCACCAGGGCGAAGGGGTCCGCCCCCTCGGCCAGGGCGGCCTCCAGCATGGGCAGGATGTCGTTGCCCAGGCCCAGCACCACGGCCTCGGCCAGGGTGGCGGCGGTGGCCGGAGCTCCCACGCCGCCGGCCCCGCGGGCCGCCGGGGCCGCGGCCTCCCCGGATTTCCAGGCGGAATAGCCGGCGATGAACCGGCCGGCCGAGGGGTCGCGGTTCAGCAGCACCTCGCCCGCGGCCAGGGCCTCGGCGATGCGCGGGGTGGAGGGATTGGCGATGACCGCGGCCAGGCCACGGGCCATGGCCATGCCCAGGAAGGTGGCATTGACCAGCTCCCGGGCGGGCAATCCGAAAGACACGTTGGACAGGCCCATGACCGCGGGCAGTCCCCACCGCTCCCGGCAGTGGGAAATGACCTCCAGACAGGCCTTGGCCGACTCGGGCTTGGAGGACACGGTGAGCACCAACGCGTCCACCAGGATGAGCCGGCGCGGGATGCCCAGGTCGTCGGCCTGGCGCAGCAGGTTCTCGATGACCGCCAGGCGTTCGGCCGCGGTCACCGGGAGCTTCCTGCCCTCCAGGGGCAGCAGGATGAACGGCGCGCCGTAGCGCTTGCACAGGGGGCCGAGCTGCTCCATCCGGCCGGGCTCGCCGCTGATGGAGTTGACCAGGGGCGAACCGGGATAGACATCCAGGGCCGCGGCCACGGCCTCGATCTTGGTGGAGTCCAGGCACAGGGGCACCGGCGCCCGGGCGGACAGGGCCTCCACCAGGGCGGGCAAGAGCTGCACCTCGTCCACCAGGGGCGCGCCCACGTTCACGTCCAGCACCCCGGCCCCGGCCTCCACCTGCTCCCGGGCCAGGCGCTGGGCCTCGTTGAACGCGCCCTCCTGGAGCTCGGCGGTGAGGAGCTTCTTGCCCGTGGGGTTGATGCGCTCGCCGATGACCAGCACCGGCCGGCCGAACCCGGCCACCGCCGAATCCGAGCGGGAGGCCAGGGCCAGGTGCGGCCCCTCGGCGGGCTCGGGCCGGGTCCAGCCCCGGTCGCCCAAGGCCGCGGCCAGGGCCGCGATGTGGGCCGGGGTGGTGCCGCAGCACCCGCCCAGGGCCTTGACCCCCAGGTCGGCCAGGGCTGCGGTTTCGCGCGCGAAATCCTCGGGTCCCAGGCGGAACACGGTGCGGCCGTCCACCAGCTCGGGCAGGCCCGCGTTGGGCTGCACCAGGAGCGGGGTGGACAGGCGGGGCAGCATGGACCGCACGATGGGGGCCAGGTCCAGGGGACCTGCGCCGCAGTTCACGGCCACCAGGTCCACGCCCAGGTTCTGCACCGCATCCAAGAAGGTAAGCGGCGAGGCCCCGGTGAGGGCCGCGCCGGACTCGAAGGTCATGGACACGCCCACCGGCAGGTCGCCCGCCTCGCGGCAGGCCACCACCACCGCCCGGACTTCGGCCAGGTCGTAGTGGGTCTCGGCCAGGATGAAATCCGCGCCGCCCTCGGCCAGGCCCTGGATCTGGAGCTTGAAGGCCTCCACCAGGTCCCGGAAGGAGACCTCGCCCAGGGGCCGGCAGAAGAGCCCGGTCGGGCCCACGTCGCCGGCCACGAAGGCCGCATCCCCGGCCACGCGGCGGGCGACGGCCGCGGCCTGGCGGTTGAGCTCCCGGGGGTCCAGGCCCGGGCCGAGCTTGTGGCCGGTGCCCCCGAAGGTGTTGCTGGTGAGCACCCGCGCCCCGGCGGCCAGGTAGTCGCGGTGCACCGACTCCAGGACCTCGGGGGAGGACAGGCCGAACCGCTCCGGGTTGGCGCCCGCGGGCATGCCCCGGGACTGGAGCATGGTTCCCATGGCTCCGTCGAAGAGCAGGATGTGGGCGTCGGCCAGGGCGCGTCTGAAATCGGGCACGGTCGTCTCCGCAGGGCAAAAGGTGCCGGCAGCGAGGCCCGGCAAGGGCCGGGCCGGCCGGAACCCGTATGTCTAGCGAAAGTCGTTGAAAAGGACAAACAAAAACTCTACACTGCCCAATCCGGCTCCCGGCGCACCGCGGGGACCGGCCCCAGAAGGCATAACCATGCGCAACACCGTTCCCGAACCCGAACTCCTGGACCCGGAGCCCGAGTCCGACCAGCCCGAGGCCGACCTGGCCGAGGCGGCCGAGGACCTGCTCCCGGACCCGGAGACCGATAGCGACGACGATTCCCCGGAAGGCCCCGAATCCGGGGACGACTCCTTTGCCCTGCCCGCGCCCTCGCCCACCCGGGCGGTGGCCGCGCGCGACGCCCTGCACCTGTACCTGCGCGAAATCGGCCGCTTTCCCCTGCTGCAGCCGGACGAGGAGTTCGAGCTCTCCCGCCGGGTGCGGGAGCACGGGGACCAGGACGCGGCCTTCCGCCTGGTGACCTCCCACCTGCGCCTGGTGGTCAAGATCGCCATGGATTTCCAGCGGCGCTGGATGCAGAACGTGCTGGACCTGGTGCAGGAGGGCAACGTGGGCCTCATGCGCGCGGTGCAGAAGTTCGACCCGGACAAGGGCATCAAGTTCTCGTACTACGCGGCCTTCTGGATCAAGGCCTACATCCTCAAGTTCATCATGGACAACTGGCGGCTGGTGAAGATCGGCACCACCCAGGCCCAGCGCAAGCTGTTCTACAACCTGAACAAGGAGCGCCAGCGCCTGCAGGCCCAGGGCTTCGACCCGGACAGCGCCACCCTGTCCAAGAACCTGGGCGTGGCCGAGGACGTGATCGTGGAGATGGACCAGCGCCTCTCCCGCCAGGACATGTCCCTGGACACCCCCCTGGGCGAGGACGGCTCGTCCACCCGCATGGACTTCCTGCCGGCCCTCATCCCCGGGGTGGAGTCCTCCCTGGCCCAGGACGAGATCGCGGGCACGCTGCGCGAACACATCATGTCCATCCTGCCCAGCCTGAACGAGAAGGAGCGGGACATCCTGGAGAACCGGCTGCTCTCGGACGAGGAGACCACCCTGCGCGAGATCGGCGAAAAATACGGGGTCACCCGGGAGCGGGTGCGCCAGATCGAGGCCCGGCTCCTGCAGAAACTGCGCAAGCACCTGGCCGACAAGATCCACGACTTCTCCGAGGACTGGATCGAGGACCATGAATAACACGCTGCGCGCCATCCGGGAGCAGGCCAAGACCCTGCGCGGCCGGCTGGCCACGCCGGGCTTCTACCGCCAGTGCGCGGCCGAGATCGACAACGCGCGCAGCGCGTTCTTCGACGATTCCCTGGTCTACCGCATGCAGCAGGACGTGCTGCCCTTTTTGTACGACGACTACGGGCACGGGGTGGAGCACGCCAAGAAGGTGGCCATCGAGGGCGCGGCCATCGTGCTGGCCGAACTGGGCAAGACCGCCCCGGACCGGGCCCGCCGCCTGGCCAAGCTGGCCCTGCTGGCCGGACTGCTGCACGACATCTGCCGCCTGGAGCCGGACCACGCCCTGCGCGGGGCCGAGGTGTCCCAGCTCATTCTCCAGGACTACCCCCTGGCCGCCGAGGACAAGGCCGCGGTGGTGCGGGCCGTGGGCTGCCACGAGGCCTTCGCGCTCTGCGGCGAGGCCCCGGACCCGGATGCGGACCTCCTGGCCGGCGCGCTCTACGATGCGGACAAGTTCCGCTGGGGCCCGGACAATTTCGTGACCACCCTATGGGAGATCTGCGATTACCTGGAATGGCCCCTGGAGGAGATCGTGCGCCGCTTTCCCGAGGGGGTGGAGCGCATCCGCCAGGTGGCCGACACCTTCCGCACCGGCATCGGCCAGACGTATGGCCCGGAGTTCATCGAGCAGGGCCTGGAGATGGGGCGCGACCTGTACCTCCTGCTCCGGGACGCCGCGGCCCGGCGCGTCTAAAAAAAGCGCGGGAATGCCCGGCGCGCGCCTCTTTCATTTCACGGGGAAAAGGACTATCTTCACCCAGTTGAGCAGAATTCACGCGGCCCATGGGCCGCGGCAAGGCGCCACATCCCTATGACCCACGACCGCCCTCTTCCGCACCGCCCCTCCCGGGCGATCGGTGTGGCCTTGGCCCTGGCCCTGGCCCTCTCCCTGGCTGCGGGCTGCGCCCTCACCGGCCAGGCCCCCCGGCCCGAGGCCCCCGCCCCCGGCGTGCCCGTCAGCCGCAGCGCGGAGATTTCCTACTACTACCTGGCGTTCGAGGACGCCCGCAACAACGGCCGGGTGGACGAGGCGTCCCGCGCCCTGGACAAGCTCCTGGCCCTGGCCCCGTCCGCGCGCATCTACCTGGAGGGGGCCAACTTCCTCTGGCGCGCGGGCAAGATGGACGAGGCCCGCACCCTGCTCAAGAAGGGGCTGGCCGAGTTCCCGGACCAGCGCGAGCTCTCCCTGACCCTGGCCACCACCTACTACGCCGAGAAGCGGTACGCCGACGCGGTGGTCACCCTGCGCGACTACCTGACCCGCCACCCCGACGACCTGGCCGCGCGCCAGGAGTCCGGGGCCATCCTCATCGAGTCCAAGCAATACGCCGAGGCCCTGGACATGCTCTCGGCCATCCCCAAGGAAAAGCGCAACACCATCGTGCTCTACTACATGGCCAAGGCCAACGCGGGGCTGGGCAAGAACCGCCAGGCCCTGAACCTG